>JANXRL010000160.1 GCA_025352985.1 Verrucomicrobiota bacterium
ATCCGGTGCGCGGTGCTGGCGTCGATCACACAGGTGTTGGGATTGGCGACGAGCGCGGCCGATTCCTTGGCCGCCGCATCCGGCAGACACAGGAAAACGATGTCCGCCGAGTTGAGGCAGGCGGCCTTGACGGCGATGTCCTTGCGCTTCGCCGGATCGATGGTGATGAGCTCCACATCCGCGCGCAGCACGAGCCGCTCATGGATTTGGAGGCCGGTGGTGCCTTCCTGACCGTCAACAAAGACCTTGGTTTTCATCGGGAGGCGGCAATCTCACCTCACATCGCCCGCGCCGCAAGCCTCAGAAACACCCGACGTGATGCTCAAAACACCCGCAACCGACTAATTTTCCTGTTAGTAAACTAAGATCAGGACGACCGACTGTTGAGCTCTCGCCACCATGTCCTCGAAACGGGGCTTGATAGCGGGTTGGTTTGGTTCAGGTGCATCGTTACCGAGGTAGGGTTCAAGCAAAGCGAGAGCGTAAGCACCTTTGACCGCATAGTTCACGTTTTGAGGGATATCACCGGTGAGTTTTGCCACCTTCAACCCGAGTTTTGATACAACAACTCCGACTAAATTGCCGTTCTCATCCAAGAGTGGACCACCTGAATTGCCTGGTTGCACCGGAACACTGATTTGCCATGCACGCGGATCATCACCGATGCCATTGAGACTGCTGATTTCTCCGCGTGTGACCTTCGGGCTGAATCCTTGAATCTCTACATTGGGAAACCCAATCGTGGCGACAATTTGCCCCAGCTGCACTTTCTTCGAAGATGTAAGCGGGATGGCTTTATACGTGCCTTCGGTGATTTTTAAAATCGCGAGATCGTTGGCTTCGTCGATGCAGAGAATGGTGGCATTCCTGACTCCTCGTCCGGTTGTCACGGTCAGTCGTTTTGCGCCGACAACCACATGCGCCGCAGTCAAAACATACCCTTGAGTGGTAACAATTGCGCCCGAACCACTCATCCTAGGTTTTTGATCCTCGCTGGCGTAAGACGCATCAGCTGACGGCGTGTTATTGCTAGGTGCGCCTGCGGCGTGCTTCGCCAATTCTATGTCGTGTAAAATTTGTTTACTACGTTGTTGAGAAGAAAGAGCCCCTTCGGGGCCGACAACTTGTTCGAGCGTATCCCTAGACTTAATGACATTTTCGGAACCTGACATCGCTGCGATATTTAGCCACGCAAGGCCCTCAACGCTGTCTTTTATTACGCCCTTTCCACTGACATATTCCAGCCCAAGATCATACTGGGCTTGAGAATGGCCTTGGAAGGCTGCCTTCCTGAACCAATTCACAGCCTCCACATGATCCTGCGTCACGCCATCGCCAAAGGCATAAAGTTCGCCGATGATAAATTGTGCTTGGGAATTCCCCCGCTCAGCCGCACGGCGCCACCACTTTGCGGCCTCCGCAGCATCTTTGGCTACCCCACTTCCCTGATGATACATCACCGCTAAGTCATATTGTGCGATAGCTTCCCCCTGTTCGGCTGATTTTCGATACCACTTGACCGCTTCAACAAGGTCCTTCGTTACACCGTCTCCGGTATCATATGCAAACCCGAGCCTATACTGTGCAATTGCATTCCCCTGTTCAGCTGACTTTCGAAACCACTTCATTGCTTCAACGGGATCTCTTTTCACTCCGTCGTATTGGCAATACATCACACCAAGATTAAGCTGCGCCTCAGCATCCCCCTGCTCAGCAGCCTTCCGTGTATTATCGAAGAATGCATCGGCATAACAGGCCGACATTAACGCGATAAAAAAAACCCATAATCGAAGCGCTTTCTTCATTTTGTTAACCAAGGATAAATACCCGCTTCGAGCAAGGCTTGACCAATCACCTGATCCGCAGTCGGCCCAAGAACTTTTGCCATGCGTTGGCCTACTAATCAGCATCACTGCATACTTCATCCGGCGCTGTCTACTACGACATGCTGTCGAGGCGCACGACGCAGTGGCCGAAATCGATCTCCAGCGTGCCAGGGGGCGGGCGAAAGGCGGGGGCCAAGGCATACAAGCGGCCATACACCGCGGTCACCACACCGATCCGGAGCATCAAGGCCACGTGCTTGGAGGCTGCCGCTGGCGTGATACCCATCCGCCGGCCCAGCTCATACACCGGCATCGCGGGCTCCTTGCACAGCTCGCGCAGCGCTATCCATCGTGCCGAGTTGCCTAGAAGACTGGCGACTTGCTCCACGTTTAACACCGGCACCGGGTTTGTCGGGTTGATTTCGCTCATAGGATGAAAAATAGGCTTTCGTTGGCTCTTTTGGCAAAAAACGGACGTTTTTCGGGATTTTACCCTGTCTTCCGGGCATTTTCGGTGATTTTTAGCGCTCAATCAAGAGTTTTTACGCTTAAAGAAATCTTATTTCAACGCATTAAGATAACATTTAGACTTAAAGAGATATACACTATATCTCCTAAAAGAGATAATAGTCCTACAAAAATATATTTTCGCTCACTAGGATCTATCATTAGATTTAAGCAATAGATTCTACACTTACGCCAATTCTTGATTCGCTTACTCCGAAAGCCTTCAGGCTTACTTCAATGCATCGCTCAGCATTCGCTCAACCGCGCGATCACCGCCGGTAACAGCGCGTGCTCGGCCGCATGGACCTTGGCCGTGAAGCTTTCCAACGTGTCGCCCGGCTCGATGCGCACGACCGCCTGGTCGATGATCGGGCCGCCGTCCACTTCCTGCGTGACGTAGTGGACGGTGCAGCCGGCGACCTTCACGCCGCGCCGCCACGCTTGGCCGATACCATCGAGTCCCGGAAAACTCGGCAGAAGGCTCGGGTGCAGGTTGATGATTTTACCCGCAAAAGTTTCAAGGAAGCGCGGCTTGATGACGCGCATGAAGCCCGCGAGCACGATGAGATCGGCCCGACTTTCGCGGATCGCGTCGATGTAGCGCAGCTCGCCCTCGCCATCCAACTTCGTCTTGAACGGCGCGGGATCGAGGTAGGTCGCGGGCACGCCGAAACGCGGCCCCAGCTCAAGGATGCCCGCGTCCGGATGGTCGGAAAAAATCTGCACGACCTCGGCGCGGCCCAACCGGCCCGCCTGTTTGGCGAGCAGGATGGCTTCGGTGTTGGAGCCGCGACCGGAACCGAGGATGACGACGCGCATGGCAGAGCTCAGAAGAACTTCTTGGCCTTATCGAAGAAGCTTTTCGCCATGGGTTCGTCGGCGTCGCCGCTTACGCGCGCATACTCTTCGAGAATTTTCCGTTGTTCGCTGGTGAGCGACTGCGGCACCTCGACTTGGACGCGCACGAGCTGGTCGCCCGCTCCGCCGCGCAGGCCGGGCATGCCCTTGGCCTTGAGACGGAAGGTCGTGCCGCTCTGCGTGCCGGCGGGGATTTTCAGCGAAGCCTTGCCGAAGAGCGTGGGCACTTCGAGCGCGCCGCCGAGGGTCGCGAGGGTGAATTTGATCGGAATCTCGCAGAAGAGGTCGTTGCCATGGCGCTCGAACAGTTCGTGGTCGCGCACGGCGAGAACGATATAGAGGTCGCCCGCCTGTCCACCGGCCATGCCGGCCTCGCCGTTGCCGCTGGAGCGGAGGCGCGAACCCGTTTCGACACCGGCAGGGATGCGCACGTTGAGCTTCGTGGTTTGCGCCGTGCGACCTTCGCCGCGACACGCGTTACAGGCCTTTTCGATCTTCTGGCCACTGCCGCCGCAGGTCGGACACGTCTGGGTGAAGGTGATAATGCCTCCACTGCGACGGACTTGACCGTGGCCTTTGCAGGTCGGGCACGTGACTTTCTTCGAGCCGGGTTCAGCTCCGTTGCCGTGGCAACGCTCACACGTGACGGCCTTGCGGAAGCTGATTTCTTTTTCGAGCCCCTTGGCCGCTTCTTCAAGGGAGATTTCGAGATCGTAGCGCAAATCGGAGCCGTCACGACCGCTGTCGCGACCGCCTCCACCGCCGCCAAACATTTCCTCGAAAATCCCCCCGGCTCCTCCACCACCGCCGGCGCCACCGAATATATCGTTAAAAATATCACGCGGATCATGAAACCCGCCACCTCCACCGCCGGCCGGGCCGCGCGGACCCGCGCCGCCCGCCTGCTTGAAGGCGTCATGACCGTAGCGATCATAAGCGGCGCGTTTGTCGGCATCCTTAAGAACTTCGTAGGCCTCGGAGACTTTCTTGAACATCTCCTCCGCCTCCTTGTTGCCGGGGTTTTTATCGGGATGAAACTGGATGGCCTTCTTGCGGTAGGCCTTCTTCAGCTCCTCATCGTTGGCGCCTTTTTCAACACCCAGCAGTGCGTAGTAATCTTGTTGAGCCATGGTGGAAATCAGGCCTTGGCCTCGGTTGCGGCGGCACCCGTGGAAACGATCACCGAGGCCGGACGCAGCAGGCGGCCATTCAGCGAATAACCGGTGCGCACAACCGTCACGACCGAGTCTTCTGCGACGGTGTCGCTGGGCTGCTGGGAAATCGCCTCGTGGAGATTGGCGTCGAACGGCTGGCCGAGCGGGTTGATTTCCTTAAGGCCGTGGCTGGAAAGGGAGGACTTGAGCTGCTCGGCCACCATGCCAATGCCACCGACAAGCGTCTTGAGATCGGCATTGGGCGCCTTGGCCGCCGCGAGACCGAGGCCGAGGTTATCTAGGACGGGAAGCAGGTCTTCCAGCACCTTGGAGGCGGCAAACTGGCGGAGCTCTTCCTTTTCGCGCACGGTGCGGCGGCGAAAGTTGTCCATGTCGGCCACGGAGCGGACGTAGCGGTCGTAGTTGTCGGCCGCCTCTTTTTTGGCGGCGGCGAGCTCGGCGGGAAGATCGATTTCAGGCAGGGCGGGCGCTGCCTTGGGCTCCGCGGCAGGCGACGGCGTGGCGGGCACCGATGAGGTGGCGGGAGGCGTGGATTCGGTAGGGGAGGACGCGGACTCGTTCATATAAGCCGACAACCTAATCAAGGCTTCGGCTTTTCTTCAAGTGTCGGCATCGCCGCGCTGTCTTTTTCTCCAGCCCTGCGAAAAGCATACGTCTGACGGGGCAAAGCCAGCTGGGTGGCCGCGTCGAGCGCTTTGCCCGTGTCGCCGGGAAGGAGCGCGGCCAGCGTGACGCCGTTCAGACTCGGGGCGGTATCGGCGAGGAACTTGTCGCCGCTGGTGACATTCGTGTAAGTGTGCTGGAAGTTCAGCGGCGTGAGCTGCGTGCCGGGTGTCTTGCCGCTGTCGTTTACGACCACGACCTCGCCAAGATGCACGTCGAGATGGCGGATAAGGAATTTCAGCGGGGAATCGACCGAGGCGGCAGGCGACTGAGGCTTTGCCTTTTTATCGGGCAACCATGACAGGCGGCGCGACAACAGATCGACGTTGTTCACGCCTTGGGCATTCGTGACGACGGTGACGCGTGCCACGTCGATCGTGCTCATGTCGATCACGGGGTGATCGCCAAAAAGCGAAAGTAGGTCGGCCTTGGCGGTAAACTTGCGCAAATCGAGAAACTCCGCGTGCCCGAAACCGACAGGGTTGGCCATAACCAGGCCGCGCAGGTTAATCTCGCCCTTGAACGGGTTGGCATAAATCGAATCCACCCGGGTGATGAAACCGGTGCGCTTCTCGAGCACGCTCGTGAGCAGACCGGGCAAAAACAGCATCCATCCCAACGTCATCATCGCCACCATGCACGCAAGGCACATCAGCGTTTTCAGCATGACGCCGCCGCGGGAGGAATGTTGTCCAGTTGTAGTCATAACCTTTTGGGTTAGACCTAACCTGCGCTTAAAAGTTCTCCGTTACCAGAACGAGAGAGCCGACTTCGGTGTTAAATGAATTTTTTACCGAGTATGGCAGGATCACGTTGTCACCACGCGTGAGCACTTCGCCACCCGGCGTGACGAGCCGGCCTTCGACGACGCTCAGGATACGCGGCCTCTCGCCTGCGGCAAAACTCAGCGTCTCGCCCGCCTCCAGCAGCACACGACAAATGCGGAATTCCTTCGCATCCGCGATCACCGCCGACTTCCGTTCGCCGCGCACGGGCGCCGGCTCGAAATCGTCCCAACGGATGGATTGCAGTGATTCCGAGACGTGCATCTGACGCGGTTTGCCGTCGAGACCGACGCGTCCCCAGTCGTAAACGCGGTAGGTCGTGTCAGAGTTTTGCTGGATCTCCAGAATGAGATTACCGCCATCGATGGCGTGGATCTGGCCGCTGTGCACAAGAATGGAATCACCCGCCGTCACGGGAAACCGGTGCACGCACGCTTCGAGCGTGAGGTCGCCGAGGGCTTTTTCAAACTGGGGGCGGGTGACTCCATGCTTCAAGCCGACGATGAGATGCGAACCCGGAGCGGCGGCGGCGATATACCAGTTCTCCGTCTTCGGCTCGCCCTTGAGGGCGGGTGCGATCGCGGCGGGGGGGTGGACTTGCAGGCTGAGGCGCTCCTTGCAATCGAGCCACTTCACAATAATCGGGAATGGTTTGTCCGCCGGCCAGTGCGGTCCCATCACCTCGGCGGCGCGGGTCGCGATCACCCGCCGAAGCGTCCTGCCGTCAAACTCGCCTCCGTCCACGACGGACTGGGCCTCCGGACGGTCAACGATTTCCCAGCTTTCGCCGATGGGGCGGGACGGCGGCAACGCGCGACCGAGCGCGGTTTCCAGACCGCGACCGCCCCAAACGCGGTCCTGATAGAGAGGCTTAAGCCTAAGAAAGGAGTTCATTGCAGGCAGCCAAGTTGAGCGCGAAAATACAACGGGGGAATATTGCGTTTGACGGAGCATGGCGTTGGCGTGGTATCCAACCGGCTGCCCAAGATCGAAAACACATGCCCAAGCCACAGAGTTCAAACTCAAACAACGTCCCCTCTTTTGAGCCGCCACGCCATCGGCCTCGCTGGATTGCGGGAAGTTCATGTCTTTTGATCGGGCTTTTGGTGTTGGTTGCCCTGGTGTTTTACGACCCCCGTCAAAGTCGACAGACGAGCACGGACTACATCCACGCCGTTCCCAACCCGGTGGGAATCATCGGCGCGGAATGCACTTGGTGGTCGCTCAATCTCATCGGCATCAGCACCTGGCTCGTCCCTCTTTTTCTCTTCTGGATGTCGTTCGTGGCCCTGCGCAACGCAAGGCAACTCGCGGGCACGCGCATTGTTGCCATGGGCATTTGCATCACCACCGGCTCCGCACTTGCCGCCATGGTCGAAAGCTTTGGCGCGAGCCAGTATTTCACCCAGAAACTCGGCGGAAGGCTCGGGGATCTCATTTATCAGGATATTTTCAAGGATACGCTGGGCGTCTTCGGTTCAGTTCTGCTTCTGGGCACCATCTATTGTGTGGCATTCATGTTTATCGTCACAAGAGACATCACCGCCGAATTCGAAAAGCTGACTCAAGCCCTCCAGGCATGGCGCGAACGCCGCACCCAAGAGAAAAAGCAGACCGCAGATCTACGTAAACAGCTCGAAGTCCAAAAACAGTCCGAGGCCAAAGCCGCGCAAGTCGCATCGGCCGTGGCGACAACGGTGGCGCCTCCCCCCACAAAAAAACTTACCCTTCCACGCACCGGTCTCACAAACTCCCCCTTCGCCCCGAAGCCCGAGACCGACGACGCTCTTCAGCCTGAACCAAAGGTCATCAAACCCGCACCCCCGGGCGCTCCCGCAACCGACACGAAGCCTCTCGTCGCCGAAACCACCGGCAAGTTCGAGCTCAACATCGTCAAGCCCGAGGAGACCAAGAAGGCCAGGATCGTCGCGCTCCCGCAGACTAACGACGAAAACTACAAGTTCCCCCCACTTTCAATCCTGAAGGAACAGGTGCGCCCTTCCGCCGAAAACTCCGAGCTGGAGCACGCGCAAAACGCCCAGAACCTTCTGCGCATCCTCAGCGAATTCGGCGTCGAAGTCACCCTCGGCGAGATCCACGTCGGTCCCGTCATCACCCGCTACGAGCTCGCTCCCGCCGCAGGCGTCCGCGTCGAAAAAATCTCCGGCCTCGATAAAAACATCGCCCTCGGCATGCGCGCCCAGTCGGTGCGTATTCTCGCCCCCATTCCGGGCAAAGCCGCCGTCGGCGTCGAGGTGCCCAACCAGCACCCCACGCCCGTCGGTATGCGCGAGATTGTAGAGAGCGAGGACTGGGTTTCCTCCAAATACGAGCTGCCCATCGCGCTCGGCAAGGACGTCTCCGGCAAACCGCTCATCAGCGACCTCACCAAGATGCCCCACTTGCTCATCGCTGGCGCCACGGGCTCCGGAAAATCGGTGTGCATAAATTCCATCGTCGCCTCCATCCTCTACTCCAAGAGCCCGAAGGATGTGCGCCTCATCATGGTGGATCCGAAGGTCGTCGAGTTGAAGGTCTTCAACTCCCTTCCGCACATGCTCATCCCGGTCGTCACCGAGCCGAAAAAGGTCCCCGGCGCGCTTAAGTGGCTTCTCGGCGAGATGGAGCAGCGCTACCAGATTTTCGCCAAGTGCAACGTGCGAAACATCGTCGGCTTCAACAACCGCAAGAAGACCGCCACCCCCGAGTTCCCTCCGCCGGAACAGCAGGGCGCCCTCGACGGCGTTGATCCCACCACGCTCGACCTCGACGAACCGCTCCCCGATCGCCTGCCTTACATCGTCGCGATCATAGACGAACTCGCCGACTTGATGATGGTCGCCCCCGCCGAGATCGAAACAAGCATCGCCCGCCTCGCCCAGCTCGCCCGCGCCGCCGGCATCCACCTCATCATCGCCACTCAGCGCCCCTCCGTGAACGTCATCACCGGCGTCATCAAGGCCAACCTTCCCTCCCGCATCGCCTTCCAGGTCGCCTCGCAAGTGGACTCCCGAACCATCCTCGACGGCAAAGGCGCCGAAACGCTCATCGGCCGCGGCGACATGTTGTTCTCTCCTCCCGGCAGCTCCCGCCTCCTGCGTGCGCAGGGCGCCTTCGTCTCGGACGAGGAAATCCTCGAGCTCGTCGATTTCCTCAAGGTCAACGGCCCGCCCCAATACGCCCAGTCCGTCCAGCAACAGATCGACCGCGCCGCCTCCGAAGACGACGAGGACGACGACGGCGGAGCCGATGGCGACATGGGCGACGACGAGGAGTTGTTTCAACAGGCTCTCGACGTGCTCCGCTCCACCAAGCGCGCCTCCACCTCGATGATCCAGCGCCGCCTCCGCATCGGCTACAACCGCGCCGCCCGCATCATGGACCTGATGGAGGACAAGGGCATCGTCGGCCCCGAAAACGGCTCCAGCCCCCGCGAGATACTGAAAGACTTGGACAGTCTCTGATATTTATATGGAAAGCTGGAAATCAGGAAAACAGCCCCAAACCGTATGTAACAGAGTTCTGTTTCCCACTTTCCAGCTTTCCCCATTGTAAATCCTGCTTCCCCTCCCCGTTTCTTTTCCTTACTTCCAATCCATGCAGACCATCGGTGAACGTCTCGAAGAAGCCCGCAAACGCAAAGGCATCTCCATCCGTGAAGCGGCCGAGGGCACCAAAATCCGCGGCGACTACCTGCACAAATTCGAGAACAACCAGTTCGATATCCGCCTCCCGGAAATCTACGTCCGCGGCTTCCTCCGCAACTACGCCGTTTACCTGAAACTCTCCGGCGACAAGATCTCCAACGACTACCTCGCCCTCGGCTTGAGCGACCAGAAACACGGCCGCGCCATCAATCGCGAAATCTACGGCCGCATGGATCTCTCGGTCGCCTCCGCCAGCAAAAACGCCGAGGATTCCCGCCCCGCCCCTTCCGCCGCCGCCTCGGCAATGACGCCCGGCAGCGAACCGGTTGCCTCCGGTTCCGGCGACAACAACCCGGCGACCTTCCGCCCGCGCGGAGGCAGCGGCGGCGGCGGCTTCTCCATCGATCCCAATCTCATCCTTAAAATCGGCGCTCTCATCGGTGGTGGCGTCGTGCTTATCCTCCTTATCATCTGGGTCGTCGGCGCCTTGGGAAAAACCAAGCCCGCCCCTGCCCCGGCCCCCGCCGACAACGTCACCTGGGTCAGGCCCCAGCCCGGCGAACGCTCGCTCGGCATCGTGGCCTCCAACCCGATCGATCTGGTCACGTTGACCGACAGCAACGGCACCGTCCTCTATCGCGGAATGCTCAAGGCGGGCGAAAACCGCTCCGTCCCGCGCCTGAGTGAAATCACCATCACCACCGACCAGCCGCAGAATCTAAGCGTGCAGGTCGAGGCCGGCGGCACGCTGTATCCGCTGAAAGACGGCAAGACCGGCCAGTTCCTGAAGCGCTCCACCGTTAAGGCACCGTAACTTTTCAAAACAAAAGCCGCCCAGTCGTAACGGGCGGCCTTTTTGTGTCCGTAAACCAAGCTCCGTCCGGCTTGCTTAACGCAGCGCCACCGGCGGACCGAGCACTTCGCGCAGGATGATCGCCTTGCGCAGGGAGCGGGCGTTGCGCAGTTCGCGCAGGCCATGGACATCGTCGGCGCGCGCCGCCACCGCCTCAGCCTCGGTTTCCTCAGGCTTCGACACCGCCCATGAGGCACGGTTGAGCGCCACGTGCTGCGCCGCCTTGAGCACGGCGAGCTGCTCGGCCAGCTCGCGCTGGCGTTCCAGCACGGGATCAATCGTCATTGTCTCCACCAACGGCGGAGGTTCGACCTTGTAAGGCGAACGTTCCTCGGCGGTCTCGGTCCACCTTGGCGAAAGAGACAGTGGTTCGGGTTCCTGCTGCGGCACCGGCGGCGGCGCGAGTTGCCCGCGACGCTCGGCGATTTTGCGGCGGATTTCCTCCTGAATACGCCGCGTGCGCTCGATCTCGTCAAAGTCGCTTTGCAGCGTCTGCGGATCGGCCGGTGGCGCCGGCTTTTGCTCGCCCAACTCGGGCTTGAGCTTCTTGAGCAGCGAAGACACGCCCGCGATGATCAGGAAGATCAGCACGGGATGCTTGAGAAGCCAGTCGAAGATCACGGGAGAAGCGGGGCGTTAACGTTCGCGGAGACGCAGATTACTTTTTGTCGTCGGGCTGCGCGATGGACTTCCTCATGGCGGTGTCGGACTGGATATTTTCCATCTTGTAGTAGTCCATGACACCGAGCTTGCCGTTGCGAAACGCCTCGGCGAGCGCGAGCGGCACCTGGGCCTGCGCCTCGACCACCTTCGCCTGCATCTCCTGCACGCGGGCCTTCATTTCCTGTTCGAGCGCCACGGCGGCGGCGCGGCGGATTTCTGCCTGGGCCTGCGCCATGTTCTTGTTGGCCTCGGCCTGGGCTTCCTGAAGCTTGGCGCCCACGTTTTCGCCCACGTCCACGTCGGCGATGTCGATGGAGAGAATCTCGTAGGCCGTGCCCACATCGAGACCGCGCGCGAGCACGGTTTTGGAAATGCTGTCGGGCGATTCGAGCACCGTCTTGTAGCTCGCCGCCGAGCCGATGGTCGTGACGATACCCTCGCCCACGCGAGCGATGATCGTCTCTTCCTTGGCGCCGCCGACGAACCGTTCGAGATGCGTGCGCACCGTGACGCGGGCCTTCACTTTAACCTGAATGCCGTCCTTCGCCACGCCGTCGATGGTCGTGCGGCCGCTGGCGGGATTGGGGCAATCGATCACGCGGGGATCGACGGAGGTGCGGACGGCTTCGACCACGGATTTGCCGGAGCCTTTGGTCGCGAGATCGATGGCGCATGCGCGGTTCCAATTGAGTTCTATACCGGCCTTTTGCGCGGCAATGAGCGCCTGCACGGTGGGGACAACGTTGCCGCCCGCGAGATAGTGGGCCTCGATATCGTCGATCGGGATTTCGATGCCGGCCTTCTTGGCCGTGACGCGGGCGTCAACGATCAGGCTGAACGGCACCTGCCGCAGCTTCATCGCGAGGAGGTTGAGCATGCCGACGGGCGCGCCGGCAAGCATGGCGCGCAGCCACACGCTGAAGAACGAAAAGACGATCGCCGCGATGACGACGGCGAAGACGACGATGATGATAAAAACAATATTTCCAGGACTCATAATTTTGTGACGGTTAAAGAAAAGTTTTGGGCTCCGGTGATCTTGAGCCGCGCCCCGCGCTCGACATGACCGTCGAGGGACAACGCCTCATGGCGGCGTCCGTCAACCTCGACCTGCCCCGTAGGCATGAGCGGGGTGAGGGCGACGCATTCGCGACCGGTAAGCGAAGAGGTGTCGGCAGCGGGCGTCTGGCTGGTGCCCTTGACCGCGGCGTGCAGGAAAAAGCGTTTACCAAAGGCAGTCCTGGGCAGGAGACCGTATTCGACGTAGAGCGCGATTCCCAGCAGGGCCGCGCCCGCCGCAAAAGCCTCCAGCCCGCCAGCCACACCATAAAGATTGAAAGCATGCCCCGTTCCCACCAGCAGCACGAAGACGCCGATCGCGCTCATGATCGGGCCCGGGACAAAGAGATCGAGCACGAGCAAGACGGTGCCGAGGACGAACAGGAGCAGGATGGTTGTCATAAGGCTGGCTGGTTCAGAAACAGGAGTAGATTTTCATCCCGCCACAAAACTCACAAGCGTTAAGAGGTTGGAAATCCGGACCGCGTTTCCATCTCCAGGAGTTTCACGGAAAAACTTTACGCACGCGGCTAGTCATCGCTTACTGACCATGCACATGGAGAAAGTTCCTTATCTCGGGCAGACGCTCACGCGCTGGCAGGTCGGCAACTCGACCTTTCTTGCCATGCCCGAACACGGCGCACGTCTAATGAACTGGCATCTCACGCTCGGCGACGGCTCAGTGCGCGACATCGTCTATTGGCCGGAGCTCAAGACGCTCGACGATTTCCACAAGGTTCGCGGCGGCAACCCGATCCTCTTTCCTTTCAACGCACGCACCTTTGACCGCGGCGAACCCGGCTTCTGGAACGACCCCGCAGGCGGTCGCCGCCCCATGCCGATGCATGGCTTCGCGCGACAAGGCTCTTTCAAGGTCACCCTGATGAATGGGCGCGGCTTCAACGCCGTGCTCGCGCCCGACGCCGAGGCTCAGGCAGCCTACCCGTTCAACTACGAGTTCACCGTCGCCTACCGTTTTTCCGAGCTCGGGCTTTCGTGCGAGTTTACGCTCCGGAATTTCGACTCCCTGCCCATTCCCTGGAGCGCGGGGCATCATTTTTATTTTACAGTGCCCTGGAGGGATGGCCTATCGCGCGCCGACTACGCGATCCGCGTCCCGTCCACCCGCACGCTCCGTCAGGATGCCACCGGCCAGCTCATCACGGGCCCTGTGCTGAAACCCGAGGAACCGCTTAACAACAAAGCCCTCGTTGACACGTTTCACCTCGGCTTGAAGAGCAATACCGTCGTGTTCGGCCAGCCGAATGCGCCCGGCCAAGTAGCCGTGTGCAACGGCACCGCCGCCGTCCCCCCTCCCGAGGCGACGTTTGTCACATGGAGCCCCGACGACGCGGCCCCTTATTATTGCGTGGAGCCGTGGATGGGCCCGCCCAACGCCCCTGAAACCAAGGTCGGCCTCCACTGGGTCGAACCCGGCAAGTCCCAAAGCTTCGTGGTCGAAATCGCGGTCAAATAACATCGCAAAAACTACATGTCGTCCGCCCACACATTTTTCGCGCTTTTCGGTGGCATTGGCGGCGGAGAGATCATCCTGGTTTTGATCATCGTGCTGATTCTTTTCGGCGGCGAACGCATGCCCGAACTCGCCCGCAGCCTGGGCAAGACGCTCCGCGAAATAAAAAAAGCCACCTCAGGCGTGGAGGATGAAATCAAGCGCGCCCTGGTCGAACCGCCGCCGACCAGCCGTCACACGATCAAGCCGGCGCTCCCCGAAATCTCAGCCTTGCCGCACCCGCTCGCCCCCCCGCCCGCGCCAGAGCCGCCGACCGGGACGCCGACCGAGACGCCTCCGCACGTTTAACGCCGCGCCGTTTGCGGATGGCAGGAATTTAATCACGGTGCGCAATATGATCCATCCCCCGCACCACCACCGACGGGGCGTCCCTGAGCGAACCGTGCTCTTCACGTTGGCCGCCGTGCAGTTCACCCATGTCATGGACTTCATGATCATGATGCCGCTCGGTGCGAACCTCATGCGGGTGTTCGGGATCTCCCCTGTGCAATTCAGCTATCTGGTCGCCGCCTACGGACTCGCCGCCGCCGTCACCGGCTTTCTGGGCGGATTTTTCATCGACCGTCTCGACCGCAAAAAAGCCCTGCTCGCCCTCTACGCCGGGTTTGGCCTCGCGACGCTGGGCTGCGCGTTCGCGCCCAACTACCACTGGCTGCTGGTCGCGCGCCTGGCCGCCGGGGCGTTCGGCGGGGCTTCCAGCTCGCTGATCCTGGCGATCTTGGGCGATGTTGTTCCCCCTGAAAGACGCGGCTACGGCATGGGGATGGTCATGACGGCTTTTCCTCTCGCCTCGGTGCTGGGAGTGCCCGCCGGCCTCTTTCTCGCCAACGCCTTCGAATGGCACGCACCGTTCGTGCTGCTCGCGGGATTGAGCGTGCCCATCTGGCTGGTCGCCTCGCGGTTCCTGCCCGCGTTGCCGCCTGCGGCGGCGCGCACGCACCCGGCCGCCAGATGTGGGAGATTCTTACGCACCCGGTGCACGGGCGGGGCTTTCTGGTCACGGCCGCGCTCGTGTTCGCGGGAGCCTCCGTCATCCCTTTCCTTGCACCATCGCTCGTGGCCAACACCGGCTTGAGCGAGCCGCACCTATTTTACGTTTATCTGTGCGGCGGGCTGGCGACGCTCTTCACGACGCCGATCATCGGCCGGCTTTCCGACCGGCACGACAAGCTGCATGTGCTCGCTTGGATCAGCTCGGGGGCCGTCGTCGCCGTATTCCTGATCACGCACCTCGGCCCGACGCCGATCGCCGCGACCCTCGCGCTCACCTCCCTGTTTTTCATCACCATGTCGGGCCGTTTCACCCCGACGATGGCCATGATCACCAACTCCGTGGAGGCGCGCTACCGCGGCGGTTTCATGAGCGTGAACTCCGCCGTCCAGCAGGCATCCAGCGGCATCGCCAACCTGATGTCCGGCCTGCTCGTCACGCGCGCCGCCTCGGGCCGGCTGGTCGGCTACGAACGGGTGAGCTACCTGGCGATCGTGGCGTTTGCACTCACCCTCCTCCTTGCTTGGTGGCTGCGCGCCGCCGCCCCGCACGCCGCGAAGCCCGGCCAACCGGGAGGCATGGCCATGGCGGTCGTGGCGGATTGACGCCCGCGCAACCCTTTGCGGTTGCCCGTGTCATAAACGGGATCAACCTCCCTATATTATGATCGATGTAATCAAAAAAACCCTCCTCGCGGGCGTGGGCGCCGCCGTCATCACTAAGGAAAAAGTCGAAGACGCCCTCGGCGACTACGTCAAGCAAGGCAAAGTCAAGGCCGACGACGCCCGCATCATCGCCGAAAAAATCGCCGAACAGGGCCGCAAGGAATTCGACGAGATGAGCCAGACGCTCGGCGCCAAAATCAAGGAGTTCACCCACCAGTCCAGCGCCGAGACCAAGGCCCACATCGCCACGCTTGAAGAACGCATCCGCGTCCTCGAAAGCAAACTCGCCCATCCCCCCACCCGCTCCGGCGAGCCGTGAGACCATTCGACTTCCTAAGCAACGCCGTTCGCGCGAAGGAGATCTTCACGGTCCTCGCAAAGCACGGCTTTGCCAACCTGCTCAACCAGATCGACCCGCAGGGCGGCTGGTGGCAGCGCCTCGTCCCCCAGCCCAAGGAAAACCGCACGCTCTGGGAGCGCACGCGTCTGGCCCTGGAGGAACTTGGCCCGACCTTCGTGAAGGCCGGCCAGCTTATGAGCATGCGGCCCGACACCCTGCCGCACGCGCTGATCTACGAACTGCGAAAACTGCAAAACTCCGTCCGCCCTCTGCCTTTCTCCGCGATGCACGCGGTGCTCATGGAGGAGCTCCCCGCCGACATCTCGCAGTCGTTCGCCGAGTTTAACGAGACGCCCATCGCCAGCGCCTCGCTTGCCCAAGTTTACTTTGCGAAGCTTCACGACGGCCGCGAGGTCGCCGTCAAGGTCCAGCGCCCCGATCTGCTTAAGACCGTCGAGGCCGACCTAGACCTGCTCACGTGGTTCGCCGCCCAGCTCCACCAACGCGTCGAAGCTCTCCAGCCCTACGACCTCCCCGCCGTCGTCGAAGAAGTTAAGTTAAACCTCCTCCGCGAACTCGATTTCCGGCACGAGGCGCGCAACCAGCAATATTTCAACGCGCTTAACCCGATCCCCGACCGGGTCTTCGCCCCCTACGTGGTCGATGAACTCTCCAGCGAACGCGTCCTGGTGATGGAACACATCACCGGCGTGACGGTCGATTCCGCCCGGCTTGCTCCCGCCGAGGCCAAGCGCATCGCCGCCAACGGAGGCACCTCGCTCATTCACCAGGTGCTCATTGCCGGCTTTTTCCACGCCGACCCCCACGCCGGCAACGTCCTCGTCACGCCCGACGGCCGCCTCTGCTTCCTCGACTGGGGCATGGCGGGCAACCTCACGCGTCGGCTGCGTCTCGGCCTCGCCGATCTTTTTCTCGCCGCCGTCGATCAGGATGCCGAGCGCATCGTGCAGATCGCCGCCGAGCTAGGCAGCCCCAGCGGCCGCGCCGACCTGCGCGCCATGGAGCGCGACGTCACCCTCGCCCTACGGGAGGATTTCAACCGCGCGATCAACCGCATCCAGCTCGGCCGGGCGATGCTCAAGCTCCTCTTCATCTTCGGCCAGAATGGCATCAACATCACCCGCGACTATTCGCTCATGGCGAAAGCCGTGCTCTCGATCGAGGAAGTGGCCCGCAGCCTCGACCCCGAGTTCGACCTGCGCGACGTTGCCCGTCCCGTCCTGAAGGAATTGCAGCGCGAACGCACCGGCCCCCGCGCGATGGTGCGCGAGAGTCGCGCCTTCGTGCGTTCGATGCTCACCGGCGCGCGAGAGCTCCCCGGGGGGATTTTCCGCATCATTCGCCGCATTGAGCACGACGACCTCACCATTAAGTTCCAGCACAAGGGCCTTGAGGAACTCGACGACGCGCTCAAGGCCGCCGCCAACCGCATCACCCTCGGCGTGATCATCGGCTCGTTGATCGTGGGCTCCTCGCTCATTATCCACACCAACGTCGGCCCCCGTCTCTTCGGTTATCCCGCGCTCGGCATGGTCGGCTACATGCTCTCCGCCTTGTTCGGCTTTTACGTCATCTTCGACATCTTCCGCCACGGCCGACACAAATAGTTTGTCACTTAATAAGTGACAAACCCGCCGGGCTTGCTCCTCCACCCCCGGTGCGCATCGTTCGCCCCACGACCATGTCCTCCGCCGCCCCCGCTCGATCCGCCGCCACGGCCTCTCCGCGTCCCCTCACGCGGCCCGAGCTGCTCGCGCCCGCCGGCGACTGGGACTGCGTGCGTGCCGCCGTGGAGAACGGCGCCGACGCCGTTTACTTCGGCCTCGAACGTTTCAACGCCCGCATGCGCGCGAAGAACTTCACCCTCGCCGATCTCCCCGCGCTCATGGAGTTCCTCCACCGGCGCGGCGTGCGCGGCTACGTAACGTTCAATATCCTCATCTTCACTCCCGAGTTACCCGACGCCGAAGAATTCCTCCGCGCCATCATCGCCGCCGGAGTTGACGCCGCCATCGTCCAAGACATCGGCATCTGCCGCCTCATCCGCCGCCTCTCGCCTGATTTCCCGATCCACGGCTCCACGCAGATGAGCGTGACCAGCACCGCCGGCGTCGAGTTTGCCCGCGGCCTCGGCGCCGAGCTCGTCGTCCTCGCCCGCGAAAACTCCATCGCCGAAATCGAGGCCATGCAGGCCGCTCAAAAGGACAATCCGCTCCCCCTCGAAGTCTTCGTCCACGGCGCCCTCTGCGTCGCCTACTCCGGCCAGTGCCTCACCAGTGAATCCCTCGGTGGCCGTTCCGCGAACCGCGGCGAATGCGCCCAAGCGTGCCGCCTCCCCTACGACCTCGTCTCCGACGGCGAAAAAGTGGACCTCGGCGACCGCAAATACCTCCTCAGCCCGCAGGATCTCGCCGGCATCGACGTCCTCCCCGACCTCGTCCGCGCCGGCGTCGCTTCCCTGAAAATCGAAGGCCGCCTCAAGTCCCCCGAATACGTAGCCAGCATCACCCGCGTCTATCGCCAGGCCCTCGACAAAATCTTCGCCGACCCCGTTTCCCGTAGCCGCGAGCGTGAGCGAGTGGATAGCTCGCCCGCATTCGACCCCGCCCGTGCCAAATACGAACTCTCGATGACGTTCTCCCGCGGCCTCTACACCGGCTGGTTCCGCGGCATCCAAAACCAAGAGCTCGCCCACGGTCGTTTTGGCACCAAACGCGGCGTGCTCCTCGGCAAGGTCACCCGCGTCGCCGACGACCATGTCGCCATCATTCTCGAATCCGCCCTCAAGCCCGGCGACGGCGTCGTCTTCGACGCCGGCAAACACGCCGCCGGCGAGGAAGGCGGACGCGTCTATCAGGTCGAACCCCAGCGCACCGGCGAGACCATCCTCCGCTTCGGCCACGGCGACCTCAACTTCCGCCGCATCAAGCCGGGCAACCTTCTCTGGAAAAACAACGACCCCGCGCTCGACCGCGAACTGCGCTCGACCTACGAAGGCGAAAAAATCCGCTTCACCCGCCCCGTCACCATCGATGTCCACGGCCGCGCCGGCACGCCGCTCACCCTCATCCTCGCCGACGGCGAAGGCCACGTCGTGCAGATGGATTCGCAGGTCGCCCTCGCCGCCGCTCAAAACCAGCCCCTCACCGTCGAGCGTCTCGGCGACCAACTCGGCCGCCTCGGCGGCACGCCCTTTAAACTTCAGGCGCTCACCTCGCATCTCGAAGGCGCGGTCATGTTGCCCATGAGCGAGCTCAACCGCCTCCGCCGGGACGCCGCGACCGAACTCGACCGCCTTCGCGCCCAACCCAAGCGCTGGACGCTGCTGGAAAAGGTGGAGCGCGTTGTCCCCAACGCGCTTTCCGCCGCGCCCACCGCCGATCCCGAACTCATCCTCGTCGTCCGCAGCCTCGCACAACTCGACGCCGCCCTAGGCACCAACGCCGTCCGCACCGTTTACTGCGAATTCGAAAACCCGAAGCACTACCGCGACGCCGTCACCCGCTTCCGCACCTGGCAGTCCGATGGTGGCTCTCAGCTTTCCGCCGCGACTATCTGGGTCGCACCGCCGCGCATCTTCAAACCCGGCGAGGAATGGATTCTCAAGCAGATCCGCTCCTCCGAAGCCGACGGCTACCTCGTGCGCAATCACGAGCACCTGCGCTTCTTCAAGGCCGACCGCAAACGCGGCGACTTTCCACTCAACGTCGCCAACCCGCTCACCGCCGACTACTTCATCAACGACTACGGCTTGGAACGCGTCACCGCGAGCTATGATCTAAACGTAGGCCAACTCGAAGCGCTTCTCCAAGCCGCACCTGGCGCGTGGTTCGATCTCACGATCCACCAGCACATGCCCATGTTTCACATGGAGCACTGCGTGTTCTGCGCGTTTCTCTCGAAGGGCAAAGACTACCGCGACTGCGGCCGCCCCTGCGACAAACACACCGTGTCGCTGCGCGACCGCGTCGGAGCCGAGCTTCCGCTCAAAGCCGACGCCGGCTGCCGCAACACCGTTTACAACAACCGTGCGCAAACCGGCGCCGAATACCTCCAGCGCTTCGTCGCCTTGGGCGCGCGTCACTTTCGCGTAGAGTTTGTCAACGAATCCGCCGACGAAGTCGTCCGCACGATCACCCGCTACCAAAAACTCCTGAGTGGCGAAATCAGCGGCGCCGACCTCTGGCGCGAGTTGAAGCTCATCAACCAGCTCGGCGTCACCCGCGGCCAGATGGAGACCGCCCCGCAGGTGATCTTTAAAAAAAGCTGAAGATTTCTCAGCTCTTGGAACTACCGCGCATGGCCATGCCCAGACCGGCCGCCGCGACCACCACACCGCCTATGATGTAGTAATAGTGTTCGGGAATGCGGCCGCCGCCATCGACCTTGTTAGCCACGTCCGCACTTACTTCTGCCACGCCACCCGCCAGGGAGTCTTTGCGCGTAGCGCCCTTGAAGATAAGAAAGCCACCGACGACGATGAGGATGATACCGATTATTTTATTCATAACCGGGATTGAAAGGGTAATCTCAACAAGAGTAAATCAGGCAATCGAATCGCGCTCGCCCATTGCGGCTGCTTTCATTGCCCTTAAGCCAAAGCGGGGCCACCGATAAAGGCAGCCCCGCCAGGTCCAGCTTCAACTAACAACCCCGGAAGTCGCACCTCCGGGAAATCTTAAAAAGAACGTTTTAAACCAACACCAGTCACACATCTCAATAGACTGACACCTGCTTCCAAAGTTCCCCCGATATTAAAAATTTTCGCCATCCCCCGCAGCCCGTTTCGCGGCATTCACGACAAGAGGGATTTACGTGAGAAAATATTCTAGTGTCGAGTTATCCGCAGGAATTCCGCTAGTGCTGTCCGCATCATTTTATGGATATCCCAGCCTCCCCAAATCTCACGCCGCCCAAATCGTCCGCTTCTGGCGCTGCGGGCGCGCATCATCAGGATCTGGAGATCAAGGACGCCTACCTGATTTTTGGCTCCGTATGGGCGGCGCTCGAAGCCGATTTGGGGCGGGAGGCCCTGCGCTTCCCCAAGGAAATCATCCTCCTCGGCGGCGCGCCCGGCTCTGGTAAAGGCACCAACACCGACTTCATTCTCAAGGCCCGCGGCCTCACCTGTGAACCCATCGTCGTCAGCGCGCTCCTCGCCACCCCGGAGGCCAAACGCATCAAAGACTCCGGCGGCATGGTCGGCGACCGTGAGGTCATCAGCCTCCTTTTTCGCCGGTTGATCGAACCGCAGTTCCGTGACGGCGTCATCCTCGACGGCTTCCCCCGCACCAAGGTCCAGGTCGAATGCCTCAAGCTCCTCGTCGAAAAAATCCAGGGCCTGCGACATGAGTTCTACCACACGCCCCTCGGCATTCATTTCCGCCAGACGACCATCCACATCATGGTGCTCTTCGTTGACGAGCATACCTCCGTCAAACGCCAGCTCCACCGCGGCAACGAGGTCAAGGCGCACAACGACGAAGTCCGCCGCACGGGCATCGGCGAGCATATGGAAGAGCGCGCCACCGATTACGACGCCGTCTTGGCCAAGCGCCGCTACCTCGTTTTCAAGGAGCAGACCTGGGACGCCCTCCAGTCCCTGAAAGAACGCTTCCACTACCATTTCATCAACGCTCAGGGCGACGTTCACGAGGTCGAGCAAAACATCATCAAGGAGCTCCAATACCAGAGCACTCTGGAGCTCGACTCGCGCACCCACGACATCCTGCGCGTCGTTCCGGTCGCCAGCGAAATCATCGTTCATGCCCGCCAGGAGATGGTGAAACGCCTCGACGCCTACGCCTTCGAACAGGCCGATCTTTTCGCCCGTGTGGTCGGCTTCATCGACAAGAAGATCGTCCCCATCGTCATCCGCCACGCGATCTCCGGCGTCGCCCTCGTCAACACCGAGGACGCCATCCTCGACGACCCCGTCGCGCTGGCCATGTTGATCGACGTCTTCTCCGAGCGCGGCTATCACGCCGCCGTCGACCTGCATCGCATCGAGATCCCGGAGTCCTTCGACCTCAAAACCGGTCACATCAAGTGCCGCATTAAAAAAGTCTACCGCATCCAGATCCGTTTCAGCGGCTCGGAAATCCGCCGGGGCAACTAACGCCCAAACCGCCCCACCGCCAGCTCCCGGTCAAACGAAACTCCCTCGGTGAGGTGGTTGACCCACTGGTGCGCGAGCCACGGCGCGAGCAGCGCGCCCTTGGAACCGAGGCCGTTAAAAATCCCAAGTCGCGGCGCGCGCGGACTGCGTCCGACCAGCGGATAACGATCCGGCGACGTCACCCGCACGCCCGCCTCCTGCGCCGTCACCGCAAACTCCCGCCCAGCCAGCAATCGGGATGCGCTCAGCGTCAGCTCTTCTCTGGCCTCCGTAAAAACCTCCTCGCCCTCATGCGTATAGGTCGCGCCCACCTTCGCCTCGCCCACCGTCGTCGGCAGCACCCAGTGCCCGCGATTCAAAATTACATCCGGCGCCAGTCCGCCGACCGCCAACGTGAGAATTTCTCCAGTCGCCCGCGCGCACCGCACGTCGCCCCACGCCAGCCCTCCGCAGTCGTCCGCCCCTGTGCAGAGAATCACCATATCATGCCGCGCCAGCGCCGCCGCCGGATCGACGCGCTCTTCCCGCAGACGCCCATTCGCCAGCCAGCGCGCACGCGCCGCCGTGATGAGCGCCGCCGTGTCCACGCGCGCCGCGCCCTCGATCCAGAATCCCACGGGATCAGCTTCGCCCACATAGGGCGCCAGTTCGCCTGTCGCGCTTTTTTCAGCAAGCACGCGCCGCTCCCGATCATCGTTGAAAAATCGCCGCACACGCATCGCCCGCACCAGCGGGACACCCCACGCCGCCTCCATCGTCCGATAAACCGCCAGCGCGCGCGGCAGCAGCTCGTCCACGCCACGGCTCTTCACGATGCGCTGGCCTGTAACGGGATTGATGATGCCTGCGCCGACACGTGACGCGGCGCCGAAGTGCCCGGCATCCGCGATCTCGAAGGCGATGCCCGCCTGTTCAAACGTCCATCCGAGCACTGTCCCCGCGAGCCCTTGACCGACGATCAGGATGGGAGCGGGCATGGCTCGGAGGCTGGCGCAGTCGAAAAACCGGCCGCGTTTATTTACAGCCGCAGCCGTGGTTGCCACAGCCGTCGCCCTGATGGGCGTGGCCGTGTTCAAGTTCTTCGGCGCTGGCGGCGCGCACGCCGATCACCTCGACGTCAAAAACCAGATCCACGCCGGCCAGCGGATGGTTGGCATCGAGCACGACCTCGTCGCCCTCGACATCGACCACGGTGACGATGGGTGCAAACGCATCCTCGCCCGCCTTGAACTGGTCGCCGGGCTTCAGGTCGCCCTCGACGGGCAACAACGCCTTGAGCACGCGCTGCACCTGGGTGTCGTCGCGTTCGCCGTAAGCCTTGGCCGCCCGCACCTCGACGCGTTGTTTCACGCCCGCCGCGACGCCGCGCAACGCCTCGTCGAGCCCGTCGATGATCTGGCCCGCGCCCTCCAGATAGCTGATCGGCTGGCCGCCCGCCGAAGTGTCCAGCAAGCGCCCCTGTGGATCGCGCAACGTATAGTGAAAAGTGACGACGTTTCGGCTCATGGAAAATACCCTCCCAAACCCGCCCCTCTCCGCGCAAGGGCGAAAGTCTCACGTCTCCTCCCTTAAAACCTCCAACGGCGGGTGATTCGCGATGCCTCGCCCCGTCACCCATCCCGTCAGCACGGTCAACGCCGTGACCGCCGCAATCGTGCCCAGAAAAAGCCCCGCCGGCGCCACCACCGGCGTATCAAAAACAAAAACCGCCAGCGCCGTGCCCGCCACCCACGCCAGCAACCCGCCCACCAGCGCCGCCAGCATCCCCAGCACCGCGTGCTCCACCAACTGGATCTGCGTCAGCTGCCGCCTCGACGCACCGAGGGTGCGCAAAAGCACCGTCTCCCGGATGCGCTGAAACCGCCCCGTGGTCACCGCGCCCACCAACACCACCACACCCGTTGCCACCGTAAACCAAGCCATGAACCGGATCACCAACTCCGCCTTGGAAAAAATCACTTCCAGCGTTTTTAGCACCAACGCGAGATCGAGGACCGACACGTTGGGAAACACCTGCACGACCGCTTGCTGCACCCGCGCCGACTCCTCCGGTCCCTCCGCCCGCCCCGCCAGCACGAAAAATTTTGGCGCCGACTCCAGCACGCCCTCGGGAAAAACGATGAAGAAATTTGGCGCCATGCGTCTCCACTCCACGCTCCGCAAGCTCGCCACGCGCGTCTTCAACAACACGCCCTGCACGTCGAATTCCATTTCGTCGCCCAGCTTGAGCCGCATCTCCTTCGCCAAACCCTCCTCGATGGAAACCGGCGTCTGCTCCCGCCCCGGTTCCACGCGCTCGTAAAGCTTCCCCGCCGTCAGCTTCTCCGTATCCGAAAGCGCGGCTCGGTAGGTCGAACGGTATTCACGACTCAACGTCCACGCGGGAATTCTCGCCCCCTTGTCCTTGAGCAACTCGTCCACCGTCCGCCCGTTGATGCCCGCCAGCCGCATCGTCACCACGGGCGCCATCGCCAGAGCCGGCACGCCCTGCGCCGAAAGCAACGCCTTCAACGGCCCGATCTGATCGTCTTGAATATCAAAAAACAACAGGTTGGCCCGCCCCCCGCCGTCCGAGCCGTGAATCTGCCGCACCAGCGTCTCCCGCGACAAAGCCAGCGTGAGCAGTAGAAATGTCCCCAGCCCGAGCGACAGCAGCAGCAACGTCGTGCGGTTGTTCGGCCGGTGCAGATTGGCGACCCCCTGCCGCCACACATACGGCAGACGCCTCGGCATAAACCGCCGCGCCATCCACGCCACCACCCGCGCCAACCCCGCCAGCGCCCCGAGCACCAGCGCGAGTCCGCCCGTAAAACCCAGCCCCCACGACCACCGCCCGGTCTGCCAGACCGCGAAACCCGCCACCGCAAGCACGATCACTCCGCCCACCGCCCACCGCAGCCCATCGCGTCCGCCCGTCTCCACCGCGAACGCCGCCCGGATCGCCGCCAGAGGCGACACCCGCCGCACCGCCAGCAACGGCAGCAACGAGAACAATCCGCTCACCGCCAGCCCCGCCGCCACTCCGCGCCCCACCGCCGCCCACGACACAAAAAAATGCACTTCAAACGGCAGCATGTCCCGCACGAGCGGCGGCAGCGCCAGCTGCACCGCCACGCCCAGCACCGCCCCGATCACCGCACCCAGGCCGCCCAGCGCCAGCCCCTGCACCAGATAGATGGCAAACCCCTGCCGCGCGCTCGCACCCAGGCAACGCAGCACCGCCACCGTCGCAAGCTTCTGGCCAATGTGAACGTGAATCGCGCTCGCCACCCCGATCGCGCCGAGCAGCAGCGATACAAACCCCGTCAGACTCAAAAACGAATACACGTTCTCCAGCGCCTTCCCGAGTTCGCGCTTCCGATCCTCCGCCGTGTCGAAATTCAGATGCTCGTCACGAAACAACTTCCGCATATCCGCCACGATCGTCTCCGCCTTCAACCCCGGAGGCAGTTTCAAATACGTCCGATAGCGCACCAGAGAACCTCGCCCGAGCAACCCGGTTTCGGGCAACATCGCACTCGCCACGATCACGCGCGGCGAAAGCGTGGCCACCACTGCCGAATCCCCGGGAAATTGCTGGATCGTCCCCGCCACCGTGAGTGTTTTCATCCCCAGCTTCAGCGGATCGCCCGCCTTCACGTCAAACTGTCGCAGGAGCGTTTCATCGACCACCACCACCCCGCCCGCCGCCGCTCGGGACGCCGCCTCACCCGGAACCGTGCGATAAATCCCGTAAAACGGATAACCCCCATCGAGCGCCCGCACCGTGACGAGCCGCGTCCGCCCCTCCGACGCCGGAAACGCGACCATCGACGAAAACGTGATCTCATGCGCCCGCTCGCCGCCCAGCCCGACGACAAATTTTTCCACCTCGGGAGTAAGCGGTTTAGACGAGCTGACCGACATATCCGCGCCAAGCAGCCCTTTCGCCTGATCATCGATCGCCCGCCGCAGATTCGCGCTGAACGATCCGACCGCGACGAGTGCGGCCACGCCAAACACGATGGACAGGGAAAACAACCCCAGCCGCCGCCGCGCCATCCGCGAATCCCGCCACGCCATTTTGAGGATGAAGTCCATGTCGTTCAGACCACCGCTCCATTTCTTAGCCGGATGATCCGTCCGCACTTTCCCGCCAATTCCTGATCGTGCGTCACCAGCACCAGCGTCGTTCCGTTTTGCCGGTTTAAATCGAAAATTAAATCCACCATCGCCTGCGCCGTCGTGCCGTCCAAGTTCCCCGTCGGCTCGTCGCAAAACAAAATCTTCGGGCGGTTGATAAACGCCCGCGCCAGCGCCACCCGCTGCTGCTCGCCGCCCGAAAGCTGGACCGGAAAATGCCCCGCCCGCGCCCCCAGCCCCACGCGCTCCAGCAACGCCCGCGCCTCAGCCTCGCGCCCGCCTTCGCCACGCAGTTCCAGCGGCACGAGCACGTTCTCCAACGCGGTGAGCGTCGGGATGAGTTGGAAGTTCTGAAAGACAAACCCCACGTGCGCGTTGCGCACCCGAGCCCGCCCGTCCTCGTCGAGCCCGCCGATGCTTTCACCGGCCAGCACCACGTCGCCGCTCGTCGGCCGGTCGAGCCCGGCGCACAGGCCGAGCAGGGTGGTTTTCCCGCTGCCCGACGGACCCACGATCGCGAGACTCTCGCCCGCGCCGATCTCGAAGCTCACCTCGTGCAACACGGAGAGCGGCCCCGTTGCCGTCGGATAAGTCCGGGTGAGCCGCTCGACTTTTAGCATGGTTTGAACACTCATTTGGGAACCGCGAACGAAAGCCCGCGTTCCCCTATACGCAAACGATGAAGCCTCTGTTCTCCCTTCTTTTCGTGCTGTTCCTCGCTGGAACCACCTCTGCGGCGAGCGCCGCAATCGAAACCAAAACCGTGCTCTTCTTCGGCGACAGTCTAACCGCAGGCTACGGACTGGAGGACGCCGCCACCCAGTCATTCCCCGCCGTCATCCAGCAAAAAATCACCGCCGCCGGCCTGCCCTGGCGCGTGATCAACGCCGGTTTAAGCGGAGAAACCTCGGCCGGCGGCCTGCGCCGCCTCGACTGGATTCTGCGCGCGCCTGTGAACGTCTTCGTCCTCGAACTCGGCGCCAACGACGGCCTGCGCGGACTTCCGCTCGATGCCCTGCGCGCCAATCTTCAGTCCATCATTGACCGCCTGCGTGCGAAAAATCCGTCCGTGAAGATCGTCATCGCTGGCATGAAAATGCCCGTGAATCTGGGTGATTACGCGAACACCTTTGCGGACGTTTTCCCTGCCCTGGCCAAAGCCAACCAAGCCGTGCTCATCTCCTTTCTCTTGGAAAGCGTGGCCGCCCGCCCGGAGCTCAACCAACCCGACGGCATCCACCCCAACGCCGAAGGCGCCCGCCTCGTCGCCGATACCGTTTGGAAAACGCTGGAGCCGGTGCTTCGTCCGTAAGCTGCAACCATCGCCGGACCGACCGTTACTGATCTTTGAGCTCCATGCTGCGACGCACCAGTTGGATGAACTCCGCCCGGTAGCCGCCCGCATCATCACCCAAACCGTCCTCGGCCCAGTTGAGAACCTGGTCGTATGTAACCGATCCCTTGTGCGCCGAATCGCGCAGCAACATGCCCCATGCCGCCACCGCTGCCGCGAAATGGAATTCTCCATCCGCCTTGGAGAAATCAGCGCCCGTGTCGATCAGCGGGAACTCCAGCTTCTTGCTCACGTCGCCCTCCGTGTCCTTGTAACGGATTTTCACCGTGAGCAATTCAGGGGAATCCGTGCTCGCCGGCTTTTGGGAGCGGCTCTCCACCTGTTGATATTTCAACGCATCAACCATCGGACGGGCCGCGCCGTCATCATTCAGACCGACAGGCACGATCTCATAGAGGGCCGTCACCGTATGACCCGCCCCGACTTCGCCCGCGTCCACCGCGTCGTTGTTGAAATCTTCTTTTTTAAGCAGTCGGTTCTCATAGCCGATCAACCGATACGACTTCACGCGCGCCGGGTTGAACTCGACCTGGATTTTCACGTCCTTGGCGATGGTCGCGAGCGTGCCCTCGGCCTGCTCAACAAACACCTTTTCGGCTTCGCGGCGCGTGTCGATATAACCATAGGCGCCGTTGCCCTTGTCGGCGAGGAGTTCGAGCGTGCTGTCCTTGTAGTTGCCCATTCCAAAACCGAATACGCTCAGAAAGACCCGGCTCTTGGCCTCGTCTTGGATAAGTTTCACGAGATCGCCCTGGCTGGTGATGCCGACGTTAAAATCGCCGTCGGTGCAAAGGATCACGCGGTTGATGCCACTCGGGACGAAGTGGGCCTTGGCGACATCGTAGGCGAGCTGGATGCCCATCGCGCCATTGGTCGAGCCGCCGGCGTGCAGGTTATCGAGCGCCTCAAAGATGTCGCGTTTGCGCGAGGCAGGCGTCGAGGGCAAGGCAAGGCCCGAGCCGCTCGCGTAAGTGACGATCGCCACACGGTCGTCGCCACCCAGACGATCCACTAGCAGGCGCAAAGACTCTTTCACGAGCGGAAGCTTGTTGGCCGAGTTCATCGAACCAGACACATCCAGCAGGAAAACCAAGTTGGCCGCCGGACGGGCGCCCGCTGCAAATTGTCGCCCCTTGAGCGCGATTCTCACCAGGCGGTGGGCCGGGGCCCAAGGCGCCGAGGCCACGGCCAGATGCGCGGCAAACGGCACATCGCCCGAAGGAGGCGCGTAGGCATAGGGGAAGTAGTTGACCAATTCCTCGATACGCACCGCATCGCGCGGCGGCGGTGTGCCGCCCGTGATGAAGCGGCGGACGTTCGCATAGCTGGCCGTATCGACATCAATGGAAAACGTCGAAAGCGGTTCGCTGGCGACGGAGCGGTAGTCGTTGTCGGGCTGGAATGCGTAGGCCTCTTGCGCGCTGCCGGAGGATACCGGCAAGCATACGACAGGCGCGGCGAAAGATCCGGTCGCAACGGCGTTCATTTCCCACGCCTCGCCACTAACCCTCCCGTCACGTTTTGTCGTTAGATTGAAGGCGTTCTGCACCAAACCAGAATCCGACCTTAGCGGATCGACGGCCAACGCGGCTGTGTAAGACGTCACGTTTGAAGAAAGTGTGATCCCATCCGCATCCTGGCTTTTTCCCAGACTCGCGGGGGCTGCGGGTCTCAGCGAGCGGGCCGCCGTCGGCGAGGGCGTGGCTTCGAGTGCGACCACCTGCGGCCGGGCGTTGCGCTTCATCGCGAGATGGGCCGGAGCGGGCGACTCGTTCCGCAACCACACCAAAATCGCAAAACAAGCTGCGGCCGCCGTCGCCAAGTAATAAACGGGGAACGGAATCACCCACGCCCGCCGCTTCGGAACAGGCGCTTCCGCTGTCGGGACGGCGCGGCGGGCGGCTGTCTTTGCAGCCAACGGTTCCTCCGCCAGCACAGCCGTGAGTTGTCCGCCAAACGCGCGCAGCTCCTCCACGGCGGCCTGCAATTCGGGATCGGCCTGCACGGCGGCTTCGATGCGGGCGAGTTCGTCGCCCTCCAATTCGCCGAAGACGTAGGCGGTGATGAGAGGGTCGGCGGGAAAAATCTTTTCGTGAGTGTCGTTGGTATTCATAGAGGGGTCTCCTCAGGGTTGTTGCGCGGCGAACTCGGCGCGCAGGCGTTGGACCGCGGTGTGGATAAGAAAGCCGACATTCGTGACCGAGTGCTCAGTGATGCGGCTGATTTCCTTATAGCTGAAACCGTTTTGGAATTTCAGACGGATGACCTCCTGCTGCTTTTCCGGCAGGCATCCGATCATACGCAAAAGCGCCTCGTTGGTTTCGGAGACTTCCAGCGCACGGCCCGGACGGGGCTCGGAGGCGGTCACGCGCTCAACCTCTCCCTCGGCAAAGCGTTTCATGCGTCCCTCCTTGCGCAGCACGTCGAGGGCGCGGTGGCGGCAGACCGTGAACAACCACTCGGCGAGATGTCCCTCCACTTCGACGCACGCCTGGGCCATGAGCTTGACGAACGTGTCCTGCACGATGTCGCGCGCCCGGTCCGCGTCGCCTCCGAGCAGACGGGTGGCGTAGCGTTGCAACGACGCTTGATGCGCCGCGACGGCTGACGAAACAAATTCTCCTGCGTTTTCATGGGCGGCCTCCGGATTCATGGGTGGGTCTTGTCCGGATGACGCGCCAACGCGCGGGATATTAGAAAAAATCCATTCTACTTCTCCGTCCGCACCGCGCGCGTGTCGCACACGTAGTCGTGCACGCCGCGTTTTTCATCGTCAAACGCCACCACGAGATAACTCAGCCCGAGCGTGAAGACATTCAGGCTCAGAGCAAAATACCGCCCGATGATGCGGCCGATGGAAAGAGGGGAACCGTCCGCGCGATAAAGCGCCAGCCCCAGCGCCAGTTTGCCGGGCGTGGCGGAGTATTTGCGCAGGAAAAAACAATCGTAGGCCACGCCGAGGATCAGGCTGATGCCCACCGCCGTGCCGATAAAACCCAGCATGGCGATCGCCTGCTCCGGCGTGGGTTGATGCCCCTTCAGTTTTTCCAGCACCTTCAGGGTATCGCCAAAAAACAGCGCGCCGACCGCGCCGATGACGATCTGTCCGCCAAACCACAGGATAAAGGTGTCGATCAACCGCGCCGCGACCCGCCGCCAGAATCCGCCGTAAACCACCGGTTCCGCCGACGTCATCTGCACCGAGGCCCCGTCACCCGGCTCACCGCCCACACCGATGAATTTACCCGGCAGCGGCGGAACCTCCGGCGAAATCATCACGACCGCCGCAGGGTCGGCGGCAAGCACCCCGGCCAGCGATTGCCAGCCGGGCATGGGCTTGCGCCATACGAGCGAGTCCAGAGTGATCGCGCCGGTCTGCACCAATCGCTCGAACTCGGCCTGGTTAACCGGCCCCATACGCTCCCCGTTAATCGCATAATACCATTGCATACGTGAGTCGTGTTCAACCGCCCCGCCCTCCGCTGGCAACGAAATAGCGACCGCTCCCGAGCGGCCTTGCCCCGCGACCGCCCGGCGGCTTGAATAACAATCATCATGCCGCTGCGTTTTCTCCCGGTTCTCGCGTCCGCCATTCTGCTTTTCGTCGGCTGCCATAAACGCGCGACGCCCGCAGAGGCCGGCGTGCGCACCCACACCCTTCTCATCGGCAACGGCGCCGAACCCCGCGACCTCGATCCGCACGTGGACGTCGCCTACACCGACTACAACATCCTCGTAGCCCTTTTCGAAGGACTCACCGTGATCGACGAAGCCACCTCGAAGCCGCTCCCCGGCATGGCCGAACGCTGGGACGTCTCGCCCGACGGCCTCGTTTACACGTTTCATCTCCGCGCCGACGCCGTCTGGTCCAACGGCGATCCGCTCACCGCGCAGGACTTCGTGTTTTCCTTCGAGCGCATCCTCTCGCCGCAGTTCGCCGCGGAATACGCCAACATGCTCTTCGCCCTCAAAAACGCCGAGGCCTACAACACGGGCAAACTCGCCGACTTCGCCCAAGTCGGCGTGAAGGCCCTCGATGCGCACACCCTGCAACTCATCCTCGAACGCCCCTGCTCCTATCTCCTCTCACTCGCCGCGCACCAGACGTGGATGCCCGTCCCGGCGGCCACGATCTTGAAATTCGGCAAGGCCCACGACCGCGGCACCCGCTGGACCCGCCCCGAAAATTTTGTCTGCAACGGCCCCTTCACCCTCGAGGAGTGGTCGCCCGACCAGCGCCTCGTCGTGAAGAAAAACTCGCGCCACCACGACGCCACCACCAACCGGCTCGAACGCGTGATCTTTTACCCCGTGGCCGATCTCACCGTGGACGAAAATAATTTCCGCGCCGGGCAGGTTCACATCACCTACGACGTGTTGCCCGACCGCCTCGACGCCTGGCGACGCGAAGCCCCCGGCGAACTCCGCGTGGACGGATTTCTCGAAACGTTTTTCCTGCGCTTCAACGTCACCCGCGCGCCCTTCACCGACAAACGCGTGCGCCAGGCCCTGGCCCGCGCCATCGACCGCGACGCCCTCGCCCGCTCCGTCATGCGCGGCAGCCGCCTGCCCGCCCACAGTCTCGTCCCGCCCGACACCGCCGGCTACACTTCGACCCGGGGCACGCCCACGGATTTTGACGCCGCCCGCCGCCTTCTCGCCGAAGCAGGCTATCCGGGCGGCAAAGGCTTCCCCAAAATCGAACTCAAAATGAACGCCGACCCCGTCAACACAAAGATCTTCGAGGCCGTCCAGCAGATGTGGCGCCGCGAACTCGGCATCGACATCGTCCTCACGACGGAGGAATACCGCGTTTACATCGACAGTATGCAGTCACTTTCCTTTGACCTGCTCCGCTCCCGCTGGGTGGGCGACTACAACGACCCTACCACGTTCACCGATCTCTTCACCTCAACTGGCGGCAACAACAACACCGGCTGGAAAAACCCCGCCTACGACCGCCTCGTCGCCGACGCAGCCAACGAACAGGACACCACCCGCCGTTTCGCCCTTCTCCAGCAGGCCGAGGCCCTCATGCTCGACGACGCCCCCATCGCCCCGATTTTTTACGGCGCACGCACCTATCTTATCCGCCCCGAAGTAAAGGGCTGGGTGCCCGCTTTGCTGGGTGTTCACCGCTACCAAACCATTCGATTGGAGCCATAAGCCCAATTTAACCTTCCATGAATCAAACTCACACCTTGGCACACAAGCTGCGACTTGCCTTGTGCTGCGTCGGACGGCCGCGTAAGCCTTTTTGCATGCGTCCCATAGCCTCAATCTTGTTTTCCCTTACCCTTGGCGTCACCGCGTCCTTCGCCACCGACCTTAAGATCGTGCGCGTCTTGCCCGACTACCAACCGGCCGGCTCTTTCGTGCGCATCTCCGAATATTTCAGCGGCAAGGAAAACACCGGCGGCACCACCATCCTCCGCACGCAACCGGCCCGCCGCGACGGTTATTATTTTCTCGTTCGCGTCAAAACAACCGCACCCATCGAGGTCGCCTGGATCGAGGCGCAGGTCATAACCCCCGCGTCGCCCGAACCGCGCACCGACAGCTTCGCCGTCTCCCTGCCTAAAGTTGGCAGCCAAGTGATCAAGCTCGGCCTCACCGGCACCGACTGGCCCTCGCCCAAGGCCGTTCCCGTCGCCTGGAAGCTCCGCCTGCTCGCCGCCGACGGCAAGGAACTAGCCACAGAACAAAGCTTTCTTTGGTCAAAACCCTCCGGTCCCGCCGTCGCGGCGAAGTGACCTTCCCCGCCCAATCTCATGCCCGATCTATTCGCGAATTACGAACACGGCCGCTTTTACGACGAGATGTTTGCCGCCCCCGGCAAGCCGCGCCCCCATTACCGCCGCCTGTATGAGCGATTCGGGCGCATGGACAGCATGGGCGAGCTGCTCGACCGCCAGCGCACCGCCGACCAGACCTTCATCGATCGCGGCGTCACATTCACCGTCTATTCCGACACCGCCGGCACAGAGAAGATTTTCCCCTTTGACCTGATCCCGCGCATCGTTCCCGCACACGAATGGGCCCACCTTGAAAAAGGTCTCACCCAGCGCATGACGGCGCTCAACCTCTTCCTGAAGGACATCTACAGTGAACAGCGCATCCTGAATGAGGGCGTCGTTCCCCGCGAGATGGTCGAGACCTCCAAGGACTTCCGCCCCGAGATGCTCGGCTGCAAGATCGCCCGCGACCTCTACGTCCACATCAACGGCTCCGATCTCATCCGTGACGAAGAAGGCGTTTACCGCGTGCTGGAGGACAACCTCCGCACCCCCTCCGGCGTCAGCTACATGCTGGAAAACCGCCAGGTCATGAAGCGCGTGTTCCCGAACATGGTGCGCGACTACCGAGTCCGCCCGATCGAGACCTACACCAACGACCTGCTCAACCTCCTACTCCATCTCGCCCCCGAGCACGTTCCCGAGCCCACCGTCGTCCTCCTCACGCCCGGCGTTTACAACTCCGCCTACTTCGAGCACAGCTTCCTCGCCCGCCAGATGGGCATCGAGATCGTTGAAGGCTCCGACCTCCTCGTCGAAAACGACAAGGTTTATATGCGCCGCACCGACGGCCTCGCCCCCGTCCACGTCATCTACCGCCGCATCGACGACAGCTTCCTCGACCCCACCGTTTTCAACAAAGACTCGCTCCTCGGCGTCCCCGGCCTCGTCAACGCCTACCGCAAGGGCAACGTCGCCCTTTGCAACCCCATCGGCACCGGCGTCGCCGACGACAAAGCACTCTACTACTACGTCCCAAAAATCATCAAGTTCTACCTCGGCCAGGACCCAATCCTGCCCAACGTGGACACCTACCTCTCCGGCAACGCCACCGACCTGAAGTTCATCCTCGAAAACCTACCCAAGCTCGTCGTCAAAAGCGTCAACGAAGCCGGCGGCTACGGCATGTTGGTCGGCCCCCACTCGACCCAGGCCCAGATCGAGGAGTTCCGCGCCAAGATCATTGGCAACCCGCGCAACTTCATCGCCCAGCCCACCATCGGCCTCTCCCGCGCCCCCAGCGTGTGCGACAACACCAACATCGAAGGCCGCCACATCGATTTGCGCCCCTATATTTTGAACGGCGAGACCATCAAGATCGCCCCCGGCGGACTCACCCGCGTCGCCCTCCGCAAAGGCTCCCTCGTCGTCAACTCCTCCCAAGGCGGCGGCTCCAAGGACACCTGGGTCCTCAACGACGACATCACCAATCCGCCCGTTCCGGTTAAGGAACAAATCATCGTCTAACCATGCTCTCCCGCGTCGCAAATCTCGTTTACTGGATGGCCCGCTACCTCGAGCGCGCCGAAAACACCGCCCGCATCGTCGATGTGAACGCCCAGCTCGTCCTCGACCTCCAGTCCCGCCAAGCCGCCGACGACCCCAAATCCTGGGAACCCCTCGTCTATGTCACCGGAGATAACGAAAAATTCTTCGAGCTCCACGGCGAAGACGTCCCCGTCACCGAGCGCGCCGTCGTCGAGTTCATGCTCTTCGACCATAAGAATCCCAGCTCCCTCTTCTCGTGCGTTTCTTTCGCCCGCGAAAACGCCCGCTGCATACGCGACCAGCTTTCCACCGAGGTCTGGGAGACGCTCAACACCTTTTACCTGAAGCTCAAAAGCGACGACTACACCCGCTACGCCCAGATCGGCTCGATCGAATACCTCAGCCGCATCAAAGCCCAGATCCAGCTCTTCTATGGCGTCGCCGATTCCATGGTTCCCCGCACCGGCCTCTGGTGGTTTTTCCAGCTTGGCCGCTCCCTCGAGCGCGCCGACAACACTTCGCGCATCCTCGACGTGAAGTATTACATGCTTCTGCCCGATATCCACGCCGTCGGCTCCGCCCTCGACATGATCCAGTGGGCCTCCGTGCTCCGTTCCTGCTCCGGCTTTGAAGCCTTCCGCCGCAGCCGTCGCGGACAGCTTAATCTGGATCGCGTTGTCGATTACCTCCTGCGCGACGAAGAATTCCCCCGCAGTATCCTCTTCTCGGTCAATGAGGCCGGCAAAGCTCTTCAGCGGATATCCGCCGACGCCCCCCATCTCACGGATAACCCCGCCAGCCGCCTCGTCGGCGAATTGTCTGCCGAACTGGAGATGATCGATATTCCCGCCGTGATCGCCGACGGCCTCCACGAGTTTTTAGACGACGTGCAAAACAAGATCTCCGCCATCCATCAGGCCATCCAAGTCACCTTCGTCGAGTATCCCGCCACTGGCGCAAAAGTGCTGGCGTGACCACCCGTGCCGCGCTCTGCTGACGGCCCATGCCGTCCGATTCATCCTGGAGTGATTGGAAACCGGTTCCCGGCGCGCCGGCGTTAACGCCCGCGACGCTCGCCGAACTGATAGATGGCGGCCAAGCCTTCCGCTGGCAAACCCGGCCAGACCGCACCTGGCTCGGCATCTGGAGCGATTGCATCGTCAGCCTGCGGCTTGGCCCAACTGGCGTGCTCCACTGGTCCGCCCCCGCTCCGCTTACCGCCCGCGTTTCGACCGAGTTGCCCTCATATCTCTTCGGCCACGACACCCGCGCCGCGCTGGACACCCTCCCTTGGCGCAGCGACCCCCACCTCGCCCGCTGTCTCGCCGCCTTCCCCGGCCTCACCATTCTGCGCCAGCCCTTTGGCGAAACCCTCCTCGGCTTCCTATGCAGCGCGACCAAGCAAATCGTGCAGATCAAGCAGATGATCTCCCTCCTCGCCGAACGCCACGGCACCCCTCTTTCCCGTGAAAAAATCTCCCCGCCCCCCGATCCAGTTTGTCACTTAATAAGTGACAAACTGAATCGGGCTTTTGATTCAAAAACCGGTGCGGTTCCACGTAACCGGCTCCCTGATTGGGAGGAATTGGCGGCCATCTCCGAGACCGACCTCCGCGCGTGCCTGCTCGGCTTTCGCGCCCGTTACATCCACCAGACCTCGCAATTCCCTCGCCGCGCACCCCGGCTGGCTTGAAGAAACCGAACGCCTCCCCTACGCCGCCGCCAAGGCCCGCCTCTGCGAACTCCCCGGCGTCGGCGAAAAAGTCGCCGACTGCGTCCTCCTCTTCGGCGCGGGAAAACTCGAAGCCTTCCCCGTGGACACATGGATCATCAAAGCCATGGCCCGCCGCTACGGCCTCGACGGCTGGACGCCCGCGCAGATCGCCCATTTCGGCCGCACCCACTTCGGCGCCCACGCCGGCCTCGCCCAGCAATACCTCTTCGCTTACGAACGCGCCCAGCCGAAGATATCACCCCTTAGGTAACATCTTTGGTTTGTTTGAAAAGACGCCAGGGAAAGAAATAGACGGCATAAACAACCGCATACACGGCAAAATTTTCCAGTCGCATAAAATGCGCGAACGCGAAAAAGAAAATCAGCATATGCATGCGGAGGACGTTTCGGTAAGGCCCCATCATCGTCGTGGACACGCCTTGGGCCTTCCGGCGGGCGATGGCCTCGACCGTCACCGAAGCATCGGCAACCGTCGGCTCAGGCGACAACCGGAAAGCCGCGCGCTCGGCCAAAAACGCCACAGGGAGAAAGAACCAGTAGCGCCGAAAAACCTCCAGATAGGTCGCGATGCCGGGCGTTCCGCGAACATCAGCGACCGGGAAAAACATGTTTAGAAAAACCGAGTGCACGAAGTGAAACATGCCGAAATGCACCGTGAAGAATGCGAGCATGAACAGGCTTCCAACCAGAAGCACGGCGACGCCGGCTCCGCTTTTTAACGGTTCCTCCGCCACGAGGCCACGATTTTGCCATACTCCGCGCGCCATCACTGCACCCGGGCCTAAGATTCCCCACACGATCATAGCATAACCCACCACCAAGCTCGACAGCCAGAGGCTCCAGACCAAGTCGGTGGTGTTCCATCCGCTCAATCTCGCGACTATCAGACCGGCGGCAAACGCCAGCGCGTCAGGCCAGACCTGCGCCCACCGGTTGCCATCGACTGTGCGCTCGCCGCTCAATTATTTTGGCGAACGTTGGATTAGCTCCACCTCGTAGCCCTCGGGCGCGTCGATAAAAGCGATCACCGAGCCGCTGCCCGTAACCGTCGGGCCGTCGCTGAGCGCGTAGCCCTTGACCTTCAACTCCGCCTCGAACGCCTCAAGGTTCGCCACCTCAAACGCGATATGCATCAAATCCGGCTGCACCTGCACCGCCGGGCAGCCGGACGGCATCTGGCAAATCTCGATTTCCTCGTCGCTGCTGGGCGTGGCCAGAAACACAAGCTGCGCACCGCGTGGCGACGTGTGACGACGCGACACCGTGAGACCCAGCGCCTCCTGATAAAACCTGACGGTGCGCTCGACATCGTTCACCCGCATCCGGGTATGGAGAAGCTTTTTGACGTTGGGCATGGATAAAATGGTGCTCGGGACAAATACTCTATTTTGGAAACGTAGCGGTAAAAGAAGGAAACCGGAAGGGAACAAATCATTCCTTTTTGGCAGGTGCAAGTGACCCAAGCTCCCACATGGGGACAAGTTGCAGGCAACAATCCAAAATAATCTCAAAACGGTAAAAGCTCGATTTCATATCCTTATCATTCTTAAGCCTAAATCGACTAATCATACGGACAAAAACCAGCAGTTATTGCAGGCGATTTCTTCAACAAGATAAAATGCCGTCGAGATTTAGCTAAATTTTAGCTCGGTAAAAACCGAACAAACATCGCGGCTTTCCTTTCGCCAATAATGGGGGAACGCATCATGAAATACACCAGTGGGCTCCTCCAAGTCATGAACAGCTATCCCATGATGTTTTCGGTCACCGATTCGCAAAGCCCCGCAAAGGTCTCCTCGGCCAAAGGCAGCTTGCGACCCTTGAGATAGGCTACGCCCCATGAACGGCGCAGCTTGCGCACCCCAAGCGAAAACGATATCAGAGATTTTTCTGCGAGCTCCTTACGAGCGATCCACGGGGCGAGAATGCCCGCCCCCAGACCGATTTTGACCAGCTCCTTGATCGCCTCCATACTACCCAACTCGATGAAATTGGTCAGCGTGATTTTGTCCCGCTGAAAGTAGTCGATAACCATGCGAAAGGTGTAGCTGCCTTTATTGTAAAGGATGATGGTCTCGTCCGCGATCTCATCACGTGGGACCCTCCCTTTTTGCGCCCATGCGTGCATGGGGGCTACAAGCAGCCGCAGCTCGTCATCGAAGAGGGGACGGAACGTCACCTCCTCCGACTTCTCCGGCTTCAGCATGAGCGCCAGGTCGATCTTGTTGCTGCGAAGCAACTCGATCATTTCAGGACCGTCGCCCGGCTCGATGCGAATGACACACTTGGGAAAGCTCTGCTTGAATTCGCGCAGCACGGTGGGCAACAGATACTGGCAGGCGGTCGGACTCGCGCCCACGCGAAGACGGGTCTGCCCCCAGTTTTGCAACTCTCCCATAGCGGTGCGCGCGTCCTGCATGTCGCGCAGGATGCGTTCGGCGTGCTGGAGCAATTGCTCGCCCGCCTGCGTCAGATGGACGGTTTTGCCCACGCGATCAAAAAGAAGCACGCCGATTTCACGCTCAAGGGCCTTGATAGCATGGCTCACCGCCGACTGGGTGAGAAACATCTCCTTTGCCGTCTGCGTGAAACTCTTCTTGCGCGCGAGAGTTGCGAAAGCCAAAAGCTGCCGACTGTCGAGGGTGGTTATCATGAATGAGCTTTCCTCATCATTATCATTAAATGTTTGAAAAGCATTTTTTGAGCCATTCGCGACCGATGGCATGTAGGCGGCTAACAACCAAGTCACAAAGCCATGCCTTCGCCTATCGCCAAGCCCGTCACCGCCGCCTCGTCCACGAGGCCGCTGCGCATCGGCTTTTTAGCGCTCGACGACGCCGCCCCCATCATCGTCGCCCACGAACAAGGCTTTTTCCACAAGCAAGGTCTTCATGTCGAACTGAGCCGCGAAGTCGGCTGGGCCACCATCCGCGACAAACTGGTTTACCGCGAACTCGACGCCACGCACGCCCTCGGCTCCATGGTCATCAGCACCACCCTCGGCCTAAACTCTCTTCCATGTGATTGCCTGACCGCCTGTGTCCTAAATACCAACGGCAACTGCATTACACTCTCCGAGGATCTCTGGAAGCGCGGCGTGCGCGATGCGAAGACCATGAGCGACGAGATCACCCGGTCTCGTCACGAGCGCACCTACGTCTTTGGCGTCGTTTACGCGCACTCATCCCACCGCATCCACTTGTGCGACTGGCTGCGCAGCGCGGGCATTGATCCGGAACGCGACGTGCGCGTGGTCGTCGTTCCCCCTCCCCAGCTGTTTCGAAATCTCGCCGCCGGCACCATCGACGGCTACTGCGCAGGCGACCCTTGGAACTCACTCGCCGTCCGCGAACAGGTCGGCTGGTGCGTCGCCACCAGTAATGACCTCGCTCCCGGCCACCCCGAAAAGGTGCTGATGGTGCGCTCCGATTTCGCCGAACAGCGCCACGAGGAACACCTCGCCATGATCGCCGCCCTCACCCAATCCGCGAAGCTCTGCGACGACCCTGCGTTCCGCCCCGAGCTCGTCCGCCTCCTCTCCCGCCGCGAATACCTCAACGTCCCCGCGCGCGTCATCCAGTCCAGCCTCGTCGGCCCGTTTGACTACGGTCACGGGCGCACGGTGCACGCCGAAGAGTTTATCACTTTTCATCGCAACGGCGCCAACAACCCCACGCCCGCCAAGGCGTCGTGGCTGATCAACGGCTTCAACCGCCACCGCTTCCTTCCCGAGGGGCGCATCGTTCCGACCGACCTCGGCGCCCGCGCCTTCCGCTCTGATATTTTCCAGCAAGCCAACAAACTCACCTCCCGCCAACATGACAACGCACTCGTCCACGCCTGACATCCACTCGCCCACCTCCTGCGGTCTTGATCGCCGCGCGTTTTTCTCCGCCACCGCCAAAGGCCTTGGTGCCGCCGCGCTCCTCGCCAGCCTGCCCAAGGGCTGGTCCGCGCCCGACACCGGCTCGTCCGAGGCTCCCGAAACGCCCGACATCAACTTCGGCATGATCGCGCTCACCGATTGCTCGCCCATCGTAATCGCCCACGAAAAGGGCTTTTTCAAAAAATACGGCATCAACTCCAAGGTGACCAAGGGTGCCAACTGGGCCGCCATCCGCGACAACCTCAGCTCCGGTTCCATCCAGGCCACCCACATGCTCATCGGCATGCCGCTCGCCTCGACCATGGGCCTCGCCGGTTCCCCCAAGAAACCCATGGTCATCCCGTGGCTTCTCAACCGCAACGGTCAGGCCATCACCCTCGCGAACACGTTCAAGGGTAAGGTCGGTGCCGATCCCAAGGCTCTCAAGCCTTTCGTTGACCAAGCCGTCGGCCTCGGCGAACCGCTCACCTTCGCCATGACGTTCCCTCCCGGCACGCACGCCATGTGGATGCGCTACTACCTCGGCGCCGGCGGCATCAACCCCGACAAGGACGTCTCCTTAATCACCGTCCCCCCGCCCCAGATGGTCGCCAACATGAAGATCGGCAAGATGGACGGCTTCTGTGTCGGCGAACCTTGGAACGCCCGCGCCATCGCCGACAGCATCGGTTACACGTCCGTCACCACGCAGGACATTTGGAAAAACCACCCCGAAAAGGTCTGCGCCTTCACCGAGGAGTTCGCCGAGAAGAACCCCAAGACGGTCAAGGCCGTCCTCAAGGCACTCCACGAAGCCAGCGTCTGGCTCGACGTCATGTCCAACCGCGCCGAGCAGTGTGAAATCGTCTCCAAGCCCACCTACATCAACTGCAAAAAAGAGATCATCCTCGGCCGTCTCCTCGGCGAGCTCGACTACGGTGACGGCCGCAAGGTCACGGACGCCAACCCGATGCATTTCAGTAAAAACGGCTGCAACATGCCCCAGCCGAAATACGCCACGTGGTTCCTTTCCCAATACCGTCGCTGGGGTCTCGTCTCCGGCACGCCGGACTACGCCGGCATCACCAAACGCGTCATGCGCACCGATATTTACACCGAGGCCATGAAGGAAATCGGCGTCGCCGCCCCAGCGATAGACATGTCTCCCGAGACCCTGTTTGACGGCGTCACCTTCGACCCCGCGAATCCCGAGGTCTACGCCAAGAGCTTCGCGGTTAAAAACCTCAAGGGCTGAACTCTCGTTAGATCATGAGCAAGGCGCCTGCATCACGCCGACATCTCCGGCATATCCGGACGACGTGATGCAGGCACCCACTCTTCCTGCCTTTTCTCCTCCATCGCGTATGTCGCGGCCATTCTGACCGCGTAAAAAAATCTCCAGCGGAAATCCTCCCTCCCTCTCATGAAATCATTTAAAATCGACTGGCTGATCCTGCCGCTCATCGGCGTCGCCTGCGTCCTGCTCACCTGGACGGTCAGCAGCGCCACCTGGGCCAAGGACCTGCCGTCGCCCTTGAAAACGTGGGAGGCCAGCAAGCCCTACATCATGGAACCGTTCACCAAGCGCGGCGAGATGGACCAGGGTATTCTCCGGTTCAGCTGGTATTCGCTCGTCCTCGTCGCGCAAGGCTATGCCATCGCGCTCATCATCGGCACGCCCATCGGCTTCTTCCTAGGCCTGTCCACGACCTTTACCAAAACCTTCGACCCGATAATCCAAGTTCTCCGCCCCGTGTCGCCGCTCGCCTGGCTTCCCCTCGGCCTCGTGCTCTTCCTCGGCACTGGCAAGGACGCCGGCACCTACGGTGCTCTCTTTACCATCGCGATCTGCTCGATGTGGCCGACCGTGCTCAACACCGCCGTCGGCGTCCGCGCCGTCCCGCAGGATTACCTTAACGTCGGCAAGGTCCTGAAGCTCTCCCGCTGGAAGACCCTCACTAAAATCCTCATCCCGGCGACGCTCCCTTACATGTTCACGGGCTTCCGCCTGTCCCTCGGCATCGCTTGGCTTGTGATCGTCGCGGCCGAGATGCTCACCGGCCGCCCCGGCGTCGGCGGCTTCCTCTGGCAGGAGTATAACGCTCTCATCTACGAGCACATCATTCTCTCGATCATCACCATTGGCGTGATCGGTTTCATCCTCGACCGCCTCATGTCCCTCGTCGAAGCCCGCTTCAAGGCGATCAGCTGACCCGCCATGGCCTTCCTCGAACTTAACAACGTTTCCAAGAGCTTCGGCGGACAGCGCGTCCTCTCCGACATCAACCTTTCCATCGAGGAAGGTGAATTCGTCGCCATCGTCGGCTACTCCGGCCAAGGTAAGACCACGCTGATCAACCTCATCGCCGGCCTCATCAAGCCCGACAAAGGCGAGGTCTCGCTCGAAGGCAAAGTCGTCACCGGCCCCGGCCCCGACCGCGGTCTCGTGTTTCAAAACTATTCCCTCCTGCCCTGGCTCACCGTGCAGGAAAACATAGCCCTCGCCGTCGACCAGGTTTTCCCCGGCTGGACCGCCGAACAGCGCCTCGCCCACATCGATAAATACGTCGCGATGGTGAAGCTCAGCCACGCCAAGGACCGCCTGCCCAAGCAGCTCTCCGGCGGCATGCGCCAGCGCGTTTCCGTCGCCCGCACCCTCGCCATCAATCCGCGCATCCTCCTCCTCGACGAACCCCTCGGGGCCCTCGACGCCCTCACCCGCGGCACCCTTCAGGACGAGATCGCGAACATCTGGCAGACCGAGCGCAAGACGGTCGTCCTCATCACCAACTCCGTCGACGAGGCCCTCCTCCTCGCCGACCGCATCATCCCGCTCACCATCGGGCCCGGCGCGACGCTCGGCGAATCCATCCCCGTCACCCTCGCCCGTCCGCGCGATCGCAAGGGCGTCAATCACGACCCCGAGTTCAAACGCCTCCGCGCCCTCGTGACCAACCAGCTCCTCGCGTTCAACGCCAACCGCAAGGTCTCGCTCTCTCGCAAGCTCATCCGCCCCGATCTCCTCCCCGAGGATTTGGAAGCGCCCCGCGTCAACCGCCCACCTCGTCGCCCCGGCGAGGAAAAAAACGAAGTCGTCGTGACCTCCTGACGCAACCGCGCGCCTTCCCGTCATGAAAAAATTCCTCGATATCTCCCAGCTCGTAAAAACCTTCTCCACTCCGAAAGGCCCGCTCACCGTCGTGCGCGACTTCAATCTCGGCGTTAAGAAGGGCGAGTTCATCAGCCTCATCGGCCACTCCGGTTGCGGCAAGTCCACCGTCCTCTCCATGGTCGCCGGCCTCACCGAACTCACCGAGGGCGGCATCATCCTCGCCGCCAAAGAAGTCTCCGGGGCCGGTCCTGATCGCGGCGTCGTTTTCCAGGCTCCCTGCCTCCTCCCGTGGTTTACCGCCTTTGAAAACGTGATGCTCGGCGTGGATCAGGTTTACTACACCGCCTCCTCTTTGGAGCGCCGCCAGATCGCCGAATACTACCTCACCATCGTCGGCCTCGGCGACTCGATGCACAAGCGTCCCTCCGAGCTTTCCCAGGGTATGCGCCAGCGCTGCGGCATCGCCCGCGCCTTCGCCCTCTCGCCCAAGATGCTCCTCCTCGACGAACCGTTCGGAATGCTCGACTCGCTCACCAAATACGAGCTGCAGGATGTCCTCCTCGACCTCTGGCAGCGCGACCAGAAGACCGCCCTCATGGTCACTCACGACGTGGATGAGGCCCTCTATCTTTCCGACCGCATCGTCATGATGACCGACGGCCCCGAGGCCACCGTCGGCGACATCCTTGAGGTCAACTTCCCCCGGCCCCGCACGCGCAAGCAGCTCATGGAAGACCCCGAGTATTACCGCCTCCGCGAGCATCTCATCGGCTTTCTTGAGGAACGCTCCCACCTACGCCCCGGCAAGCCCGCCACGGCCGTCGCCACGCACTAAAATTTCCCGCCAGGCCCAGTCGCACACCACCACAACCTACCACCATGAATCGTAACATTCGCACCACCCTCGCGGCCCTCGCCGCCATATGGGCCGCCGTCACTGCGTCCGCGCAGTTTTATCCGCTACCTCCTCCCGCCTACCCGGGCTTCACCAACTTCAAACTGCGCGCGAGCGATCCCTACATGTCTGCCTGGGATTTCGGCGTGAACATCCGCGGACGCTTCGAAGACAAAGACAACGCCGGCTTCACCTCCGCCGGCCAGAACCGCGACTTTGCCGGCGGCCGTCCACCCGCCGGCAACGGCGACCGTTTCGACAACAACAACCAATACTTCCTCACGCGCATCATGCCGCGCATCGGCTACACCGACAAATGGTATCAAGCCTTCGTGCAGCTGCGTTCCAGCGCGTCCTACGACGACGAACGCGGCAATAACGGCAGCACGCTCTCCGGCGTCCCGCTGGCACCCATCCCCGGCGTGAAGGCCGGCAAGAGCGAACAGGAAAACGACAACGATATCAACCTCCAGCAGGCCTACCTCGCCGTCGGCAACCACAAGGAGTTCCCGCTGTCCGCCAAGATCGGGCGCCAGGAACTCGTCTACGGCGAACAGCGCCAGGTCGGCGCCTTCGCTTGGAACAACAACGGCCGCTCTTTCGACGCCGCCAGAGCCCGCTATCAGTCAAAGTATTTCGGCGTGGACGCCTTCACGGGCGGCGTCGTTTACAACGACAACGGCAACTTCAATAAATCCCACCTGAGCAACGACCACTTTTCCGGACTCTACTTCAACCTGACCAATATCCCCGGCGTGACCGACAGGCAGATCGTCGAGACCTACCTCTACAATCACAACGTGGACCGCGACAGCACCACCGAGGACTGGAACGGCATCGCCGCCCCTTTCCGCCAGCCCTTCATTCAGGATCTCTACACCGGCGGCCTGCGCATCAAGTCCAAGCCCGGCGCCTACGGCCCGTGGGATTACAGCATAGAACTCATGTATCAGTTCGGCACGATCAACAACCGCACCGCCGCCGGCAACGCCATCGTCCCGGTCAACACGCCTGCCGTCATCGCCGGCGCCAAGGAACTCGAGCAACAGGCCTACGCCGCCATCCTGCAGGCGGGCTACACTTGGACGGAAAGCCCCTACCAGCCCCGCCTCGCCCTCATCTACAGCTATGGTTCGGGTGACAAAAATGCCAAGGACGGCAAGAGCGGCACCTTCCAAAACCAATACGCCACCACCCACATGTTCTACGGCTACATGGATCTCAACAGCCTCCAGAACTTGAGCGACCTCCGCCTCGCCTACACCATCAAGCCCACAACCAAGCTCACCCTGGCGCTCGAAGGCCACCTCCAGTATCTCGATTCCACCAGCGACTATTGGTATAACGTCGGCGGCGTAGCCCGCACCGGCGGTGCCGTGATCGGCAATCACAACGGCTACAACCGCAACAGCACCTACAGCAACCAGCTCGGCCAGGAAATCGACTTCATCACGAGCTACTCGCCGGTTCCCTACCTGAACTTCGAGGCCGGCGTCGCCCACTACTTCCGCGGCGACTACGTCAAGGAGACCTTCTCGAAGGCCCCGGGCGATTCCAAGGACGCCAGCTACGCCTACATCCAGGCCACGCTCAACCTCTGATCCCGTCCCGCCCTCTTCCCCGCGCCGCCATGCCTGCCTCCCCCGCCACCGATTCCTTCTCCCCCTCGCAGAAGGAATATCTTCAGGGCTTCATGGCGGGCGTGGCCGCGTCCGGACAGTTCCCCTTCACCGGACACACCGCTTCCGGCCAGCTCACCGCGTCTTCCGCCGATTCCACCACCGGCAACCTCGCCGCCCCGCCCGCCGAGGACACCGTCTTTGGCACTCCCCTAGCCGACCTCTGCAAAGAGGAACGCTGGAAACACGACGAAGATCCCCTCGACGCCTGGGAACGCCTCATCGCCCACGCCGACGCCGACAAGTTCCCCGACGCCGAAAACACCTACCGCTTCAAAACCTTCGGCCTCTTCTACGTCGCCCCCGCGCAGGACAGTTTCATGATCCGCCTGCGCGTCCCCGCCTGCCAGCTCACCGCGCACCAGCTCCACGGCCTCGCCGACCTCGCCGCCGACCTTGGCGGTGGCTACGCCGACCTCACCACCCGCGGTAACTTCCAGATCCGCGAATTCAAGCCCCGCGACCTCGTCAAAGTCCTCACCCGCGTCCAAGACCTCGGCCTCACCTCCCGCGGCGCCGGCGCCGACAACATCCGCAACGTCACCGCCTCGCCCAACAGCGGCTTCGATCCCGACGAACTCCTCGACGTCCGCCCCTTCGCCCTCGGCGTCCACCACTACATCCTCAACCACCGCGACCTCTACGGCCTCCCCCGCAAGTTCAACGTCGCCTTCGACAACGGCGGCAGCCTCACCGCCGCCGCCGACACCAACGACATCGGCCTCTTCGCCACCCGCGTCACGGCTGCCAGTCTCTCAACTCTCAACTCTCAACCCTCAACTGTTGAACCCGGCATCTACTTCCGCGTCCAGCTCGGCGGCATCAGCGGCCACGGTGATTTCGCCCGCGACACCGGCCTGCTCATCAAACCCTCCGAGGCCGTCGCCGTCACCGCCGCCATGATCCGCGTCTTCGCCGATCACGGCGACCGCACCAACCGCAAAAAGTCCCGCCTCAAATACGTCCTCGACGCCTGGGGCTTTGAGAAATTCATCGCCGAAACCCAGAAGAAACTCGCCCTCCCCCTCGGCCGCCTGCCCCTCACCGCCTGCGAACCCCGCCGCCCCGTCATCAAACACGGCTGGGTCGGCGTTTACAAACAAGCCCAGCGCGGCTTCAACTCCGTCGGCATCGTCATCCCCGTCGGACGCATGAAGTCCCGCCAGATGCACCGGCTCGCCGACCTCGCCGAACACTACGGCAAGGGCGAACTCCGCCTCACCGTCTGGCAGAACATCATCCTCCCACACATCCCCGACGCCCTCACCTCCGCCGTCACCCGCCAGATCCAAAACATCGGCTTCACCACCGAGGCCTCCAGCGCCACCGGCGGCATCATCGCATGCACGGGCAGCAAGGGCTGCAAATACTCCGCCGCCGACACCAAAGGCCACGCCGTGACTACGTCGAAACACCTCGCCGACTGCGGCTTGGTATTGGAACAACCCGTCAATCTCCACTTCACCGGCTGCGCCCACTCCTGCGCCCAACATTACTGCGGCGACCTCGGCTTCATCAGCACGAAGCTCCCCGACGGAGCCGAAGGCTACCACGTCGTCATCGGCGGCGGCATGGATCAGGAGCAGGGCATCGGAAAAGAAATCTTCCGCGGCGTTCGCGCCATCGAAGTCCCCTCCCTCGTCGAAAAAATCCTCCGCACTTACGGCGTCCGCCGCACCAGCGGAGAAACCTTCGTCCAGTGGGCCCGCCGCCACTCCATCAAGGAACTCCAGGAGTTCCTCTCCGTGTAGGAGCGCATTTATGCGCGATTTATACTCTCCCGCCAACCCGCCCGCATGAGCACGCTCCCTCTTATCCCCGAAAACGCCCCGTTCTCTCCCGAGCAACGCGCGTGGCTCAACGGCTTCCTCGCCGGCCTCTTCTCCCGCGCCCCGGGAGGGACGACCTCCGTGTCGTCCGCTTCTCACGCGCAGCGGGGTGGATTTCCGATGGAAATTTGCATGGAGGGTGTTTTTACCG
>JANXRL010000008.1 GCA_025352985.1 Verrucomicrobiota bacterium
CCAGTGAACTCGTTTTGCGGATCGAGCGACATCGGCACGTTGCCCTCGGTGGCGACGCCATAGTGGTCGCAGAAAAACGCCGCGTGCTCCTTCAGCGCCACGACGACCTCGTCGCGCGTCCACACGTAGAACGCGCCTTCGGCATGATCCGCCTTGCCGTGTTCGAGCAGGGAGTCGGCGTCCTCTGCCGAGAAAAAAGCCCCGCCCGACGCGGACAGGTCGCGCAGCGTGTAATCAAAAATATCCCGCGCCACCCATGCGAAACGCTCATCGCCCGCCGCGAGGTGCGCGTCGAGGCAGTTCATCGCGATCTGCGCCTGGTCGTAGAGCATTTTCTCGAAGTGCGGCACGAACCACGCGTCGTCCACGGCGTAGCGGTGAAACCCGCCACCCACATGGTCGTGAATGCCGCCCTCGGCCATGCGTTGCAGGGTGGTCGTCGCCATGCGCACCGCCTCCTGCCCCGCCGGCGAGCCAACGCCCTGAATCGCCGCCGCGCGAAAGAGGAAATTAAGATTGGAGGCACGGGGAAATTTCGGCGCCTCCCCGAAGCCGCCGCGTTGCGCGTCGAAGTTCTCGTTGAAATACTCGAAGCACTTTTCAAACGCCGTCCCGCCCGTGTCGTGCAGGTCGGGCGCGCCACCCTCGGCGGGCGGGCGTTGATCGCGATACTCGGTCAACGTCGCGATCACGCGGTCACTCTCGGCCACAAGCTTCGCACGGTCGGTTTCCCAGCCCTTGGCGATGGCGGTGAGCAACGACGGAAATCCCATACGCCCGTGCCGGTCCTCCGGCGGGAAATACGTGCCGCCGAAAAACGGCTTCAGCTCCGGCGTGAGAAACGCCGAGAGCGGCCAGCCGCCACGGCCGGTGAGCGACTGCACATAGGTCATGTAAACCTTGTCCACGTCGGGACGTTCCTCGCGGTCCACCTTGATGGAAACGAAGTGGGCGTTGAGCTGCGCCGCGATGGCGTCGTTCTCAAACGACTCGTGCGCCATGACGTGACACCAGTGGCAGGTCGAGTAGCCAATACTCAAAAAAATCGGCTTTTGCTCCGCGCGCGCCTTGGCGAAGGCCGCCTCGCCCCAAGGCATCCACGCGACCGGATTGTCGGCGTGCTGGAGCAGGTAGGGGGATTTTTCAGCAGCAAGGGCGTTGGGCATATTGCATCAACGCTCACGTAAACCCGCCGGGAAGCAACGTTGCACGATGCAATTGAAAACCGATCAAAAACCAGTCTGACCGCCAAGACGCCCGCGCAACATCAAGCTGGGCATATCTCCCTATGCCCAAAATCACCCGGCAGAACCCTTCAGTCTTTGATGCTTTGAGGGAATTTCCTGTAAAAAACCGCTCATTTCTTGTCCATATTTTGACCCATTATATATTTATTTAACTACATAAAAATGATTTATGTAAAAAATCATGAACTTTCGTTCATGTGATTTTTAATCGCATATTCATCTGGGTCCCCTAGGCTACCGCATGACTAGCTTTCACTCCAACACCTCCTCCGCATCCGTCTCTGCTCTTCGGTCCGATTCTTCACTGCCTTCGGCCAAGACGCGCCCGATATCCGTAAACCGGCTCATCCTGCGTGGGCTTTCGCCGCAAGGTCTGGCCGGTCACTGCCTTTGGCTCTTCGGGGTCTTGGCCAGCCTTTTCCAAATCCGCACCGCCCACGCGGAGGACAGTCTGGCGATCAAGGCCCAGTCTTGGCAGGAGGACAACAAGCGCATCCGGGTGGATTCGCAATATGGACTAGCCGAGGCAGACATCACTCCCGACGCGCATCTGAAGGTCATGGGGCTGCTCGATACGATTGCCGGCAACACACCCACGGGAGAAATGCCCGCCACCCCCGCATCACCTGTTCCTACCTCCCACATGAAGGAATTGCGCAAGGCCTGGGATGCGAATCTCGCCTACCAATTCCAACGGGTAAACGTCGCCGTGAGCTACGGCGTCAGCCGCGAAAGCGACTACCTGTCCAAAGGCTATTCGCTCAATACGCTCACAAATTTTAACCAGAAGAACACGGTGTTGCTCCTCGGTTGGGGCCACACGGACGACCGGATTATGGAAAAGTTCTGGGCCAATGATCGCTTCAAGACCGGCGACGATTTCATCATCGGCCTGACCCAGTTGATTTCCCCCGAAATGTCCGTCACGGCCAACGTCAGCTACGGACGCTCGACCGGCTTCATGAGCGATCCCTACAAGATCGTCTCCACCACCATGCTGGATGTCCTGCCGGGCTTTTACCAAACGCCGCCGGAAAACCGGCCGCGCGAGAAGGACAAAGTCAGCGTCTTCCTTGGCACCAATCGGCACTTTGAGCGACTCGACGGCGCTCTGGACGGATCGTATCGTTTTTACAGCGACAGTTTCGGGATCACCAGCCACACCGTCGAACTGAAGTGGATTCAACGGTTAGGCTCCCATTTCACTCTGGAGCCGACCGCCCGCTATTCCATCCAGTCGCAGGCTGATTTTTACTACTTCGATTTGGATAAAGCCGGCATCGTGACCTCTCTCGATCCCACCTCCGAAACAGGAACCGGCAAGGCTCCCTACTACTCGTCAGACTACCGCCTGTCCAAGATGGAGACGATCAATCTGGGGGCGAAAATAAGCTACATTATCAACGATCACTGCTCGTTGGATTTCGCCTATGAACGCTATCTCATGCGCGGCCTTGATCACGTAACGCACCAAGACTCCTACCCCGATGCCAACGTCGTGACCTTTGGCTTCAAGCTCAGTCGGTAATCGGAAATGAGCGCCTCCCTCGCAAATTCGCTGCCTCTCGCCAGCCGCACCCTAATCACGGGAGCGGTTGCCTCGGTGCGCAAGCGCCGGTGGTCCGCCTTGGGCACCGTGTGCGAGGTGCAGTATGTGTGCTCCGATAACACTGCCGCGAATCGTTTCGAAGCCGACGTGATCGCATGGGTAGAGGCGTTTGAAGCGAAATACTCGCGGTTCCGGCCCGACAGCCTGGTGAGTAAAATCAACGCGGCCGCCGGTCGCGACTGGGTGGAAGTGGACGCCGAGACGGAGCAGATGCTCAATTTCTGCGCAGCGCTGTATTCTCTTACAAAAGGCGTGATGGATGTCACCGCGCTGCCGGTGCTTCGCCTCTGGGATTACAAAGCCGTCACGCCACGCATCCCGACCGACGAGGAGGTCGCGGCCGCACTGCGCCTGGTTGGATGGCAAAAAGTCCAGCGCGCTCCCGGCAAGGTGCGCCTTCCCGAAGTCGGCATGGCCATCGACTTTGGCGGCTGGGGCAAAGAATACGCGGTGGACGCGATCGCCACGCTCGCGAAGGCGCGCGGACTGACCAGCGTGCTTGTGGATTTCGGTCACGATATCATGGCGGTCGGCACCGCACCCGGAAAACCCGGCTGGCACATCGGCCTAGAGGATCCCGTCAACCCCGCCGGACCCTGCAAAGGAAGTCTGGCCGCCGCCAACGTCGGTGTCGCCTGCTCGGGCGATTACCTGCGCGGCTTTACGATCAATGGAAAACGCTACGGCCACATCGTGAGTCCGCGCACAGGCCGGCCCGTCGCCAACGGCTGCCGCCAAGTCACCGTGGTCGCACCGACCTGCCTGCAAGCGGGCGCTCTTTCGACGGCTATTTTTATTCTCGGCCCCGATCTTGGCCTGCGTCTGACCGCTGAAATGATGGGCGCCGAAGCCCGCATCGTGACCGAACAAGCCATCCACCAGTCAAAAGGATTTTTTCATTATGTCGTATCTTAATAAAACCCTGTCGGCATGTCTTCTGGCTTTCGTCGCAAACGCATCGGTCGCGAGCGCCGAAATCAAAGTCGGCGCGCCGTTTCCCGAACTCCAGAACTCCTCCCTCGAAGGCACGCTCCCGTCCCGCGAAGGTCGCGTCGTGCTCGTCGATTTCTGGGCAACCTGGTGCTCCCCGTGCAAGGCGTCTTTCCCTTTCTACAACGCGCTGCAAACCGAGCTCGCGCCACGCGGCTTCACTTTGATCGCCGTGAGCGTGGATAAAAAAGCCGCGCCCTACGAAGACTTCGTGAAACGCTTCACCCCCACCTTCACAACGCTGCGCGATGCCGACCAGAAACTGGTCGCCGCCGTGCAACCGCCCGCAATGCCGACCTGCTACCTGCTGGACCGCCACGGCGTGCTCCGGCTTGTCCACAGCGGTTTTCACGGCGACGCCGACGGTAAAAAACTGCGCGACGAAATCATCAAAATTCTAGACGAAAAACCATGAAAGCATCCCTCTTAATCCCGTCCGCCCTACTCCTGATCTGCGCCGCCAGCGGCTGTTCATCCGCCAAGCTCACCCGAGTGCAGCCATGGGAGCGCGCCACCTTGGCCGACTATACCATGCGCCCGGATCGTGATCCGCTCCACACGGCCATGTCGGAACATATTTTCTTCTCACGCGAAGCCTCCTCCGGTGGTCGCGGTGTGGGCGGCAGCGGTTGCGGCTGCAATTAACCACTCCCTGCAGGTCCCGCAAACACGGCGCCCCTTGGCACTCCAAAACATTTAAGGTTACCCCCGCCTCATGCATCTCCAAGGTTTACTCTACCACTTCCGGTGGTTGCACGCCCCCGCCGCCGTCCTGATGATGTTGCTGCAACGCACCCCGGTGCTGCGTCTGGTCACCGGCGGCACCGTCAACAACGTCGGCCTCCAGTCGGGTGAGTTGCTCAAGTCTGCTTTCGCGCTCACCGCACTCGGTGCTTACAACTCAGTGGCGGGAGCAACGACGTTCACTGCATCGGTGGTCAGTCCTACCACAGTCACTCCCGCCAGCGGGGGAGCAAATACGAGTTTTGCTGCCGGCGGCGCCCAGAATGCGGCGTTTAAAATAACGTTTGTTGGCACAGGTGCGCCCAGCACGATCAAATCATGGAAAGTTGCTGGCACAACTTTCCCTCCGGGACTTAGTGTCACCGGCGGCACGGCTACCACAGGAGGCTATACCATTAACGGCCTTAGTGTTCCTATAGCAGGCACGCCTACTACTGCGGGCAGTTATCCGTTAACTATTAACGCCTACGACTCGACAGGAGCTACGGGTAACACCGCCAAAGTGACCTGCACTATCACGATCACCGGCACCACGTCTGCCCAAACAATCACCTTCGGTGCCCTCGCTAATAAAACCTATGGCGACGCACCCTTTATAGTCAGCGCCACCGCTAGTAGCGGACTGACACCAACCTTCTCCATCGTCTCCGGCCCCGCCACCATCTCGGTCTCCACCGTGACTCTTACGGGCGCAGGCACCGTCGTCGTCCGCGCTTCCCAGTCGGGCAACGCCACCTATTCTGCCGCCGCCCCGGTGGACCAAAGCTTCTCCGTCGCTCAAGCGGCCCAGACAATCACCTTCGGCGCTCTCTCCAGCAAGACCTTCGGCGATGCTCCTTTCACTGTCGGCGCAACCGCCAGCAGCGGATTACCTCCCACCTTTTCAATCGTTTCAGGTCCAGCCACGATCTCGGGTAACACCGTCACCATCACCGGCACCGGCACGGTCGTCGTTCGCGCCTCTCAGGCAGGCAACACCAACTACTCCGCCGCCACCCCCGTTGATCAAAGCTTCTCCGTCGCTCAAGCGACTCAGATGATCACCTTCGGTGCACTCTCCAGCAAAGCCTTCGGCGACGCTCCTTTCACTGTCAGCGCAACCGCCAGCAGCGGATTACCTCCCACCTTTTCAATCGTTTCAGGTCCAGCCACGATTTCGGGCAACACCGTCACCATCACCGGCACCGGCACGGTCGTCGTTCGCGCCTCTCAGACAGGCAACACCAATTACTCCGCCGCCACTCTGGTTGACCAAAGCTTCTCTGTCAACCAAACCGCCCAAACGATCACCTTCGGCGCTCTCGCTTCCAAAACCTACGGCGACGCCCCCTTCACGGTCAGCGCCACCGCAACCAGCGGGCTAACGCCGACGTTCTCCATCGTCTCCGGCCCCGCCACCATCAGTGGCTCCATCGTCACGATCACCGGCGTCGGAACCGTCGTCGTCCGCGCTTCACAAGCGGGCAACGCAAATTACGGCGCCGCCACTCCGGTTGATCAGAGTTTCTCCGTCTCAAAGGCCGTCGCGACCGTGACCCTCGGCAGTCTTTCGCAGTCCTACACCGGCTCTGCACTTTCTGCGACAGCCTCCACGACGCCGAGTAGTCTCACTGTCACTTTCACCTATAACGCCAGCGCCACCGCGCCCATCAACGCCGGAAGCTACGCCGTCTTCGGCACCATCAGCGACAGCATCTACCAGGGATCCGCCAGCGGCACCCTCGTCATCAGTCCGATCTCCCAAACGATCACCTTCGGCGCTCTCGCTTCCAAAACCTACGGCGACGCCCCCTTCACGGTCAGCGCCACCGCAACCAGCGGGCTGAAGCCGACGTTCTCCATCGTCTCCGGCCCCGCCACCATCAGTGGCTCCACCGTGACGCTCACAGGTGCCGGCATTGTCGTCGTTCGCGCCTCCCAAGCCGGCAACAACAACTATTCCGCCGCCACTCCGGTTGACCAGAGCTTCTCCGTCGCTCAAGCTACCCAGACAATCACCTTCGGCGCCCTCTCCAGTAAAGCCTACGGCGACGCCCCCTTCATCGTCAGCGCAACCACGAGTAGCGGATTGACCCCCGCCTTCTCGATCGTGTCCGGACCTGCCACGATCTCCGGCTCCACCGTCACGATTACTGGCACTGGCACCGTCGTCGTCCGCGCTTCCCAAGCGGGTAACGCCAACTATTCCGCCGCTACCCCGGTGGACCAAAGCTTCTCCGTCGCTCTGAACTCCCAGACAATCACCTTCGGGACTCTCGCCTCCAAGACCTATAGCGACGCTCCCTTCACCGTCAGCGCCACATCGACCAGCGGGCTCACTCCGACCTTCTCGATCGTCTCCGGTCCAGCCACCGTTACGGATTCCACCGTCACCATCACCGGCGTGGGCACGGTCGTCGTCCGTGCTTCTCAGGCTGGCGACGCCAACTATGCAGCCGCCAATCCCGTCGACCAAAGCTTCTCCGTTTCAAAGGCCACCGCGACCGTGACTCTCGGCAACCTTGCCCAGTCCTACACCGGTTCCGCACTTTCAGCAACGGCCTCCACAACGCCGAGCAGTCTCACTGTCACTTTCACCTACAACGCCAGCGCCACCGCTCCCACCAACGCCGGAAATTACGCCGTCGTCGGCACTGTCAGCGACAGCCTCTACCAAGGCTCCGCCAGTGGCACTCTCGTCATCAGCCCACTCTCTCAGACGATCACCTTTGGCGCTCTCGCATCCAAAACCTACGGCGATGCTCCCTTTACTGTGAACGCCACCGCCAGCAGCGGACTCTCCCCAACTTTCTCTGTCGTTTCCGGCCCCGCCACCATCAGTGGTTCCACGGTGACCCTGACAGGCGTCGGCACCGTGGTCGTCCGCGCCTCCCAAGCAGGCAACACCAACTACTCCGCCGCAACTCCCGTTGACCAGAGCTTTTCCGTCTCTCAAGCCTCCCAGACGATCACCTTTGGCGCCCTCGCATCCAAAACCTACGGCGATGCTCCCTTCACTGTAAGCGCCATCGCAAGCAGCGGACTTTCCCCAACTTTCTCCATCGTTTCCGGTCCTGCCACCATCTCAGGCTCCACCGTCACGATCACCGGCGGCGGCACCGTTATCGTCCGCGCCTCCCAGGCCGGCAACGCCAACTACTCCGCCGCCACTCCCGTTGACCAGAGCTTCTCCGTCTCTCAAGCAGCTCAAACCATCACCTTCGGGCCTCTCCCAAGCAAAGCTTTCGGCGACGCTTCCTTTACCGTCAGCGCCACCGCCAGCAGTGGACTTTCCCCGACCTTCTTCATCGTTTCCGGTCCTGCCACCATCTCCGGCTCGACCGTCACGATCACCGGCACGGGCACCGTCGTCGTTCGCGCCTCCCAAGCCGGCAACGCAAACTACTCTGCCGCCACCCCTGTCGACCAAAGTTTCTCCGTCGCTCTCAATTCCCAGACGATCACGTTCGGCTCTCTTTCCAGCAAAACCTACGGCGACGCTCCCTTCACGATCAGCGCCACCGCGAGCAGCGGGCTCTCCCCAATCTTCTCCATCGTCTCCGGCCCTGCCACCATCAGTGGCTCCCTCGTCACGATCACCGGCGTCGGAACCGTCGTCGTCCGCGCCTCCCAAGCAGGTAACTCCAACTATGGCGCCGCCACTCCCGTTGACCAGAGTTTCTCCGTTTCAAAGGCGACCGCCACCGTGACCCTCGGTAGTCTTTCCCAATTTTACACCGGCTCGCCGCTCTCCGCCACGGCCTCCACGAGGCCCAACGGTCTAACTGTCACCTTCACCTACAACGCCAGCGCCACCCCACCCACCAACGCCGGTAGCTACGCCGTCGTCGGCACCGTCAACGACACCCTCTACCAAGGCTCCGCCAACGGCACCCTCGTCATCAGCCAAGTCGTCCAAACGATCACCTTCGGCGCCCTCGCCTCCAAAACCTACGGCGATGCTCCCTTCACTGTCAGCGCCACCGCCAGCAGCGGACTCTCACCAACTTTCTCCATCGTCTCCGGTCCCGCCACCATCTCCAGCTCAACTGTCACTATCACCGGCGGCGGCACCGTCATTGTCCGCGCCTCACAAGCCGGCAACGCCAACTATGCTGCCGCCACTCCCGTTGACCAGAGCTTCTCTGTCAGCACCGTGCCTGCATTTACCACCCAACCCTCCTCGCAGACCACTTTTGTTGGCAGCAATATCACCTTCACCGCCGTCGCCACCGGCGTCCCCACCCCCACTCTCCAGTGGTATAAGGACGGCTCGCCGCTTTTCGGCCAAACCGGCGCCACCCTCTCCCTCGCCAACGTGCAGTCCGGCGACGCCGGTTCCTACACTGTCACCGCCACTAACTCGGCCGCACCCGCCGGAGTCTCCTCCGCCGCAGCAAACCTCACGGTAAGTGTAGCCCCCACGTCTCCCGTAATCACTGTCCAGCCCGTCACGGCCACCACCGCCTTTATCGGGTCCAGCGTGACCCTGTCGGTTCAGGCCATCGGCATTCCAACCCCGAGCTATCAGTGGAAACGCGCCGGTATAAATCTTCCGGGCCAGACCGGAGCATTCCTTACCCTCGACAACGTGCAGTTGGTCAACGCCGGCGTTTACACCGTCTTAGTGACCAACACGACCGCACCAAAAGGTGTTCTTTCCAAAAACTCCACTCTCACCGTTGCCGTGCCCCCGCCCGCCGTCGTGACCACCCAATCCAATTATACGAGCGATACAGTCGCCCTGGATCTTACCGGCGGCGCGACTTACCCGACCGGCATCAAATTTTTCAGCTCCGGCCTCCCCGCCGGCCTGCTCCTGAACTCCGTCACCGGCCAGATCACCGGCCAGATCACCGCGGCCGTCGGCACCTACAAGATCACCTACTGGACCCAGTCGGGCACCACACGGAGCACGGTCAATACCCTGACGATCATCGTCCTCCCGTTCCCCGTCGCCCTGACCGGCAGCTTCGAAACGTTGATCGACAATACCTCGATAAACGCGCCCGCACCGCTTCCGATCGGCAAGGTTGAACTCAAGGTCACTTCCACGGGAGCCTTCACCGGCCGCTTGATCACCGGCGATCCCTCAGCCTACACCCTCCGCGGTAATCTGGTGCGCAGCAACGATACCACCCATGCCGATACGACGCTCAATGTCGTGCGCACCAAGAGCCTCAACGCTCCGAATTATCAACTCGCGATCTCCGTCTCGGATGCCGGCACCTTGGCCGCGACTCTCGTCACGTCCGCCGGGCAGCTGGGCTCGGGCACCGGTGCAAAACTGCTCGGCTCCGCCCCGGCCAAAACCTACACGATGACCATGCGCAATCCGGTCAACCTGGGATCGCTACCGGCTTACCCGGAAGGCGACGCCTATTTCAGCGTCACCGGCGCCGACACCGGAACCTTCTCCCTTATGGGCAAGACCAGCGACGGCACCAGCGTGACCGCGACCGCCTCCGTGGGCGTGGACAACATCATCCGCCTCTACAACAAATCCTACGGCACCTCCTCCGGTTATCTGGCCGGCTCCCTGAAGCTCACGCCGCGCGACGACAACGCGGCCCTACGCCACATCACTGCGGCCAACGGCAGCGATCTTTATTGTTACAAGTCGGCCATCGCCAACAGTAACACCTACGCAAGCGGCTTCGGCCCCATCGCCCTGGAAGCGACCATGGAGCCTTGGGATCGCACGGCCGCCACCCTCAAGTCCCACCTCGGCCTCGCCCCGACCGACATCATCTCCGCAAACACCATCAGCAGTCATCTTGATAGCATCGACGTCTCCCCGCCAGCCGCCCTCAACCTGAGCGCAACCAACGTGCTGACCGTATCGGGCGAAAACCCTGCCGGCTGGGTCATGCAACTCAACACCACCACGGGTGTCTTCAAGGGCTCCAGCCCCGCCTCCAGATCTGAAAACGGACAAGTCACCACCATCGGGGGCGTGCTGATTCAACCCGCCCCCGGCGACACCCTCATCGGCGGCGGCTATCTCGTCCAGCCCGCCGGCAAAAGCTCCAACCAGATTCTGGATGGCGCGTTTGAGTTGGCTGCTCCCTAAAGTTACAATCTCAGTTGTCTCCTTTTTCATGACCACTCCGATTAGTTTCTGGCGTCTGCTTTTTTGGGGCGTCCTTGCGCTTGCCGCGGCTTTGCCGGGCCACGCCCAAGTGACCGCTGCGCTCGTCGCCGATAAGCAGGCCATCCAAGCCGGACATCCCGTGCAGGCCGCCCTGCGCATCGAACACAAGGCCGGCTGGCACACCTACTGGATCAACCCCGGCACCGGCTACCCCACCTCGCTCAAATGGGAACTCCCCGCCGGCTGGACCGTCGGCGACATCGTCTGGCCCGCGCCCAAAACCATCACGGACGACGCCGGCCACGTCACCGGCCAGGGCTACGACGGCGTCATCTACCTGCCCGTCACCCTCACCCCTCCCGCCAGCCTCGCCGCCGATGTCCCCGTGACGTTCAAGGCACGAGCCGCCTGGCTCATGTGTCACGATACCTGCGTGCCCGGCGAAGCCCGCCTCTCGCTCACGCTGCCTATCTCAACCACTCCGCCCTCGCCCGATTTGGTCAACGGCCCCGCCATCGCCCAAACGCTCGCCGCGCTTCCGCGCCAAGACGCCTCCGTCAGTGCCTCCGCCACGATTTCCGGAACCACGATTACCCTCCAACTCGCGGGGCTACCTCACGGCTCGGCCGACATCTCGGCGCCCTGGTGGTTTTTCACCCAAAATGATGTCGTCGCCTACGACCAGCCGCAAACCCACCGCGTCGAAAAGGACGGCTCGCTAACCGTGATCCTCTCCCTTGCCTCGGGGCAAACCGTCACCTCCGACACCCGCCTCCAAGGCGTGTTGCGCCGCACACCCACCGTCGGCGTGGAGATGGACCGCATGCTCGCACCCACCGCGCTCATCATCGACGTGCCGATCAAACCCGCCTCTGTCGTCGTCGCCACCGAGCACAAGGCCAGTGCCCCCGCCGGCCTGCTTGCAACCTTGCCGCTGGCCTTCATCGGTGGCCTGATTCTCAACCTCATGCCCTGCGTCTTCCCCGTGCTCGGGCTCAAGATCATGGGCTTCGTCAACCAATCAGGCGCCGACCGCAAAAAGATCACCCTGCACGGGCTCACGTTCACGGCGGGCGTGCTGGCCTCATTTTGGACGCTGGCCACCGCGCTCGCCGTGCTGCGCGCCGGCGGCGGCGAACTCGGCTGGGGCTTTCAACTCCAGTCGCCACTCTTCGTATTCGGACTCGCCTCGGTGATGCTTGTCTTCGCGCTGAGCATGAGCGGCGTGTGCGAATTTGGCGGCAGCGTGATGGGCGCGGGCTCCAGCCTGCAAATGCAGTCGGGCTACCGCGGATCGTTTTTCACCGGCGTGCTCGCCACCGTGGTCGCGACGCCGTGCAGCGCGCCATTTCTTGCGCCGGCTCTGGGCGCGGCCCTCGTTCTCCCGATGGCGCAGGCTTACCTCGTCTTCACGACCATCGCGATCGGCTTGTCCACGCCCTACCTGCTGCTGTCGATTTTCCCGCAGGCCGTGCGCCTGCTGCCTCGACCGGGCGCATGGATGGAAACCTTCAAGCAAGCCATGGCGTTCCCCCTCTACGCGACCGCAGGCTATTTGGTGTGGGTCTTGTCCGCGCAGACGACCGAAACCGGCTCCCTGCTGGCCATCTTCGGCCTCACCCTCATCGCCATGGCAACCTGGCTCTACGGCCGCTACGCCCACTTGAGTGCGTCCGCCGCCAGCCGGCGGGTGGGCATCATCGGCGGGCTGGCGTTGCTCGGCGCCGGCGTGTTTCTCGGATGGCCGCACGCGGCGCAATCCACGGACATCACCTGGGAACCGTGGAGCCCGGCGCGCGTGGCCGCTTTGCAGGCAGAGGGAAAACCCATCTACGTGGACTTCACCGCCCGCTGGTGCGCCACCTGTCAGGCCAACAAGAAAATCGTTTTCGGCTCCAGCGAAGTTCTACGCCGCTTCCGCGAACTGGGTGTGGTGACGCTGCGCGGCGATTGGACCAGTCGCGACGCGGCCATCACCGCCGAACTCGCCCGCTGGAACCGCAGCGCCGTGCCCTTCAACCTCGTCTATCTCCCAGGCCGCCCCGAGCCGACTCCCTTGCCCGAATTGCTCACGCCGGGAATCGTGCTCAAGGCATTTGAGGCCAAATAACCCCCACCCTGCTCCGAGGCACTGAGGACGGCGGAACCGTAACCTGAATTTAACATGAGGTGGCGTTCGCATCGTTGCGGAGTTTTTGTCAGGCGTCATGCGTAGGCTCTCCATGCCGGGACACAGCCAGTTTTCTGCGGTCAAAACGTTTGCCCCCAATTTTTTGGCAGGGGCTATTTGCGCCTTGATGACCCTCGCCTACGCGAGCGGCTTTGCGACGCTGATTTTTGGCGGATCTCTGGCGGCCTATTCCGGGCAGGCCGTGCTCGCGGCTATCGTGAGCAGTTGCGCGGCGATTCTGGTGCTCTCGTGGCGGAGTTCCTTCGATTTCGCGATGGGCGGACCGGATTCCAACCCGTCGGCGATTTTGGCGGTGACGGTCGCCGCAGTCGCGTCGGAGATTTTGCACGAGTCCGGGCGGGAATCGGCTGAACTGCTGCCTACCGTGCTGATGTTTTTGTTTCTCTCCTCGATCGGCTGCGGACTGCTGCTGTATCTCATCGGCGAGCGGCGCTGGGGGCGCTACGTGCGCTACATTCCGCACCAAGTGGTGGGCGGCTTTCTGGTAGGCACCGGATTCCTGCTCGCCTCGGGCGGCTGGAAAATGCTCACGGGCGCATCGCCCGCGCACACCACCCTGGCGGCGGTCGAAGCCGTGCCGACGCTTTCATGGATAACCGCCGGCGCGGTCATGCTCGCGTTGCTCGTGCTCATGCGCACGTGGAAGCACTACCTCGTCATCCCTTGCGTGATTTTTGGCGGGACGCTCGTTTTTCACGCGGTGCTGGCCGCCAGGGGAATCGACATGGCGCACGCCCACGCGGCCGGCCTGCTGATGAACCCCGTTCAACTAGGCGTGTGGGGCCACCCGTTCAACCAGCCTTGGGGCTTGGTGCGGTGGGATCTGATCCTGCTTCACGCGAACGATTTCGCCGCGATGACAATGGTGGTTGTAATCACCATCCTGCTCAACGCCACCAGCCTGGATCACGCCACCGGCAAGGACGCGGACTTCGACCGCGAGCTGAAAGCACTGGGCATCGCCAACACCCTCGGTGGCATCGTCGCGGTCAACTCGTTCAACCGCAGCCTGCTCAACCTGCGGGCCGGCGCCAGTTCTCCTTGGGCGGGCCGTCTCTGCGTGGCCTTCGTGCTGCTGCTCATGCTTTTCGCCCCTGGCGTGATCGCGCTGCTGGCGAAGCCCGTCCTCACCGGCCTCATCCTTTACCTGGGCGTCTCGCTGCTCATCCACTGGCTGTGGGACTGCCGGCGGGAGATGCCGAAAAGCGACTACCTCACGATGCTCGCCATCCTCGTGATCGTCGCGGCCTTCGGCATCGTGCCGGGCGTCATCCTGGGCGTCATCATCGCGATGCTCAGCTTCGTGGTGACCTTCAGCCGCGCCTCGGTCGTCAAACATCGCTTCAACGGAGCCGCGCGCCACTCCAACGTCGAACGCCCGCCGCACGAGATGGACTGGCTGCGCGCCCACGGCGAAAACATCCAGGGGGCGTCGTTCCACGGCTATCTTTTCTTCGGCACGGTCACGGCCGTCCTCGACGAGTTGCGCGAAGTGCCGGGCAAAGCCCGTGTGCTCATCCTTGATTTTTGGCTCGTGCGCGGCATCGACGCTTCCTCGGTCATGGTGATGCGCAAGCTACTCAAGATGTGCATCGCGGGCGACACCCAGGTGGTGCTGACCGGCATGTCCCCCGAGCTTCGGGGGAAAATGCGCATCTGCGGTTTCGATGTTGTGCGCAGCCCGGCGCGAATCTTCCCCGATCTGGATCACGGCTTGGAGTGGGCCGAGCAGACGATTCTTACCGAGGCCATCGCCAGCACCAGTCTCAGCCAGATTCTGGGCGGGCTGCCCGATGCGGAAACGGCGGCCGTTTCGCGTTTCTTCCGCGAAGAGACCGTCCCGGAGGGAGAGACGTTCATCCGCAGGGGCGACGCGTCGGAAACGTTCTGCCTTATCCTCGAAGGCCGGGTGAGCATCCAGTTGCCGCTCAAAAATTCCGACTACCGCAAGCGCCTGCGCACCTACGGTCCCGGCACCATCGTGGGCGAAATGGGCTTCTACAGCCAAGGCGCGCGCAGCGCCGACATCCGCACCGACACGGCGACGCGACTGCTCACGATCAACCGGCGGGACTTCAACCAGCTGGAAGCCGAGCGGCCCGCGCTGGCGGCCAAGCTCCACCGGCTCGTCATCAACACCCTCGCCTCCCGGCTGCGCACCGCCAACGACACGTTGAGCGACCTTCTCTGATCCGCGCGGCACGACAGTCTGCTCGGGACGGCGAATATTTGTTTTGTGGCCGACGTCCGGCTTTTGATTCCTCCCTCATGCGCATCCTACCCCTGCTCGTTACTTCCCTTGCTTTGGCTTTCTGCCCGTTGCTCCACGCCGGCGGAATACTTGTCAAAAACGGCGAGTCCATCGCCTTCCTCGGCGACTCCATCACTGCCGGAGGCGCCGCCAACTCCGGCGGCTACGTCCGCCTCGTCGCCAGCGGTCTCGCCGCCCAAGGCATCGACGTCACCGTCATCCCCGCCGGCATCAGCGGCAACAAATCAGATCAGATGCTGGCGCGACTCGACAACGACGTGCTGAGCAAAAAACCCGCCTGGATGACCCTGAGCTGCGGCGTGAACGACGTATGGCACGGACCGAAGGGCATTCCGCTGGAGGCCTACAAAAAGAACATCACCGATATCCTCGACCGCTGTCGGCAGGCGGGTGTGAAAGTGGTCATCCTTACCTCGACCCAGATCAAGCTGCCGCTCACCAGTCCCGAGAACGTCAAGCTGGCCGACTACAACGCCTTCCTCCGCGACATCGCCAAGGCCCGCAATCTCCCCCTCGCCGACCTCAGCGCGGCCATGGCCGCCGATCAGGCCGCGAACCAGCGCGTGCTGACCGTTGATGGCGTTCACATGAACCTTTACGGAAACCTGATGATGGCGAAGGGAGTTCTCAGCGCCTTCGGCCTCGATGACCGCCAACTCGCCACCGCCTACGCCAAATGGAGCGAGGTGCCCGATCTCTTCCAGGCGAATCCAAGGATCAAACTTTCGCTCAAAGAACTCACCGTTCTGGAGGCTTATGCCACAGGCCAGAACAAATCCGTGGATACCATTATCAACGACCTCGCCTCCGCCGCCGTCAACGCAGCGATCAAAGCCGCGCCCGCCAAATAATCGGTGCGCATAAACCGTGTGTCCGCAAAAAAGCCGCACTCATTCAGGTGCGGCTTTTGTTTTGGGCGAATCGTTTTCCAGAGGGGCCGCTTACTTGCCGAGCACCCAGCTGAAGATAAGCGGAGCCACGATGGTCGCGTCGCTTTCGACGATGAACTTGGGGGTTTTCTGGCCGAGCTTGCCCCAGGTGATTTTCTCGTTCGGCACCGCTCCCGAGTAGCTACCGTAGGACGTGGTCGAGTCGCTGATCTGCGAGAAGTAGCCCCAGAGGGGGACTTCGCGGCGGCCGAGATCCTGGTGCAGCATCGGCACGACGCAGATCGGGAAATCGCCCGCGATGCCGCCGCCGATTTGGAAGAACCCGATCGAGCCCTCCTTGTTGCGGAGTTTTTTGGCGTTCTTCGTATACCATTCGGCGAGCCACGTCATGTATTCGATGCCGGTGCGCACGGTGTGGACGTTCTTGATTTCACCGGTGATCACGCGGCCGGCAAACATGTTGCCCAGCGTGGCGTCTTCCCAGCCGGGGACGATGATCGGCAGGTTCTTCTCGCAGGCCGCAAGCATCCACGAATTCTTCGGGTCGATCTGATACATCTTCTTCAGCTTACCGGAGCGAAGAATCTTATACATGAACTCGTGCGGGAAGAAGCGCTGGCCGGACTGGTCGGCGGCGATCCATTCCTCGGCGACGGCCGCCTCGATGCGGCGCATGGCCTCGCCCTCGGGGATGCACGTGTCGGTCACGCGGTTCATGTGGCGGTCGAGCAGCGCCTGCTCGTCGGCCGCGGTGAGATCACGATAGCTGGGAACGCGCTCGTAGTAATCGTGGGCAACGAGGTTGAAGATGTCCTCCTCAAGGTTGGCGCCGGTGCAGACGATGGCGTGGACCTTGTCGGCGCGGATCATCTCGGCGAGGGTGAGGCCGAGTTCGGCGGTGGACATGGCACCGGCGAGCGTGACGAGCATCTTGCCGCCGAGTTTGAGGTGGTCCTCGTAGCCCTTGGCGGAATCGAGCAGCGCGGCGGCATTGAAGTGGCGGTAGTTGTGGGCGATGAACTGCGAGATCGGGCCTTTTTTGGCGGCGAGCTTGGCATTGATGTCTTCGGGACGCTTCTGGAGCTTGGCTTTCTTCATAAAAGTGGACCCAGACTTACAGCGGCCCCGAAACCCTACGCCACACAAAACTCCGCCGTCACCGTATCGTCAAACGCGTTGCCAGCGGAACTTGCGGTCGGCCTCGGTAATTTTGAGGTCGTTGATGCTGGCGTAGCGGCGCCGCATGAGTCCGAACTCGTCGAACTCCCAGTTCTCGTTGCCGTAGGCGCGCCACCACTGGCCGGAGGCGTCGTGGAATTCGTATTCGAAGCGCACCGCGATGCGGTTGCTCTGAAACGCCCACAGCTCCTTGCGCAGGCGGTAATCAAGTTCGCGCTGCCACTTGCTGCTCAAAAACTCCACGACCGCCGCACGTCCGTTCACGAAGTCGGAACGGTTACGCCACTCGGTGTCCACGGTGTAGGCGAAAGAAACGCGTTCGGGATCGCGGCTGTTCCAGGCGTCTTCGGCCGCCTGGATTTTTTGGCGGGCGGTTTCTTCGGTAAAAGGCGGAAGCGGAGGACGGGCGTTCATGATCGGTGCAAGTTGAGTTTAGGTGCGTGAGTTGAGTTGGGCTTCGAGTTCGGCGATGCGGGCGCGCAGCGGGGCCACCGCCTCGGCCACTTCGGCGGCGGTGAAGCGGGGCGTGATGTATTTCGGGCAGTTCCAATCGAACGAAATCACTTCGATCAGAAAGATGCGCTCGACGATGCGGCGGTCGGCGGGTTCGGCAAATCGCTCGACGAGCTCCGGGTGTTCGCGTGCATCAACGACGCAGGCGTGGCCGAGGAGCTTCAGCCGCGTGCGTTGCGAGTAATCCATAAGGAAGAGCGACACGCGGTCCTGCGTGGCGAGGTTGCCGGTCGAGAGCATCTGGCGGTTGCCCTTGTAGTCGGCAAACGCGAGCGAGGTCGGGCTGACCACGCGGAGAAATCCGCGCCGTCCGCCGCGATGCTGGATATACGGCCAACCGGCCCCACTCACCGTCGCCAAATAAAAACTGTCCCGCGACTCGATGAAGCCGCGCTCGTCTTCCCCCAGAGGATCGGTCGAAACTTTCCCGCCGGTGGCCATCGCGTGGCCGTAGTAGTGGGCCTGCGCCTGCGCGACCGCCGGCGTGACGAGTGTATCGAGATATCCTTGGGCCATGATAAAAACGGGAAGAGGGCTGGAAGTTGCGGCAGTTTAAAACACCAGAGTCTGCCAGCCGGCGGCAAGGTATCCGTGGATGTCGGAAATGCCGGGAGTGCCGGCCAATGGGAGTTCCTTAAGTAGCGGCACGCCGCACGCACCGAGGCTTTCGGTCGCGCCAAACACCGCCGCGCATCCGCACGACGCGCCTTTCACGACTTCGCGCACGGCATTGTAAAGGCCGTTGGCCGGATGCGTGACCTTGCTCAGCTCGGCCGGCCAGCGCGTGCCGGCACCGTTAAACACGACTTCGACTTCGTCGCCGGCCTGCAACCCGGCTTGGGCGATGGCGAGCGCATTGAGGACGCGACCTAAGGCTTCTTCGGAACCAGACTTGGGATCGGACAGGATAATAAGGGCGAGTTTCATGATGATGTTTGAATGAAGGGTTGAGTGCGCCACCCGACCAACGTGGCCGGGCGACATTCACGACAAGACAGATCTGTCTATTCTTATGCAAGCACAAAATATACAGACCTGTCTATTTTCTTGCGTTTCCTCTCTCATCACCCAGCATAACCGCATGTCAGCCACTGCCTCATCTTCCCCTAAACGCGACCACCTCATGGCGACGGCGTGGCGGTTGTTCTACCGTGACGGTATCCGCGCCGTGGGCATCGACACGATTCTGGCCGAGGCCGGCGTCGCCAAGATGACGCTTTATAACCACTTCGCCTCCAAGGAGGAACTGATCATCGCCATCCTCGAAACCCGCGATGTGGAGTTCCGTGAATCGCTGATGGCCCAAGTCAACGCCGCCGGCCACAATCCCGAAAAACGCCTCCTCGCCGTCTTCGACTGGCTGGAAAACTGGTTTGCCACCGAAAGCTTCAAGGGCTGCGTCTTTATCCGCGCCGCCAGCGAATACCCCGAACCCACCCACCCGATTCATCAAGCCGCGTGGCGTCATAAAATCGCTGTGCAGGCCATCCTCACCGACCTCTGCGCCGCCGCCGGAGCGACAGACCCCGTCACTCTGGCCACCGCGTTCAGTCTACTAATCGACGGCGCGGTCATCGCCGCGCACGCCACGCAGACGACCAATCCCGCGCGCTCCGCCCGCACGACCGCCGCCGCGTTGCTCCAACTCGCGCAACCCTCCGCCGCCTAGAAATCCGCCGCATACGCAGTATCAGGATGAGGCGTTGACCGCCGGAGGAGCGGGCGTTTTGGTATCTGGTTTTATGTTAACGATTGCAGACGTCTCCAAGTCCTACGGCACACGCGAACTCTTCTCCGAGGTCTCGCTGTTCATCGCCCGCACGGACCGTCTTGGCCTGATCGGCCCCAACGGCGCAGGCAAGTCCACCCTCTTCGGCCTCATCCTCGGCGAGGAAAAACCCGACACCGGCACCATTGAGTGGGAACGCGGCGCCGACTTCGGCTACCTCCCCCAAGAATCCGCCCCCGCCGGCGACGAGACCATCCTCCACATCGCCACCAGCGGCAAAAAACTCGAGCCCACCGATGACGACTACGACATCGACTACACCCTCGAACCCCGCGCCCGCAAAATCCTCGACGGCCTCGGCTTCAAACCCGACGACGCCGACAAGCTCGCCAAAACCTTCTCCGGCGGCTGGGTCATGCGCGCCCACCTCGCCCGCCTCCTCGTCGCCGAGCCCGCGCTGCTCCTCCTCGACGAGCCGACCAACCATCTCGATCTCGAAGCCCTCCTCTGGTTTCAGGATTATCTGACGCGCTACCCCGGCGGCCTCGTCGTCATCTCCCACGACCGCGCTTTCCTCAACGCCCTCTGCACCGGCATGCTCGAACTCCGCGCCGGCACGCTCCATTACTACCACGGCAACTACGACAATTTCCTGACCGAGAAAGAAGCCCGCAAACACCAGCAGGCCGCCGCCTTCAAGAACCAGCAGCGCGAAATCGCCCACCTTCAGGTCTTCGTGGACCGCTTCGGCGCCAAGGCCTCCATGGCCTCCCGCGCGAAATCCAAGGAAAAACAAATCGAGCGCCTCAAGGAAGTCGCCGTCGAAGAGCCCACCGAG
>JANXRL010000032.1 GCA_025352985.1 Verrucomicrobiota bacterium
GGCGCCATGGATGCGTCCAATATCTTTAAGCCCGCCCTCAGTCGCGGCGAACTCCAGTGCATCGGCGCGACCACCCTCAACGAATACCGCAAGTATATCGAGAAGGACTCCGCCCTCGACCGCCGCTTCCAGTCCGTGAAGGTCGAGCCGCCTTCCGTCGAGGACACTATCACCATCCTCAAGGGTATCCGCAGCAAGTATGAGGACCATCACAAGGCGCTCTTCTCCGACAAGGCCCTTGAAATGGCCGCGAAACTCTCCGACCGCTATATTACCGGCCGTCTCCTGCCCGACAAGGCCATCGACGTGATGGACGAGGCCGGCTCCCGCGCCCGTATCTCCTCACTCAACCGCCCGCCCGAAATCGAGGCCCTTACCAAGGAAATCGAAACCGTCTGCGCGCAAAAGGAAGAAGCCATCGCCAAGCAGCACTTCGAGGAGGCCGCCAAATACCGCGATACGGAAAAGCAGCTCCGCACCAAGCAGGACCAAGTCACCGAGGAGTGGAAAAAGACCCGCGAGGAAAAACGCATTCCCATCGACGACGACCTGATTCTCCAAGTGGTCGCCGACTGGACCGGCATTCCGCTCTCCCGCATGGAAAAGAAGGAGAGCGAGAAACTGCTCGGCCTTGAACTTGAGATTCAGAAATCCGTCGTGGGCCAGGAAATCGCCGCCAGCGCCATCGCCCGCGCCCTCCGGCGCTCTCGTGCCGACCTCAAGGACCCTCGCCGCCCGATCGGCTCGTTCATGTTCGTCGGCCCCACGGGCGTCGGCAAGACCGAGACCGCGAAGCAGCTTGCTCTCCAGATGTTCGGCAACCAAGACGCGCTCATTCAGATCGACATGAGCGAATACATGGAGAAGTTCGCCATGTCCCGTCTCGTCGGTTCGCCTCCCGGCTACGTTGGCTATGAGGAAGGAGGCCAGCTCACCGAGGCCGTGCGTCGCAAGCCCTACGCCGTCGTGCTCTTCGACGAAATCGAGAAGGCGCACCCCGATGTGCTCCAGCTCCTCCTCCAGATTCTGGAGGACGGCCGCCTGACCGATTCCCTCGGCCGCGTAGTCGATTTCCGAAACACCATCATCATCATGACCTCGAACGTCGGCGCCGCTCTCCTGCAGCGCCAGACCTCGATGGGTTTCGCCGCCGCCGCATCCAACTTCGGCGATGGAGAAAAAATGCGAGAGAAAGTGCTCGAAGAGGCCAAGCGCATCTTCAAGCCCGAGTTCCTCAACCGCATTTCGGACATCGTGTTCTTCCGCCCGCTCGACAGGGCGGACCTCATCAAGATTATCGAGATCGAGCTAGTTAAGTTCGCCAAGCGCCTCGTGGAGCGGAAAATCTCCCTTGAATTTAGCGACGAGGCCAAGTCGCTCTTAACCGAGAAGGGTTACGACGAGAAATACGGCGCGCGTCCGCTGCGCCGCGCCGTCGAACACTATCTAGAGGATCCGTTGGCCGAGGCCATCCTGCGCGGGGACGTCAAGGACGGAGAGTCCGTGCTCGTCATCCGCAACGGCGAGAAACTTGAGTTCAAGCTGAAGGAGCCGACCCATCCGGCCGATACGGGCGTGGCCTCCTAAGGCATTTCCGCCGTTTCAACCGACGCCCCGCAGTCTCTCCCAGGCTACGGGGCTTTTTGCTGTTTGTCATTCCTGCTGCGGAGAAGAACCTGAAGCTATTCTTGATGTCCCACGCACGCCTTTTCATTGCAACTGTCATGGGAATGTTAGCCGGTTTTTTCCCCGCGCATGCCGAAGCGGTAAATTTCCCGGGCGAATGGTTTTTGCATCAGCCCGTGCCGGAAAAGATTCAGTCGGTGCTGGCGGCGGTGCCGGAAAAGGGTTGGGGGCCGATTTCGGCCGGACTTTATCAAGGTGCCCTGGGAGCCTACGAACGCGGCCAGTTCGATGTGGCGGAGTCCTGGTATTATGTGGCCGCGTGGGCGGAGACGCTGGGGCAGACGCAGGCCGACGCGGGTCGGCGCTGGCTGGAAACGGTGTCCCGGGCGCGCCTGCTTAATCCTAACGTGAACCAGCAGGCCATCGGCTCTTTGCCCTCGGAGCCGCTGGCCAAATTAGTGCCGCCCAACCTGCTTGCATGGCTGCTGGGCGACCGAGCATTTTCGGCGGCGTTTTTCGATCAGCTCAGCGCCGAGGATTATCTTCCGCAGGTGCTGGCGATCCTGCGGGATTTGCACGCCGCCGATCCACATCACTTTGCGACATACGGGCAACTCGCGTTGGCCATCGCGCTTGTTTACGACTCGCCGCCGCCGAATTACTGGCCGCATGGTCAGGTTAAGCCCGCGGCGCTGCCGCGCCAATTACCGCAGCCGGTGGATGCGTTTAACTTTTTTGTCGATTCGGACCTGCATGGCGTGACCTTGCACAAGCTCGCAACCTTATCTGCCTCCGAACTCAAGTTCGCCGTCGATCTGGCCGCGCCCTTTTCCGAACTTCAGTGGGCTCAGAGGCAGATCAAATCCACCCTAGCACAGCTTACCAAGACCTACGATCTCGTGCGTTACCGCAACGACCGTCTCGAGGCGCAGCAATACGTATGGCCCTCCGCCAGTTATGAACTGGCGCGCATCTACAGCGAGGGTGGCATCTGCGTGGATCAGGCGTATTTCGCTTCTCAGGCCGGCAAGGCCCGGGGCGTGCCCACGCTTTTATTTCGAGGAGAGGGCCAGGACGGGCGACATGCGTGGTTTGGCTATCTGGGCGCCGGCCAGCGTTGGGTGCTCGATGCCGGTCGCTATGCGGAGCAACGCTTCGTGACAGGAGTGGCCATCGATCCGCAGACGTGGGCGGACCTTTCCGATCACGATCTCCAGTTTTTGTCGGAGGGTTTTCGCAAGCTGCCACCCTACCAGCAGTCGCGCCAATACGAGTTGTTCGCCAAACTTTATCTGAGGCTTGGCAAAACCAAGGAGGCTGCCGCCGCCGCCCGCAAGGCGGTCAACGCGGAGCGGCGTAATCTTGCCGGGTGGGAAACGCTGCTCGTCACCGTGGAAAGCGCGGATTTTCGCGCGCGCGAAGGACTGTTGCGCGAGGCTGAGCTGGCGTTGCAGCGTTACCCCGATTTGAACGCCTTTTTCGTCCGCGCCCGCGCCGAAAGTATGCGCGCCCGCGGCGAAGGCAGCGCGGCGGATTTCGAGGAACGCACTATCGCGCGCAAAAATCAGGGGGCACGTTTCGATCTGGCCGTTGACCAAGCCGCCGAAACGGTGGCGCGTGTGATCAAGGATACTCCGCTGCCGGAGCAGATGCGCGTTTTCCGGCTCACGCTTAGGCAATACGGGGAGGCCACCGGCATGGATTTTTATGACCGCGTCGTGGTTCCTTTCGTGAACGCGCTGGTTGCGCAACAACACCGCGGCGATGCCAAGGTCGCTCTGGCCGAGGCGCGTCTGGTGCTCAAGCCCGCTGCGCTCAGCCAGCTCGACAAGGAGATGAAGACGCTGGCCGAGAGTTTAAAGTGAGCCGGATTACTTGTCCTCGGCGGCCTTGGTTCCGGCTGCGACAGAAAGGAACGCGGCGAGCGCCGCTTCCGGCTTGGGCGCGGCGCTCCAGCCAAGCACCAGGCGACTTTCCGGCGCTGGGCCTTCGAGCGGACGAAAAACAACCTCCGGCGGCAGGTGGCGCGCCTCCGAAGGGCACATGAAAGTCGCGCCCACGCCCGCGCGCACGAAACCCACGCCGTTGGCGCGCGGCCAGACTTCCTCGGCGATGCGCGGCGTCACCCCGGCGCGAGAAAACGCCGCCAGCACGCGGTCGTAGAAACCGGGGTTGTGCGTGCGAGGGAAAAGCACGAACGGCGTCGAGGCCAGTTCGCGCAGGCGCAGCACGGGCTGCAAGGCGAGGGGATGGTCGGCAGGGAGCAGCACTCCGTTTTTCTCGCGCAACAGCAGGCGCGTTTTCAGCCCCGGAGTGGACGAGTCCGGATGAAAAAATCCGCACGCCAGCTCGCCTGTCTGCAACGCGCCGAGCTGAACCGCAGTGGGCGACTCCCCCAGCTCCAGGCGTATTCCGGGGAAACGGCGGTGAAATTCGCGCAGGATGCCGGGCAGCACCGTCGCCATGGCCAGGCCGGTGAACGCGACCTTGAGGTGCCCGGTTTCGCCGCCGGCCAAGGCGCGTAGTTCACCGGGCAATGCGTTGAGCGAGCGGAGGAGGGGATCGGTGCGCTCCAGCAGGGCCTTGCCAGCCGGTGTCAGCTCCACCTTGCGGCGCGAACGCGTAAACAACTCCACCCCGAGCACTGCCTCTAGTTGCGCTATCTGACGGCTGAGGGCTGGTTGAGCGATCGCCAGCGACTCTGCCGCCTTGCGAAAATGCAGATGACGGGCGACCTCGCGGAAGTAAACGAGATGGCGCAAATCGTAATCAAACTGATACTCACGAGGCATCACCAGTAACTAAACAAGTATTTCCCAGTCATGCAATACTCTGGTAGATTGTTGTCTTCGATTGGGACAATTTCGTTCCTGATTTCCTGAGTTCTATATAACTATCTCCCCAATGCCCAAATCCCTGTTTCAAAAAGTCTGGGACGCCCACACCGTCCGCACGCTGGCCAACGGCCAGACGCAGCTCCTCATCGGCACGCACCTCATTCACGAGGTCACCAGCCCGCAGGCCTTCGGCATGTTGCGCGATCTCGGCCTCAAGGTCGCTTATCCGCACCGCACTTTCGCGACGGTCGATCACATCATCCCTACCAACGAGCTGGTCGAGCCCTATGCCGATTCGCTCGCCCAAGCCATGATGGACGAGATTCGTAAAAACTGCGCCGAGTTCGGCATCACTTTTTTTGACCGCGCGAGTGGCAAGCAGGGCGTCGTCCACATCGTCGGCCCCGAGCAGGGCCTCACCCAGCCCGGCACCACCATCGCCTGCGGCGACTCCCACACGTCCACCCACGGCGCCTTTGGTGCCATCGCGTTCGGCATCGGCACCTCGCAGGTGCGCGACGTGCTCGCCACCCAGACCATGGCCCTCGGCGTCCTCAAGGTTCGCCGCATCGAGGTCAACGGCAAGCTGCGCCCCGGCGTCTATGCCAAAGACGTCATCCTCCACATCATCCGCCTCACTGGGGTTAACGGCGGCACCGGTTTCGCCTACGAATATGCCGGCTCGACTTTCGATGCCTTTACCATGGAAGAGCGCATGACCGTGTGCAACATGTCCATCGAGGGCGGCGCACGTGTCGGCTACGTCAATCCCGACGAGACTACCTTTGCCTATCTCAAGGGTCGGCCCTACTCGCCGAAGGGCGCCGAATGGGATGCTGCCGTCACGCGTTGGAAGTCCTACGCTTCCGACCCTGGCGCCACCTACGCCGACGTTATGAAAATCGACGCCGCCGACATCGCACCGTCCGTCACGTGGGGTATTAATCCCGGCCAGGGCATCTCGATCACCGAGAACGTCCCCAGCCCCGAGAACGCCACCTCCGCCGACGAGAAGGCCGGCATCATCGAGGCGCTCGAATACATGAAGCTCCCTGCCGGCAAGCCAATCAAGGGCACCAAGATCAACGTCGCCTTCCTCGGCTCCTGCACCAACGGCCGCCTCTCCGACTTCCGCGAGGTCGCCAAATATGTCAAGGGCCGCAAGGTCGCCGCCGGCGTGAAGGCCATCGCTGTTCCCGGCTCCCAGATTGTCGCGCTCCAGTGCGAAAAAGAAGGTATCGACAAGGTCTTATCAGAGGCCGGTTTCGAGTGGCGCGCCGCCGGCTGCTCCATGTGTCTCGCGATGAATCCCGACAAGCTCATTGGCGACCAGCTTTGCGCCTCGTCCTCTAATCGCAACTTCAAGGGCCGCCAAGGCTCCATCACCGGTCGCACGATCCTGATGAGCCCCGTCATGGTCGCCGCCGCCGCCGTCACCGGCGCGATCGCCGACGCCCGCGAGGTCTTCTCGGTCAACTAAAGCTACTTTAACAACTCACCCCGAAAACACGAAAATCACGAAACTGAAATCATTTGGTTCAGAACTTCGTGTCTCTCGTGCCTTCGTGGTAAAAACAAAACTCCGCTATGGCCCTCGCAAAAATCACCTCACTCACCGGTCGCGCCGTTTACGTCCCCGGCAACGACATCGACACCGACCGCATCATCCCGGCGCGCTTCATGAAGTGCGTCACCTTCGACGGTCTCGGCGAATTCGTGTTCTTCGACGTCCGTCATGACCCCCAGGGGAACAAGATCGAGCACCCGATCGACAAGCCCGCCCACAAGGGCGCGACCATCCTCCTCTCCGGCGCCAACTTCGGCTGCGGCTCCTCCCGCGAGCACGCCCCGCAGGCCATCTCCAAGGCCGGCTTCAAGGCCATCATCGCCGAAAATTTCGCCGAGATCTTCTTTGGCAACAGCACCACGCTCGGCATGCCCTGTGTGACCGCCGCTCGTGAAGACATCGCCAAAATCGCCGCCGCCGTAGAGGCCGATCCGCAGACTGAGATCACCATCGACCTCGTGAAGCTGGAAGCACGCTTCGCCGGCCAGACCGTGAAGATCGCCCAGCGCGAATCCGCCCGCGACGCCCTCGTCAACGGCCGCTGGGACGCGATCGGCGAGCTCATCGACGGCAAGGCCGACGTCCTCAAGACGGCCGCCACGCTGCCTTACCTCGCCGCCTAAAGATTGCTTAAACTCCACCGGCAGGTCTTTTTGTGGCCTGCCGGTTTTTTTGTGAACTTAATCCGCCCGACGGCGTCACAGCAGAACCACCATTTTCCATGTTCCTCGCAGCCATCGATATCTTCAAAGGCGCCGACATTCTGATCTACCCGCTCGCGCTCTGCTCGATCGCCCTGGTCTTCATTCTCGTCGAGCGCTCCTATGCGCTGCGCACGTCGGCCATCCTGCCCGACGACCTCGTTCATGCCATCGTCGCGGGAAAACCCGTCTCGGGCGGGGAATTTTCCGTGCTGGCCCGCGTGGTAACCTTCGCCGAGGAGCACCCGAATGATCCCGACGCAGTCAAGGCCTTCGCCCGCCTCGAAATCGTGCGCATGGAGCGCGGCATTCCCTATCTTGACGTGATCTACGCCGGCGCGCCGCTCATCGGCCTCACCGGCACGGTCTGGTCGCTTATCCGCGTCTTCTCCAGCGTCACGGGCGACAACGGCCTGCCTGATCCCGCCAAGTTCACCAGCGGCGTCTCGCTCGCTCTCTCCGCCACCGTGCTTGGCCTCATGATCGCCGTGCCCGCGCTGGTGGGCGGCGGTATCCTTCAGCGCCGCGTGGAAAAATTCGCCGCTCAGCTCGACGTGCTGATCGAGCGCATTCTCGCCCGCAGCGCCGCCAAATAACGCGCCATGAGCGGACTCTACCAACGCCGTCGCAAGCGTCCCGAGCTGAACCTTGACCGCTCATCGACGTGCTCGTGATGATTGTTTTTTTTGCATTCGTCACGATGCAGTTTCGCACCGCTGCCACGCTCAACCTCACGCTACCCAAAGTCGACACCGCCGGAAAAAACGAGTTCAAGGGCAACGTCACCATCGGCATCGACAAGGACGGCACGATTTATTTCAACGGCCAGGCCGCCACCGAGACAGAGCTCACCGCGCTGCTCCAGCAGGTGAAGCGCCTCGACAAGGACACCGCAGTGCTCATCAAGGCCGACGAAAGCACGCGCCTGAAGGAACTCGCCTTCGTCATGGACGCCTGCCGCAAGACGGGGCTGAACAAATTCAGCCTGCAAAGCCGCTAAGATCCGCCACGCTCGCGGCATGGTCAAAAAAATCGTCATCACCGGTGTCACCCGCGGCCTTGGGCGTGCGTTGGCCGAGGAGTTTATCCGTCTCGGCCACACGGTCTCCGGTTGCGGACGCGGCTCGGGCATCATCGACCTGCGCTTTGAATATCCCGCGCCCCACAGCTTCGAGGTCGTGGATGTGTCCAACCCCACCAAGGTCGGCATCTGGGCCGCCAAGACCCTCAACTTCGGCGAGGCACCCGACATCCTCATCAACAACGCTGCCGTGATGAACATCCCCGCGCCGCTCTGGGAGGTGCCAAGCGAGGAATTCGCCTCGCTCGTGAGCATCAACATCGCCGGCGTGGCCAACGTCATCCACGAGTTTGTTCCCTCCATGGTGGCCGCCAGGAAAGGCGTGATCGTGAACCTCTCCTCAGGCTGGGGGCGCGGCGTCTCGCCAAAGGTTGCGCCTTATTGCGCGAGCAAGTGGGCCATCGAGGGTCTCACGAAGGCCCTCGCCGAGGAGTTGCCCGAAGGCATGGCGGCGATTCCGCTCAACCCCGGCGTGATCGACACCGACATGCTGCGCCTGTGCTGGCCGGAAGGCGCCGCCGGCCATCCCAGGGCCGAGGCGTGGGCCAAGGTCGCCGCACCGTTTATCCTGCAGCTCGGGCCGAAGGACAACGGCAAGAGCCTAAGCGTAGGTGAGTTTGCAGATTGACGCCGCGGCGTCCTCCTTACGATTTCTCGGAGACCTTCAAACTCACCTTTACCTTGAAAACCAACATTCCTGACGCCCTCAAGGCCGACATCCCCGCCAACAAACTAGGCAAGCTCTTTGCCGCGACGCCTGTCATCATGACAGTGATCGCCACCATGCTCGCCGGCCTCGCTTCCAGCGAGATGACCCGCGCCCAATACGACCGCTCGCTCGCCGCCCAGCAACAGTCGAAGGCGGGCGACCAGTGGAGTTTTTTCCAGGCCAAGAAGCTCCGCAGCGCCCTCCAGCGCAACACGCTCGATATGGTCGAGAACACCACGGAGGTGCATCCGCTCAACGTTGATGCGCTTTCCGCTCTCCTGTCCGAGACTCATGCGCAGGCCGTGCTGATCTCCGACGATGGCAAGCGTGCTCTTAAGGCCTTGCAAACGGGCGAACTGCCTCCGCTCCCGCCGACTCCCACCGTGGACTCCAAGATCAAGGCTGCGCTCGAAGCTTTGAAGGATGCGAAGCCTGACGCCACGGTGTTGGCCCTGCTGGTTTCGGTTTCAGAAAAGTCGCTGGCCGATGCGTTGCAACTGGCCGAGGATCGCGCACGCGTGGCGGATGCGGCGACCGCGCCGATCAGCCAGGCGCTGGAAGCCCTCGAAAAGGAAGTCGTGAAACAGAAGTCGCTGCTGCTCGCGCCCGATGCGGCGGTCACTGCGTTGAGCCGTGATTTCACGGCGGCCCGCCTGCGTTTGAACGGCCTGCGCTACGACACCGAGGCCCGCCTGAACCAAGCTGTGGCCAACATCTACGAGCTGCAGGTGCGCAAGAGCAACGTCTCCGCCGAGCGGCATCACAACCGCAGCCAGCGGTTTTTCTTCGGTATGCTCGCGGCGCAGATGGGCGTGATCATCGCCACGTTCGCGATGGCAGCCAAGCAGCGTAATCTCCTCTGGTCGCTCGCGGCTGGCGCAGGCGTCGTCGCCGTTGCGTTTGCCGTTTACGTTTATCTCTACGTCTGAGGCGGGCAGGCAGGTAGGGCGCGGAACGGGGACGATTTACGGCTGCTTGGAGAACATACGGTATTCAATGACGAAGGGTGTTTCCGGGGTGCTTGCCACGGCGTCATCCACGGCTTTTAAGAAATTTGTCAACTGGCCATGTGTCGCTTCATAGGCAAACGGATTGTTGCCACAAACCGAGTGAAGCTGCCGGGGGCCGACTTTTATAAACTGAATAATATCCCCGAAATCCTCAGCGCGCGGTGTCCGTCCGGGAACGAGGTGAATCGTGATGGCGACGCCCGTGAGGTCTTCATCTTTTTGGGCTTTTAGCATCAAGCCGCAGCTTCCAGACAGTGGAGCGGTCAGATAGCGCGTGAGGATTGGCTTAAGGCTTTGCCCGGTGAGGCGCGTATGCAGGAGTGCCGCGACCTGCGTAATCAGGACGTTATCGGGTTTGGCGCTATCGGCGGCCCAGTCAATGGACGTTACCTTGGCGGCATCTGCACGTTCGACTTGCGTGGAACGCGGAGCGGGCGCGGGCAACTCGGCGAGATGTTGCTTTCTCCGCCACACGTTTTCCATTTCGTGAATTTGAAAAGCAAGCAGTTTGGGCGATGCTTTAGGATCAAAATGATAACGGACGGGAATTCGTTTTGAGAGGGCCAAAGCGGCCCATTCTTTGATGGGAATGCCTTCGCAGGTGTTTGTGGGTATATCGTCGTCGGTCAGTTCGACGGCCAAGGCCGCTTCCATCGCATCAAGGGTGGCGGCGGATGGTTTTTTGAGCGGCTGGCTGTTCCAGCTTCCCCAATAATCAGATGGCCTTCCGCCGATCATTTGGAGGGCACTTTTTTTATATGCCGCTTCAAGTCGGGGCCATGTGCGGGCAAGAGCGGCCATCGCCTCGGCGGAATCGCTACTGGCGAGCAAGTCGAGCGTCTGGGGCGTGAGCTCTGGGTCGGGATTTGAAGATGATAATTGTTTGTCCATCTCCGCGACCAGACCTTGCACGGCGGCGGGTATATCATGCGCTCGCAGTATTTCCGCTGCCGCAATACGGGTTGAGGCATCGGGAGCCTCTTTCATCTCTTTAACGAGAAAATCAAGAACGCGCGGATCTTTGGATGTTGAGAGTATGCGAAAAAGATAACGGCGAACCATCGGATTGTCATTCGCGGGTATGCCCAGCATGACGGCCGCCGGGACTTCTGCGGGGTGTTTTTTTTGGAGCTGCAGGGCTTGATCGTAGGCCGTGTTCGATCCTGAGGTGATGCCATTGATCAAGGTCTGAGCTTCGCCTTTCGATTGAACGGAATCCCACCACGCCTGAACGGCTTTTTGCATGGCGCCGGCGTTGCCGTCTCCGGACATGTGACTGCTCGTTGTTCGTGGAATGTAGAAGCTCTGTCCGGCGATTTTGCTTAGTATAGCTTCGGCGCAGTCGCCTACTGTGAGCACGTAATGGGAAAACGTAAAATCACGCCAATAGCCGACGGAGCGGGTGAGAGTTTCATTCCTGAGCGCGGCGATGAGCAGGGGAACGGCTGGATAGCCGATTGCGACGAGCTGATCAGCCGGGGAATGGGGCCGTCGCGGGTCCCAGAAAATATCGCACCAGCCGGGTTGTCCTCCTTGGCGACCGTTTTGATCGCGAAGCTGTAAAATAAGTTCGGCCACCTGCTTTTCGGTCGGAAGCTTTGCCAACTCTTCCGGGCTGATGGCGCGGTGATTTTCATCCTCGGTGATCATTCGGCGAAGGCGTTCCGCCATTGCTTGCGCGGGGTCGTGATCAGGGCTTTCGAGGAAGTGAGATGCGATACCTGTAAAGAGCGCCAGCAATTGCGGACGTGGGACGGATGCGTCGCCGAATTTTTCGATGGCTTGCCAATAGAGGGAATATGAAAAATCGTTTTCAAGGCCGACCCGGAAACTGTCGGTCTTGATGTCGGTATGTTCCTGAGCGGGGCATACCCGAGCGGCATCATACAACTGTTGTGCATGGGTAGTGAGGCCCTGAAGCCAGCAGGCATACGCGAGCACGAAGGCCTGACCTCGTGTCGAGAGCCGTCTGGCGGGGGATTCATAAGGGGATCCGGTCCCGGCTCTGGCGAGAGCACGTAATTCCTCAAGCGATTTTAACATCTCGCCGACCTCGTCTTTTAACGACCATGAATCATATCCGATGCGCTTATGCTCGGGGTAGTCTTTCGGGGTATTAACGTAGGTGAGATCAAAGAGGTCGGTGGTAAATACGGAAAAATCGTGATCGGAGCGGGCCAGCAGAAACCCTTTTTTGTAGAAGTTTTTGGCCGCCTCGTTGCCTGACCGGGACCAGTTGCCGGTGGCCATGCGCACAAACGGGCGATCCTTCAAATCAGGGAAGCCGAGTGTGCCGAACCATTCAAAATCCGCCTTGGCTTGGGGCGACACAGGCTGTTCGTGCTGATGGCATCCGGTTGGAAAAAACGCAAAGACTCCAATGAGGGCATGCAATAGACGCGGGATTTTCATGGGTTGAGATGATTACCCTTTCGGACAAAAGCCTTCATGATGAAACCTTCGGTTTCTAGGCGCGGGCTGTCTATGGTTATCATGGGGAGAACCGGGCGATGAGCTCGGACGGGGTGACGCCTTGCGAGCGGAGGGTGCGCAGGCTCAGGGCGTCGTGACGTTTGGCGAGGCGTTCGCCTTGGTCGTCGAGCATGAGCGGGCAATGGCAATAGGCCCGGGCCGCATGGCCGAGGGCGCGGATGAGCAGGAGTTGGCGGAAGGTCGAGCGGATGAGGTCGGCGCCGCGCACGACCTCGGTGATGCCGAGCATAGCATCGTCCACGGCGCAGGAGAGTTGGTAGCTGGGGACGTCGTCCTTGCGCCACACGAGGAAGTCGCCGAAGTCGCGTCCGCAGACGGCTTGTTGCGGGCCGAAATGGCCGTCGGTGAACGCGAGGGTTTCGCCATCGGGCACGCGGAAGCGCCAGTTGCAGTTGATCACATCGCCGAGGGGCGGCAGCGGGGCGTCGGCGGGCGGGCGGAAGTGGGGCGGGTAAACGGGTTCGTCGTCCGCACCGCCCTCGTGGGGCGCGGCGACGGCGTCGAGCACGTCGCGGCGCGAGCGGTGGCAGGGGAAGATGAGGCCGGCGGCGTGGAGTTGCGCGAGGGCGGCGCGGTAGAGCGGGAGGCGCTCGCTTTGGGTGACAACGGGCTCATCCCAGACGAAGCCGAGCCAGCGCAGGTCTTCCAGCATGGCATCAACGAAATCGAGGCGGAAGCGGGTGGCGTCGAGGTTATCGTTGCGGAGCAGGAGGCGTCCGCCGGCGGCGCTGGCTCGTGTCACCGCGACCCAAAATGTGCGGGCGTGCCCGAGGTGGAGGAAACCCGTAGGCGAGGGGGCGAGGCGGCCGAGGTAAGATTCTTTAGCCACAGGTTTCACAGATGGGCACAGATGCCAGAAAAAACAAATCAGGGTTTTAATCCGTGTCCATCCATGTCATCCGTGAAGCGAATTTATGGTAAAACTTCTCTGCGTCTATTGCTCGTCAAGCGCGAGTCTGGCTCCGAAGTATTACGAGGCGGGCGAGCGGCTGGGGCGGGAGATGGCGGCGCGCGGCTGGGGACTGATCTACGGCGGTGGCAACGCGGGCCTGATGGGCGTGGTCGCGCGGGCGGTCAAGGCATCCGGCGGCAAGGTGGTGGGCGTCATCCCCGATTTCATGACGGAGCGAGAGCTGGCCTACCGCGAGGCGGACGAGCTCGTGGTGGTGGCGACGATGAGGGAGCGGAAGCGCATCATGGCGGAGCGGGCGGACGCGTTTGTGACGCTGCCCGGCGGGATCGGCACGCTGGAGGAACTCACGGAAATCATGACGGAGCGCTACCTGAATCTCTCGACGAAGCCACTGGTGCTCGTGAATCAGGATGGTTTCTACGACGATCTGCTGCGGTTTTTTGAGCGGATGGTAAGCGAAAATTTTAAATCACCCGGACTGAGCGATTTGTTTTCCGTTGCGGCGAACGTGGACGAGGTGTGGGCGTCGATGGAGAGGCCCGACAGGTTCACCGCTGATCCGTTCTGGGGCGGCAGGCAGCAGTAAAACGCGGACGAGGCGGAATTATTTCCACAGTGGCACGATGTCCGCGCGGCGGACCCAGCCGGTCTGGCCGTTGGGGAAAACGAGGCGCTGCCAGCCGAGGAAGGCTTTGTCGGTAGTGGCGACGAGGCCTGGGGTGAGCGCGGCGGATTTTTGCGGGGTGTCGAGTTCGGTCGGGATGGAGCGCAACGTGGTGGGCTTGGCGATAAAAACGGCGTTAGCGTCGGCCAGTGGGCCATAGAGGCGAAGGCTCGCGCAGGCGGCGATGGCGACGAGCAGGGACAGGCCGAATAGAATCCAGGCGCCGGGTTTCAGGCGGTCGTGGCGAGTGTAAGCGAGCCAGAACCACAGGCCCAGCGCGGCGGTGACAAGCCAGACGGAGATGATGAGTAGCCATTGCCAGATGGCGGGCGAAGCGAGCCGGGCGAGGGAGTGCAGCGGATCGGTGTCGAGGAGGGGCATCACTTCGGACGGATGGAGTGCGGCACCCTTCAGCGTGAACTCCAGGTTCCAGCGCACGGCGGGGTTTTGCGGTTGCTGGACGAAGGCGGCGAGCGCGTGGCCGGAGGCTTCGCTCCAGCGGTTTTGCTGCACGAGGGCGAGGGCGAGGTTGTGGTGTGCGGCCCAGTTGGTCGGCGCGGATTCGAGGGCGATGAGCCAAGTTGATTCGGCGGCGGCGAAATCGCCTTTGGCGTAGGCGGTAGCTCCCATTTCGACGGCGAAGAGCGAAGGGTGAAGGGTAAAGGCGGAAAGCAGAAGGGCGGCGGCGAAGCACGGCATCAGGTTGCGCGGGAGGAAGAGTTGAAACACGGAGAAGGCGGGCACGTGCTTGGAGGAAAGCGCCTCCTTGGCGCGTGAGATCCAGTCTTCGGGAAGACAGGCGTCGGCGCGGTAAAGGACGCGGTCGGATTCGGCCCAGAGAAAGGCCCACGTCTCGGCGAGGGCGACGGAGGTGCCGGGCACGGACTTGAAGATGTCGGCGGTGGGCACGGCGAGATCGAGTTGCCAGAGGATGGCCACGTCGCGCTGCCACTGTTGGAGCAAGGCGCGGATTTGCGCAGGGTCTTCGGTTTTGCGGAGGGCGGCGAGGGTCGCGGCCATATGGACGCGCGCGGTGCGTTGGGGAAGGCGCGGATCAGTGGCGCGGGCGCGGCGAAGGGCGAGGGTTATCCAGATCGTCAGCGGGCAGAGGACGGAGGCCAGCAGGCACGTGAGGAGGGTCGAGGAGGCAAACGGAACGGGGGTGGCCACGGACGACGGGAGTGGGTCTCGGGGGATGGCGGCGGGGGTGACGATTTCGGAT
>JANXRL010000055.1 GCA_025352985.1 Verrucomicrobiota bacterium
GCCGGGATCTTTCAGGCCGGCGCGCGCGCGGCGCACCGCCTCGGACAGCGCATGCAGCGCCTCCGGCTGGCCGATGACGCGGGCGCCCAGCCGCTCCTCCATGCCCAGCAGTTTGCGTTTCTCCCCTTCGAGCAGGCGGGACACCGGAATGCCGGTCCAGCGCGCGACGACCGCTGCGATGGCTGCTTCGTCCACCTCTTCGCTGGCCAACGCGCCGACCGCGCGCACGGTTTTCAGCTGCGCTTCCGCGGCGGCGACTTTCTCCTCGAGCGCGGGCAGATCGCTGTAGAGAATTTTCGAGGCGGATTCGTAATGTCCTTCGCGCTGGGCCTTCTCCGCGTCAAACTTGAGCTGTTCGCGCATTTCGCCGGCTTCGCGCACGGTCTTCAGCGCATTTTTCTCCGCCTGCCAGCGGGCGTTGAGCCCCTTGGCTTTTTCCTTGAGGTCGGCCAGCTCCCGCTCCGCATCCGCCAGCCGGGTGAGCGACGCCGCATCGCGTTCCTTCTTGAGCGCCTGCCGCGCGACTTCCAGCCGGCCGATCTCGCGGTTCAGCCGGTCGAGCTCGGCGGGGGAGGAGTCGGTTTCGATGCGGGCCTTGGCGGCGGCTTCATCGAGCAGGTCGATCGCCTTGTCGGGCAGGAAACGGTCGCCGATGTAACGATCGCTGAGCGTGGCGGCGGCGACCAGCGCCCCGTCGCGGATTTTCACGCCGTGATGGACTTCGTATTTTTCCTTGAGACCGCGCAGGATGGCGAGGGTGTCCTCGACCGAGGGTTCTTTCACGGTGATGGGCTGGAAGCGGCGCTCCAGGGCGGCGTCCTTCTCGATGTTCTTGCGGTACTCGTCCAGAGTGGTCGCGCCGATGCACTGGAGTTCGCCGCGACTGAGGGCGGGCTTAAAGATATTGGACGCATCCATGGCGCCCTCGGCGGCGCCGGCGCCGACGATGGTGTGCATTTCGTCAATGAAGATGATGACGTTCTTGGCACGCTTGATCTCGTCCATCACCGCCTTGATGCGCTCCTCGAACTGGCCGCGGTATTTCGTGCCGGCAACCATGAGGGCGAGGTCGAGGGTGATGACCTTCTTATCTAGAAGAATCTCAGGCACGATACCGCCGGCGATTTCCTGTGCGAGGCCCTCGACGATAGCGGTCTTGCCCACGCCGGCCTCTCCGATGAGGACGGGGTTGTTCTTGGTGCGGCGGCAGAGGATCTGCACGACGCGGCGGATTTCGTTTTTGCGGCCGACCACGGGGTCGAGTTCGCCCTTGCGCGCGAGCTCGGTGAGGTCGCGGCCAAAAGCCTTGAGGGCGGGAGTCTTGACGTCCTTCTTGCTGCCGTCTTCGGAAGCGGAGGCGCCGCCGCTGCGCGGGGGTGTGCCGGAGGAGGCTTCTTCGCTACCGCCGCCTTCGCCGCCGGTGAACTGCGGATCGAGTTCGCGGAGGATTTCGTTGCGGGTGCGCTCGATGTCGATGTCGAGGGACTTGAGCACGCGGGCGGCCACGCCTTCGCCTTCGCGCAGGAGGCCGAGCAGGATGTGCTCCGTGCCAACGTAAGAGTGGTTGAGGGCCTTAGCCTCCTTGCCGGCGAGGGCGAGGACTTTTTTCACACGTGGCGTGTAAGGAATGCTGCCTTGGGTCTTGGTTTCCTGACCGGTGCCAACTTGTTTTTCCACGGCATTGCGCACGGTCTCGAGATCGAGACCCATCTTCTGAAGCACACTTACGGCGACGCCCTGCCCGAGCTTGATCAGCCCAAGGAGAATGTGCTCGGTGCCGACGTAGTTGTGATGAAAACGGTCGGCTTCCTTGCGGGCCAGAGCGAGCACTTGCTGCGCGCGAGGCGTGAAGTTGTTCATTGGTTCCATAGGTGGCGTAAGTGGGTCGGGTGGTTAATTCTGTCCGTTGATAGTAAACGTGGGTTTGGCGAATGTAGCAAATTCCGTGCGTAGCTTATCGGCTCGGAGTGCATCTCTCTGAACTGACTCCAAATCATGCTGCACCGTGTTCTGGATGTGCCCGGGCTGAGCCTCGATAAAAAGACGGTCGATGATGGTGCGGCAGTCCTCGGGGAAAACGCTCAGATCAATGCCGAGGCGTAACAGGGAAAGCAGGTTCATCGCCTCGCTGGAGGTGAGAAGATGGCTATTTTGAAGGATGCCATAGGCGCGCCCGATCTTGTCGTGTAGCTTCGGCGCGTCCGTCTCGATGAGCTTGGCGCGGGCGTTGAGCTCGTGCTCGATGATAGACTCCAGCACGCTGCCGAGACGCTTGAGAATTTCCTCCTCGGACTCACCGAGCGTAGTCTGGTTGGAAATCTGAAAAATGCTGCCACTCGCGTCGGAGCCTTCGCCAAACAAACCGCGCACGACCATGCCGAGTTGATTGACGGCCCGGACGACTTTTTCCATCTGGCCGGAGATGACGAGCGCGGGCAGGTGCATCATGGCGGAAGCGCGCATTCCAGTGCCGAGATTGGTCGGACAGGCGGTGAGATAGCCGAGCTTCGCGGAATAGGCGTAGTCGAGGCGTTCCTCGAGTTCGGAGTCGAGGGCGTTAATCACGCTCCAGGCCTTCTTCAACTGGAAGCCGGCGCGGAGAACCTGGATGCGCAGGTGGTCCTCCTCGTTGATCATGACGGAGACGGTCTGGTCCTTGTTGATGACCACACCGGCGCCGTCCTTCGAGCCGCTGAGCTCGCGGGAGATGAGGTGGCGCTCGACGAGAATCTGCTTCTGAAGATCGGTGAGCTCGGACACGGCGGCTTTCACGCTGCGCTTCATGGGCGCGGTGCCGGCGAGCGCCTCGCGGCAGACCTCCAGCACTTCGGCGCGCTGGGCCTCGCGGGACCAGCCCGGAAAGGAGCGTCCGGCGAGATTCCGCGCGAGGCGGATGCGCGTCATCAGCACGATCGGACACTTGCTGCTCGCGGTATCCGTAAGCTCGGAGGGCGTGGACAACAGGGAGGCGATCGTCATGGGTTTAACGCGCGGGCTTCGAGTGCTGTTCAAAGGCTTGTTTGAGCTGTTGGATTTCATCGCGGAAACGGGCGGCGTCTTCGAAACGCTCTGTTTTGACCGCGTCGTCGAGGTTGGATTCGAGTTCGCCGAGACGGTCGTGGAGGGTTTTGCGTTCGAGGGACTTTTGCGGCACCTTGCCGGTGTGCGCGGTGCCCTTGTGCATGTTGTCGAGCATGGGCTCGACGAGGCTGGAAAACGTTTCGTAGCACTGCGGGCAGCCGAAGCGCCCGTGCTTCTTGAAGTCGTTCTGGGTGAAACCGCACTGCTCGCAGCGCGCGCCCGCAGTGGCGTTGTCCGGATTCAGGGAAGCCTTGAGCAACAGGTCGGCGAGCGAGAAGCCGCTGGGGTCGGTCACGCCCTTCGCCTGGGCGCAGGATTCGCACAGGTCCACTTTGTGCACCTTGTTGTTCACGATCTGCGTGAGGTGCACCGTCGCCTGATTGCTGCAAAGGTCACATTTAAGCGGACTGGCCATGGTGAAAAGTTAGCACGTCATGCCGGGAAACTCGAACCGGCAGGCGAAAATTTATAGAGGGGCGAAACATTAGGTCTTCGTTGCACCGATCATGCCAAACGACTGACAGGTGGCAAGGCAAGGCCGCTGATGTAACTAAGCGGGGCGATGGTTGGATACATGCGCCTTCCGGTCGCTATGACAGGAGGACCATGCGCGACAATGGCGCACCTCGCGCAAAAACGGCAACCGATCTCAAATGCGCGTGCCTTCAACCAGCACGCGCCGACGAAACGCCTCCAGCACGCGATGCGTAACCGGACCGGGCTTGGCCGTGCCGATTTCGCGACCATCGAGCTTGACCACAGGAATGACCTCGGCGGCCGTGCCGGTGAGGAAACACTCGTCGGCGTTCCAGATGTCGTAGCGGGTCAGGTCGGCCTCCTGCAACGCGATGCCCAGCTCCTTCGCGATAACTATGATGGAGGACCGTGTGATGCCCTTGAGGGCGCCCTGCGAAGCGGCCGGCGTGATGAGGATGCCCTTATGGACTATGAAGATGTTGTCGCCCGTGCACTCGGCCACGTAGCCCTGGTCGTTGAGCATGATCGCCTCGAGGGCGCCCGCCTGACGCGCCTCGATTTTCGCCAGAATATTGTTGAGGTAGTTGAGCGACTTTACCGCCGGGGGAAGCGCAGCGGAGTTGATCCGCCGAGTCGCCACCGTGACGATGGAAAGCCCCGCAATATAATGTTCTGGAGGATACAGCGCGATCTTGCTGGCGATGATGAAAATCGACGGTTTGGGGCACAACCATGGCGAAAGCCCCAGGTCACCCACCCCTCGCGTCACCACTAGGCGGATATAGCCGTCGGTGAGCTTGTTACGCCGACAGGTCTCGCAGGTGGCCTCAGCAATCTCCGCGCGAGTCAAGGGTAGTTTAAGCATCAGCGCCTTCGCAGAATATTCCAGACGCTCCAGATGCTCGTCCAAGCGGAAAATATTCCCTTGATAGAGACGGATACCCTCAAAAACTCCGTCGCCGTAAAGCAGACCGTGGTCGAAAACCGATACCTTGGCATTCGCCTCATCCACGTAGTTCCCATCCAGATAAATAATCATTTATCCAAACGTAGGAAACACCGCGTGATTTTGTCGAGCTTCGGGCAGACTTTCTTCTTGTGTCCGCCGAACCTGAAGCAAAACTCAGTGTCTTACCCTTCAACCCTTTTCCCCTATGTATACAACTACCCGCCGTTCCCGCGCTGGCTTCACGCTGATCGAACTCCTTACCGTTATTGCGATCATCGGTATTCTAGCCGCCATTCTATTCCCCGCCATCGGTGCGGCCAAAAAAGCGGCCCAAAAGGCCAATGATTTGTCAAACATCCGCACGATAGGACAAGCTGCGTTGATTTTCTCCAGCGATAATAACGACCGCTTGCCCGATCCCAAGTCCGCCACTAACACGATTGGCGGAGCCGATCTTTATATGAAATGGTTCGGCCAGCTCTCTAAAGCCGGCAATCTTAGCGATCCGAGCGTATGCTATTCTAAGCTCGATGCAAACTACCCTACGGGCCCCGTCACCGCCATCATCGACCCAGCCGACACCACGAAGAATACTCTCTACGGCACTTTCGCGGCTTCGTATCCCTCTTACGAAGTCGTCGGTGGACTCAAAGCGAGCGACCCCTCCAGCACACCGATCGCTTTTACCCGCGGTCTTTTGGCGACTGGCAAGTGGGATCCGGATAAGGGTGTGTATGGATCCGACGGTGGCGGTATGATTGTTTTCATCGGCGGCAATGTTTCTCAATACAAGGACATTTCTACCGGTAGCCCCGCGAAACTTATTCAAACAAACGGACAAACTACCGTGAACGTAGGACAAGCCGTTCCTAATAGCGGTAACGTCAGCATCTACGGCTCGGACGGCAAATCGGGTGTCGGTAAGGCAAGCGGCACTGCACCAACCGCCCCTGGTTCAGCCAGCTAAACAACTCAAAAAAATGAGCTCCCAAAGCCCAGCCGCTCATCGGCTGGGCTTTTTATTTGGCTCCTCTGCAAGCCCTCGCCCCAAAGAAAACCTTTCCGTCCGGCAGCTTGTGTCTTTTATTTCTCCCCCATGACCACCCAGGGCGCCACTTACATTGTAGGCCACAAGAACCCCGACGCCGACGCCATCTGCTCGGCCATCGCCTATGCTGCGTTCAAGGAGGCCAAGGGCTACACGGGCTACGTCGCCGCCCGCTGCGGCAACTCCAACGCCCGCATCGACACCATCCTCGCGCGCTTCCACCAGCCCCTCCCCCTTTATCTGAGCGACGTCACCCCGCGCGTCCGCGACGTCATGGTGACCGATGTCGTCACCGTTCCGCAAAACGCCACCTGCGCGGAAGCCCTTGAGTTGATAGATCGTTACGACGTCCGCATTTTGCCCGTCGTCACCGAAGACAACCGCCTCATCGGCAGCGTTTCCATTTTCCAGCTCGGCGGCTTTTTCGTTCCCCGCATGAACGCCCCGCGCGAGATGCGCAAGGTCTTCACCAGTCTCGCGCACATCTCCCGCGCGCTCAAAGCCCGCGTCGTCCACTCCGACCACCCCGACCGACTCGACGAACTGTTCGTGCGCGTCGGCGCCATGGACGTGCACTCTTTCGGTGCGGTCTCCAGCGGCGAAGGCGTCCCGCTGGAAAAAACCATCATCATCGTCGGCGACCGCCGCGACATCCAGCTCCGCTCGATCGAGCTGGGCGTGCGCGCCCTCGTCGTCACAGGTAATCTCCCGGTTGACGAAGACGTGACGCAGCTTGCGCACGCGAAGGGCGTTTCCCTTATGGTCAGCCCCTACGATTCGGCCACGACCGCGTGGGTCATTCGCAGCGCATACACGCTCGACCGCCTCATCGACCGCAAGTTCTCCTCCATCGGCTCCGAGATCCGCCTTTCGGACGTGCGTAAGAAACTCGCCGTCTCCGCTGCCGCCGCCTTCATGGTCATCAACGACGACGGCATCCTTCAAGGCATCCTCTCCAAGACCGACATCCTCAAGCCCGTAAAAACCCGCCTCGTGCTCGTCGATCACAACGAGATGACCCAGGCCGTCCCGGGTGCAGAACAGGTGACCATCGCCGAGATCATCGACCATCATCGCATCGGCTCGCTCAGCACCCAGCAGCCCATCCTGTTCATCAACGAACCCGTCGGCTCGACTTGCACGATCGTCGCCGATCTTTTCCGCCGCGAAAACCTCATCCCCACGCCTGCCATGGCCGGCATCATGATGAGCGGAATTATCGCAGACACCCTCCACCTCAACAGCCCCACCTCCACCGAGAAGGACGCCCAGACGTTGTCGTGGCTCGCCAAGATTGCCCAGGTCAACTCCCGCGAACTAGCCGACACCATTTTCAGCTCCGGCTCGGTCATTCTCGCCAACTCTGCCGCCAAAGTCATCCGCACCGATTTCAAAATTTACGAGGAGGACGGTGTGCGCTTCGCCGTTTCCCAAGTCGAGGAACTTGGCTTCGGCAACTTCTGGCAGCACGCCCGCGACCTCGCCAAGGCCCTCCACGACTTGCGCACCGAGGAGTCCCTCCTGTTCGCCTGCCTGCTGGTGACCGACATCAACACCCAGAACTCCCTCCTTCTCGTCAAGGGCGACCCCGAGTTCATCGCGCGCATCAACTATACTTACGTGGAAAAAGACGAAATCTTCGACATGCCCGGCGTCGTCAGCCGCAAAAAGCAACTCATCCCCTACATCGGCAGCGTGCTCAAGGAAATGCAGAACGACGGCGCGATCCCCGCCCCGACCGCCAAGCAGGCCGACGCCTGAGTGAGGCTGCCGCCGCAAGACATACACCTGCTTGAATTGTAGCGTTGCCGCGCGCTCCTCCGAGCCGCAACTTGCGCCTTTATGACCGTTGAGAACAACGCCGCTCCCGCGCCCGCCGCGCCCACCGATTTCATCCGCGACATCGTCGCCGGGCACATCGCCGAGAAACGCTACGCCGGCATCGTCACCCGCTTCCCCCCCGAGCCCAACGGCTACCTCCACATCGGCCACGCCAAGTCCATCTGCCTCAACTTCGGTATCGCCCTCGAAAACGGCGGCCGCTGCAACCTCCGCATGGACGACACCAACCCGACCAAAGAGGACGTCGAGTATGTGGACTCCATTATCGCTGACGTGAGGTGGCTCATCAGCGGCTGGGCCGACGCCCACCTCGGCTTCAAGGCCAAAAGCGCCACCACCGAAACCCGCACGATTGACGGCCGCACCGATTACTACGCCGCCCCCGCCGCACCGGGCACGCTCGCCGTCGAGCCGTTTTTCGCCAGTGATTATTTCGATGCCCTCCACGCCTGCGCGGTCGAACTCATCAAACGCGGCAAGGCCTACGTCTGCGACCTCAGCCCGGCGGACACAGACGCTTATCGCGGATCCCCCGACACGCCAGGCAAGGACAGCCCCTTCCGCACCCGCAGCATCGAGGAAAGTCTCGCCCTCTTCGAACGGATGCGCGCCGGCGAGTTTCCCAACGGCGCGCGCTCCCTCCGCGCCAAGATTGACATGGCCTCCTCCAACATCTGGCTGCGCGACCCCCTGCTCTACCGCATCCGCCACGCCGACCACCACCAGACTGGTGTTAAATGGCGCATCTACCCGCTCTACGATTTCGCCCACTGCCTGAGCGACTACTTCGAAGGCATCACCCACAGCATCTGCACGCTGGAGTTCGTGGATCACCGCGCCCTCTATGACTGGATTCTGGAGGCGCTCGACCTGCCCCGCCCTCTCCCGCACCAATACGAATTCGCCAAGCTCAACCTCGGCTACACCCTCGTGAGCAAGCGCAAGCTGCTCCAACTCGTGCAGGAAAGAATCGTCTCCGGCTGGGATGATCCCCGCATGCCCACGCTCTCCGGCCTGCGCCGCCGCGGCGTCCCCGCCGCCGCCGTGCGCGACTTTGCCTACCACATCGGCATCACGAAATTCGACAGCCTAACCGATGTCGCCGTCTTCGAGCACGCCATCCGCGAAAATCTCAACGCCACCGCCCAACGCCGACTCGGCGTGCTGCACCCGATAAAAATCGTCCTCACCAATCTCGCCCCCGGCGAAGTCATCGAGTGCGACGCCACCAACAACCCGCAAGACGAGAACCCCACGACCCGCAAGGTCGCCCTCACCCGCGAAGTCTTCATCGAAAGCGACGACTTCGCCGAGGTTCCGCCGCCAAAGTATTTCCGCCTCAAGCCGGGCGGCGAGGTGCGCCTCAAATACGCCTGCATCATCAAGCTCGACGAGATCGTGAAGGACGCCTCGGGTGCGATCACCGAGCTGCGCTGCACGGCCGACCTCACCACCCGCCCCGGCGGCGCCAACGTGGAAAAGAAAGTCAAGGGCACCATCCACTGGGTGAGCGCCTCGCACTGCGTGGACGCCGAGGTGCGCCTCTACGACCGCCTCTTCACCGTTCCCGAGCCCGTCGCGCAAGAGGACTTCACCAAGTTTATCAACCCGCGCTCCCTCGAAGTGATTACCGCGAAGCTCGAAGCCTCGCTCGGTGACGCGCTGCCCGGCCAAGTTTTCCAGTTGGAGCGCACCGGCTACTTCACGCCCGACGCGAAGAACTCACGTCCCGGCAAGCCGGTTTTCAACCGCACGATCACGCTCAAAGACACTTGGGCGAAGTGAAGGTTTTGTAGGAGCCCGTTTACGGGCGATTTTTAGACATGCGAACGCCCCACCTACTTCGCCCATCCTGTATATCGCCCGTAAACGGGCTCCTACCTTCAAAGCCGCATACCTGCGTCACAACGTCGCCTGAAACTTGGCGATGCGCGCCAACACGCGCTCGCGACCGAGGACGCGGAACATGCCGGTGAGGCTCGGCCCTACGTTGGTTCCCGACACCGCGAGGCGACCGACCGACTGGTAATCGCCGAAACCGAGAGCGGTCCGCGTCGCCAAGGCCTTGATCGCATCCTCGATGGTCGTATCGCTCGAAAAATCCGCCGTCGCCAGCGTTTCTGCGAGTTCTGACAGACGAGCCTTGGGATCGCCCTTGGCCATGACTTTGTCCCGAACCTTCACATCAACCACAAAATCCTCAGTGAAGAAATACGCCGTGTAGGCGGCCAGCTCTTCGAGTGACTTGATCTTGGGCTGGCTCAACAACACGACCTCGCGGAGGTAGGCCGGATCGGCGGCCAGCGCGGCCGTCGCTTGGGCGCGCTCAAGCTGCGCACGCGCCAGCGCCACGAAGCGGTCCGCCGGCTGTTCGAGCAGGTAAACCATGTTCATGTGCGCGAGTTTCTTGTCGTCGAAACGTGCATTGCTCTGGTTCACCGCCGGCAGATCGAAGAGGCGGATTATTTCCTCGATCGGCATCTTCTCGCGGTCGCCGCCCGGATTCCAGCCGAGCAAAGCGAGAAAGTTCACCAACGCCTCCGGCAGATAGCCTTTCTTCTGGTATTCCTCGATGAGCGCGCCCTGGTCACGCTTCGACATCTTACCGGGGCCGTTTTGTTTCAGGATGAGCGGGATGTGCGCGAAGACCGGTGGCTGCACGCCGAAGGCTTTGAACAACTCGACGTGCTTGCTCGTGTTGGAGAGGTGATCCTCGCCACGAATCACGTGCGTGATCTTCATCGCGATGTCATCGACCACGTTCACGAAATGGAACACGGGATTCCCGTCCGAACGAAAGATCACGAAGTCCTCGTCCTCCAAGCGCTCGACGCGCCCGCGGATCTGGTCGTCGATCACCGCAGGCGTGTTGGCGACCTTGGTCACGGTCTTCTTGCGATGGTCGTCGAACACCTCGGAGCGCTCGCCCAGCAGTTTGAACCAGATGGCGCCGTCCTTCTCGTAGGCGCGGCCGGCGTCGAGCAGCTTTTGCAGGTATTCCTTGTAGATGGGGGCGCGCTCGCTCTGGCGATACGGTCCGTAGGCGCCGCCTACCTTCGGACCCTCGTCCCACGTCATGCCGAGCCAGTTAAGGCTGTCGTAAATGACATTGAGGAACTCCTCGCTGTTGCGCGCCTGGTCGGTGTCCTCGATGCGAAGCACAAACACGCCGCCCGTGTGACGGGCGTAGAGCCAGTTGAACAACGCCGTGCGGGCGCTGCCGATGTGGAAAAAACCGGTGGGACTGGGGGCGAAACGGACGCGGACCTGTGACATGGTGATGAGGAAATCTTGCGGCTTGTGACGCGTTTAAAAGGTCAGCAAGAAACATCCCGTGCCCACTGTCAAAGCCTCCGCGCTCGACCCTGCCGACTTCGCCCGTCGCTTCGCCGATGCCGCCCGCAAGCAAGGCTTCCGCGCCGAACCGCTCGCCCAAGTCGCCGGCGTTCCGCTCATCGCCTACACGAAGCGCGCGCCCGGGCCCCGCCCGCGGCTTTACCTCTCCGCCGGCATTCACGGAGACGAACCTGCGCCGCCGCTTGCCCTGCTACGCATGATGGAAACCGGCGTTTTCGACCATCGCGCAACCTGGTTCATCTGCCCGCTGCTCAACCCCACCGGCTTCACCTTGGGCACGCGGGAAAACTCCGATGCCGTCGACCTCAACCGCGACTACAAGGACCTCCGCACCGCCGAAATCACGGCGCATGTGCGCTGGCTGGAGCGCCAGCCATCATTCGACACAACTTTCTGCCTTCACGAGGACTGGGAATCGACCGGCTTTTACCTTTACGAACTCAACCCCGATGGCCTCCACACCCTCGCAGACACATTGATTGCCGCCGCCCGCGTCCACGGCCCCATCGAAACCGCCTCCGTCATCGACGGCCGCGAAATCCACGAACCCGGAATCATCCGTCCCGTGTCCGATCCTCTCATGCGCGAGACTTGGCCGGAGGCCATCTACCTGCGCCATCATCACACCCGCCTCAGCTACACCCTCGAAACTTCCTCTGCCCAGCCCCTCGAACAACGCATCACTACCCAGGTGGCAGCGGTGACCACGGCGTTGGCGGCGTTGGTGTCAGCTCAGGCGCATTGAGCCCCATCCGTTCGGTGCAAAACGCCCGCATGTCTCCGGCCAGCGGCGCGCCAAAAACCATCGGCAGCCCCGCCGGACTCAGATCGATCTCCGCGCAGTGCAACGCCTGCCTCGGCAGCAACAGTTTCTCCGCCAGCTCCGGCGTCCAGCCGCGATCAATAAAATCCAAATAACACCGGTCGCTCGGCCCGTAGATCTTGTCGCCCACAACCGGAAATCCCAGCCACTGCGCGTGCGCCCGTATCTGGTGTTTGCGCCCCGTTTCGAGCACGGCCTCAATCAGCGAGAATCCTTTGCTCGTCACCATCGGCCTAAAATGCGTCACGGCAGCCTGCGCGTCCGGCCCCGGCCCCACCGCGCTCTTGATAAAAACCGGACTGCGCGTGTCCGTCCCCAGCGGCTGGTCAACGGTCACCGCCTCGCGAAACTCACCCCATACGATGGCCTGATAACGTTTTCCCATCCGACGCTCTTGAATGGCCTTTTGCAGGCGCGAAGCCATCCGCGCATCCTTCGCCAGCACGATCACCCCGCTCGTTTCGCGATCCAGACGAAACACGAGATGCACAGTGGGCAGTTGCGTGTATTCACGCACCGCCCCCACGAGACTCGACCACGGACCCGCCTTCGAAGGATGGCACACGACATCGCCCGGCTTGCTCAACACCAGCAGTCGTTCGTCCTCATGCACGATCCACTTGGGCAGCTCCTCCGGCGCGATCATGCGCACCGTGCCTTCACGAGGCTCGCCGCGCGGCGGCCAAGCGCACGCACGAATCGGATAATCTGCGCCCGGCCCGCTCACTTCGCCACCTGCTTCAGGCGATACTTGCCCAATATCTTCGCGCTTAGGCCCGTGATAAACGGCTTGGGCAGCTTCGATGAAAACGCCGCCATCACCTTGTTTTTCCAACCACTGACGACCATCGGTCGTCCCTTGGCCAGCGCATGCAACGCCGCGTCAATCACCTCGTCGCACGTCTGCCCGAGCGAATCGGAGACCGCACCCTCCTTTAAGCCGGCTCGTTTAAAAAACTCCGTCGAAGTCGGTCCCGGGCAAAGCGCCAGCGCACGCACCCCCGTGCCGCGCAGCTCCTCGTTGAGCGCGAGGCTCCAGTGCAGGACAAACGTCTTGGTCGCCCCGTAGGTCGCCAGGTAAGGCGTCGGCTGAAACGCCGCCGTCGATGCCACCGTGATGATCGCGCCGCCGCGTGATTTTAGCATCGGCAGTAAACGTCCAGTCAATTCAACCACGGCCCGCACGTTCACGTCGATCATCCCAAGCTGCTGGTCGAGACCAACCTCGGCAAACCGCCCATACGAGCCGAAACCGCTGTTGTTGATCAGTAAAACCCGACCTTCGGGGGCCGCCTTCGTAAGAAAACTTAATGCCTCATGCACCGCCCCCGGAATCGCCTTCGAGTCCGACAAATCGCACGGAACATGGCCCAGCTTAAGCTGACTGATATTTATATCAGGAACGTTACGAGAGAGATTGCAAATGACCACCTCTGGATGCAGCTTCGCTATCGTGTTAATGAATGATTTTCCAATGCCGGAAGATCCGCCCGTAATCACGACGGCCGCATACTTGGTCAGCTCTTCGCTCAGCGATGACACAGTGATGAAAGGGTTTTCATTTTTAGGCTAGGGATAACCAACAACAATACGCAGTCATGAACAGACAAAATCATATGCACGAAGTAATCGTCTCAGGAATCCACATGGATCTGTCACCGTCCCTCAAAACGTTCGTCCAAGAAAAAACCGAGCGGTTGTTTCGTCACCAAGAGCGCATCATCCGCATCCGTGTCGAGTTGGAATGCGACCCCAAACAGTCCGTCGCCAACCGTTTCACCGCCAAAGGGCACATCCAGATTCACGGCCCTGACCTTAACGCCTCCGTCTCATCCGACGAATGCCACAAAGCCACCGCCATGCTGATCGACAAACTCGACCGCATGCTCGAACGCCGCGCCCGCATGTTCAAAGCCAAGCGCCATCAGGCGCGGGCGATCGACATCGAGGCCGCGCTGCCCGAAGCCATCTGAAAACCTGATCCACGGTCAGCTTAAGTTTGGGCCAAGCCCGCCGTTCCTAGCCCGGCGGGCTTTTTTGCGGGCAAACCAACGTCCGAAGGCCGGGGGAAAACAAAAAAATTCACGCTTGCACTCGGCCGCCAAAGACGGCTCTTTCTCGCTTCCGTCACGCAGCTGTAGCTCAACTGGATAGAGCGTCGCACTACGGATGCGAAGGTTTGGGGTTCGACTCCCTACAGCTGCACCA
>JANXRL010000058.1 GCA_025352985.1 Verrucomicrobiota bacterium
ACCCACCGCCTCATCGTGTTGCACGAAGGCCGCCGCACCCACGGCTTCGGCGCCGAGCTGGTCGCCCGCCTCACCGAGGAACACTTCTTCAGTCTGGAAGCCGCCCCGCTCCGCATCGGTTCCCTCGACATGCCCGTCCCCTTCGCCCCCGAGCTGGAAATGGTTTACCGCCCCACCCGCGACACCCTCATCGAAAAAATCGCCGCGTGGATCGGGTAAGATCACCAAATGAAAACCCTCATCACCCCCTCCCGCTGGGCCGCCATCCGCCTCTTCGCGATGGACGTGGACGGCATCCTCACCGACGGCACCATTCACGTCGCCTCCGACGGCACTGAAAGCAAAACCTTCTCTGTCTTGGACGGCATGGGCCTCGTCCGCCTCGCCAAGTCAGGCATCGCCACCGCCTGGATCAGCGGACGCGCCTCAGGCGCTACCACCGTTCGCGCCACCGAGCTTAAAATCCCCCACCTCGTCCAAGGCCGCGTCGACAAAATCACCGCCCTCCAGGAACTCGCCGCCGCCTTGGGCCTGAAACCCGAACAATGCGTTTACATGGGCGACGACGACATCGACGCCGCGGCCATCCGCTGGGCCGGCATCGGCGTCACCGTGCCCGACGCCATGCCGTCCGCGATCACCGCCGCCGACTATATCACCCGCCGTCAGCCCGGCCGCGGAGCCGTCCGCGAAGTGTGCGAACATATCCTCGCCGCGCAGGGTCATACGTTCCCCGCATGAACGCCTCCCGCTCCGCTTCCGACCTCGTTCTCTTTCTCGTTCTCGTTCTCGTTCTCCCCCTCTGCGCCTCCGCCGACACCACGCCGCAGATCAAAAGCAGCGCCCCCATCAAAAACTTTCGCCTGCCCTCCTTCGACAAGGCCGGTTTCCGCACCTCCTTCATGCGCGCCGACGAGGCCATGATTGTGAGCAACACGCAGATCGACGTGAAAAAAATGAACTTCACGCTGTTCACCACCGACGGCTCCGGCCGCATCGATTGCATTCTCCTTAGCCCCTCCGCCACCGCCTACACCGACAAGCAAGTCGTCACCGGCCAAGAATCCGTCCGCTTCATGCGCGACGACGTCGAGGTGACCGGCGAGCAGTGGACCTACTTCCATCAGGAGAAAAGAGTTTTGATCAAAAACAACGCCCGCGTCACCTTCCGTGACGAGCTCAAAGACATCATCAAATGACCCCCACCCACCTTTTCCGCCGGTTTGTGCTCGTCGCGAGCCTGCTCGCCGCGTTTCCCGGCGGCGCGTTTCCCGCAGAATCCGCCAAGCCCGCTGGCCCTGTCGTCCCCACCGTCATCACGAGCAAGAGCCTGGATATGCGCAGCACCGACACCGAAACGCATGCCGTCTTCGACCAAAACGTCGTCGTTACCGGCAACAACATACGCATCACCTGCGACCACCTCGACGTCCTCGCCTCCCGTCTCGGTGAAAAGGACGCCACCGTGGGCAAGCTCGACAAGTTCAAGACCCTCGTCGCCACCGGCAACGTCCACATCGTGCAGGGCGACCGCGACGTCACCTGCGGACGCGCCGAGGTATTCCCCCGCGAAGACCGCATCGTCCTCACCGAAAGCCCCGTCGTCATCGATAGCTCCGGACCCTACGTCGCCAAAGGCACAAAAATCGTCCTTTTGCGCGGAGAACGCCGCCTCTTCGGCGACAACATCGAGCTTACAGGTGCATCCATCAAAGACCTCGGCTTCGACAAGGAAAAGCCCATGCAGGCGCCCGCCAAAGCCCCATGATCGCCCCCGACGTCACCGCCGCCACTGCGGAAATCACCACGACCGGCCTGGTTAAAACCTTCGGCCAGCGCACCGTCGTGAACGGCGTGGACCTGCGCCTTCGCGCCGGTGAAATCGTCGGCCTGCTCGGTCCTAACGGCGCCGGGAAAACCACCACGTTCTACATGGTCGTGGGCCTCGTCCCCGCGACCCACGGTCGCGTCGCCCTGAACGGCCGCGACATCACCCACCTGCGCATGCACGAACGCGCGCGCCTCGGACTCGGCTATCTCCCGCAGGAACCGTCCACTTTCCGGAAGCTCACCGTCACGGAAAACATCCTCGCCATCGTCGAAGCCATCGGCGTCGCCCGCCGCGAACGCGCCGCCATTGTCTCGCGCCACTTGGAAGAACTTCACCTCACGCATGTCGCCAGGCAGCCCGCCTACACCCTCTCGGGCGGCGAACGCCGCCGCCTCGAAATCGCCCGCGCCCTCGTCACCAATCCCAAGTTCCTGCTGATGGACGAGCCCTTCGCCGCCATCGACCCCATCTCTGTCTCGGAGGTGCAGAAGATCATCCTCGACCTCAAGGCCCGCGGCATCGGCGTCATCATCACCGACCACAACGTCCGCGAGACCCTCCGCATCGTTGACCGCGCCTACCTCATTCATCAGGGCCGCGTTCTCACCGAAGGCACCGGCGACTTCCTCATCAACGACGCCCAGGCCCGCGAATTCTACCTAGGCAAAGATTTCAACATGTAGACCGCCCAGAGCCTTTCACCCCTAGCCGCCAGCCCAACATGCAAAAAGCCATCCACGGAATCACGGTCTCCCACTTCTTCGAAACCTACCGCGAGAAGCTCAAACTCGAACTCGTCACCGGCGCCGAAGGCCTCCACCGCCTCATCAAGGAAGGCTCCATCAACCGCCCCTCCCTCGCGCTTACTGGGTTCTTCAAATATTTCGCCAACAAGCGCATTCAGATCATCGGCGCCGCCGAGATGACCTACTTCAAGACGGTCGACCAACGCCGCCAGATGGAGATCATCAACGAAATGATTGATCGCGGCGTGCCCTGCATCGTCCTCACCCGCAACTACCATCCCACCCACCCGTTGCTGGTGGTCGCCCAAGAGCGCAACCTCCCGCTCTTCCGCACGCCGATGATCACCATGAACTGGGTGAACCTCGCCACGCTCTGCATAGACAACGAGTTCGCGCCTTCCTCGACCGAGCACGCCACCACCCTCGATGTCAAAGGCGTGGGCGTCATGCTCCGCGGCGACTCCGGCGTCGGCAAAAGCGAATGCGCCCTCGCCCTCATCGAGCGCGGACACTCGCTCGTCGCCGACGATCTCACCGTCATCAAGCTTCTCGACGAACGCGAACTCGTCTCCTCCAGCCGCCCGCTCAATCGCGGCTACATGGAGTGTCGCGGTATCGGCATCATCAATATCGCCGAGATGTTCGGCATCAAAAGCGTCCGCGCCCAGAAGCGGATCGACATGGTAATCTCCCTCCGCGAATGGACGCCCGACGTTATCGAGGAGCGCACCGGCCTAGAGGAAAGCTTTTACGACATCCTCGGCATCCAGCTCCCCCATATCGAACTCTTCGTCCGCCCCGGCCGCGACATCGCCCGTCTGGTCGAAGTCGCCGCGCTCGTGCAAGCCTTGAAAAAAATGGGCCACGATCCCGCAAAGACTTTTAACGATCGCCTCATCGAGTTCATGACGGCCCAAGCAGAAGAAAAGCCGCGCACGATCAAGCCAGTAGAACGCGAAGAACATCAGCCAGGTTCGTGATGGCACCCAAACCAAATTACTCCCCGATCCCATGAAACTCATGATCGGTCTATGCTCGACGATTCTGAGTTACGCCGTCTGGTATCTGGCGGATCCGCTCGGCTTCATGTGGGCATTTTTCCTAAGCGGTATCGGGGCCATGGCCGGTGTTTACATAGGCTGGCGACTCGCGCGCCACTTCGGACTTTAGCCGCGCCCGATTTCAGGCCGTCATCAACTGCATGTCGCTGGTGTAGAGACGCTCGGTCTGGGCCACCACAGCCTCGACCTGCTTCCGATCCACGCTGTGGGCAACGGCGTGGACGTGAAGCTGGTTCCAAGCATCGTCAACATAACCCTGCGTGCGCCCCAAAAGCTCGCGCCCCGAATTCCGCACCCGACTGATCAGGGCACCCAATTCACGATCAATCAAATCATCGACCGCATCGATCACGCGGGTGAATTCCACCTGAGCGGCCGTCGGACCCAGTTCGGCAATCTGGCCTACAACCGAGGCGTAAGGCTCCTGCACGACACGCGGCATCGGATCGTTAAACACAGTCTTGCCCAGCATCCGGTCATGCTCCTCGGCAATCGCGTTGGTGGCCTGTATCTCTGCCTCCACACGCAGCGCAACCGTATGAGCCAGCTTGATGGCATCGTAAGCCGCAGGCGAAAAGGTGTTCTTCTGGTGATTATAGCCGGCCGGGGCGGTGTTGCGCGCAGAGCCTAGCACGCGGACAAACGTCTTCGCATGTTCGGTGAAGCGCTCCAGCGCCTGCTCCCAATCCACCGCATAATGCTCCGCCGCCAGTCCTACCCGATACTCCACGCAATTTTCACGCATCCATTTCTCAAGCCGGTCATTGGCAATCTTCCGTAGATAGGCGGACAGCTTGGCGTTCACAAAAAGCGCTTTTTCTATCGTGGCCAGATCCTGTGTCGTGCCCGAGGTCGCCTCCCTGAAAGCCTCACGGGTATCCTTGGGACGCAGAAACATAAAGGATGGCTGCGTCGCACGCACCGTTTCCAGCCGTGTCGTTTGCTCCTGATGCATGCGTTTCAACTCCTGCGCACTGTGCTCCAGATAGGCACCGCGGACCAACAAGTCTTCCAAATCCTCCGGTATTATTTTTACCGCTTCGGAAAGTTTAAATGAGCGCATCATGAGCTTTACACATTTATTACAAAACAAGTTCTTAACCGCAATACGGTATTCCTCACAAAAATCATCTTCCTTCGCCCCCTTTGAAGGAAGCCTATCAACGTGTCCTGCAAGGTTGACGATTTTGACGCCGTGAACACGCTCACTTCTTTAATCCCGCAATAAATCCGAAATCTACCACCATGGCCTACGAACTCCCAAAACTCGCCTACGCATACGACGCCCTCATCCCCCACATTGATGCCAAAACGATGGAAATCCATCACTCCAAGCATCATCAGGCTTACATCACCAACGTGAACAAAGCCCTCGCCGACGCCGGCGTCCCCGCTCCTGACTGCGTATGCGATCTCATTTCCGATGTTTCGAAGATCCCCGAGGCGGTGCGAGGCGCGGTGCGTAACAACGGCGGCGGTCACGCCAACCACTCTTTCTTCTGGAAGATAATCGCCCCCGGCAAAGGCGGCGCTCCCATCGGCAAGCTCGCCGAAGCCATCAACGCCACCTTCGGTGACTTCGAAAAGTTTAAGGCCGCCTTCGCCGCCGCCGGCGCCACCCGCTTCGGCTCCGGCTGGGCCTGGCTCGTCGTCACCGCCGACAAGAAAATCGCGGTCGGCTCCACCGCCAACCAAGACAGCCCGATCATGGGCAAGGCCGTCGCCGGCATTGAAGGAAAACCCGTCATCGCCCTCGATGTCTGGGAGCATGCCTACTACCTGAACTACCAAAATCGCCGCCCCGACTACATCGCCGCGTTTTGGAACGTGGTCGATTGGGACGCCGCCGAGGCCAACTACCTCAAGGCCGTCGCCTAAGCGCCTTCACCCAGGCCGCCCCTCAAAACGGGGCGGCTTTTTTATGTCCCAAAATCTGTGAATACAAAAAGCACCTCGTAAAAGAGGTGCTTGAAAATCCGAAATCGTAAATCAGAAATTGTTTCAGGGTGCCCACACGCTGGCCTGCGAAACCTCCCGCATGGCCGGCGGGCTGATGCGGGTCGTCTTGCCCGTTTCCGTATCGAGAATGGTAAGACTGCGGCTGTTGGCTGCGCGCGCGGTATAGACCACATGGCGACCGTCCCCCAGCCAGGAAGGCTCCACCGCGTCGCCCGCCGCCTTCGATACGATCTTCGTCGGCGTCTTGCCCGAAAGATCATAGAGCGCGACCTGATAACCGCTGCCAACCCGCACGGTAAAAGCGATCTTCGTGGGGTCTCCCTTGCTCCAGTCGGGCTCGGCGCAG
>JANXRL010000068.1 GCA_025352985.1 Verrucomicrobiota bacterium
CCGTGATTACGGCATCGGCGCGCAAATTCTCGTCGCCCTCGGTCTGCGCAAGATCCGCCTTCTTTCCAACAGCACGCGCAAGGTTGTGGGCCTCGACGGCTACGGGCTGGAGATCGTGGAGATGGTGGCGGTCGCAGGAAAATGAGTTGCCGAAGGGCGTGCGGCGGCGCACATCCTTTTCTTCCTTCTTTCTCATGAGTCTCGCCGCTCCCACGTCCCTGTCCGTCAAAGGCGCCGCATTTTCTGTCGGCATCGTGGCTTCGCGGTTTAACGCCGAGATGGTCGATGCACTTCTGGAGCGGGTGATCGCCGGGCTCAAGACCGCCGGCGTGAAGGGAAAGCGCATCACGGTCGTGCGCGTGCCCGGCGCCCACGAGGTTCCCTGGGCGGCGCAGGCGCTCGCGTTGCGCGCCAAGCCCGATGTCGTGATCGGTCTCGGCGTCCTGATCGGCGGCGATACCAACCACCACGAGATGGTGGGCGACAGCGTTTCGCACGCGCTCCAGCGCGTCTCCCTCGACACTCGCCGCCCCGTGATCAACGGCGTGATCGTCGCCAACACCCGTGCGCAGGCCGAGGCCCGCACTCGCGGCAAGATCGACCGCGGGGCCGAGTTCGCCGCCGCCGCCCTCGAGATGGCGGCCCTCAAAAAACAACTTTCCAAATGAGCAACAAAGCCCTGTTTGCCCAGCGCCGTGACGGCCGCGTGGCCGCCCTGCAATACCTCTTCGCCTGGAGCATCAACGTGCCCACCGATCTCTCCGAAGACCTGCGCACGTTCTTCGAGACGCAGGAAAAGCCCCGCGACCACTACTCGTTTGGCGAAGAGATCATCGACGGCGTGATCAAGAACATCGCCGAGATCGACGGCCGCATCCGCAGCCTCGCGCACAACTGGGAGTTCGACCGCATCGCCAAGATCGACCTGGCGATCCTGCACGTGGCGATCTACGAGATGATGTTTCGCAAGGACATCCCCCCGGTCGTGTCGATCAACGAGGCGATCGATTTGTCGAAGCAGTTTTCCAACGCCGACTCGAAGCGTTTCATCAACGGCATCCTCGACCGGTTGAAGGACCAGCTCGGCCGCGACGCCCGCAAGGTGGAGAAGGCGGAGTAGGAGATTTTTATCTGGAACTCAGGAAATCAGGAATGAACGAACTCGGACACAAGGAGCTGAGCGGACAGGTGATCGAGGCGGCTATCGCCGTTCATTCTGCACTGGGACCTGGATTCATCGAATCGGTCTATGAAAACGCGCTTTCCGTGGAGCTGGCCGCGCGCGGAATCTGCTTTGAGAAGCAGAAGACGATCAAGATTCTGCATCGTGACGTCGTAGTCGGCGAACATCGCCTGGATATTTTGGTTGAGGGTGTGCTGTTGGTGGAACTCAAGGCCGTTAAAGAAATCGAGGACATCTTCTTTGCCATAGGCCGTTCCCAGATGAAGGCGGCCGGTATTCAGGATGGTCTGATTCTCAACTTTGCATCCATGCCTCTCGGAGTCCGCCGCATTGGGCGCGAGCGGTTTGCTTCCTGATTTCCTGAGTTCCAGATAAAAACATGTTCGGTCTCTTCAAAAAGTTTAAGGACGGGCTCGCCAAGACGGTCGCCGCCATCACCGAGAAAACCCACGGTCTTTTCGGCGGGCGCGCCATCGACGTTTCTTCGCTGGAGACGCTCGAGGAGGCGCTCTACACCGCCGACTTCGGCGTCGCCACGACCGAGGAGATCCTCGTCGAAATCAAGGATGCCTACAAAAAGGACAAGGAGCTGCGCGGCCAACAGGCGGCGGCCATCGGCGCGACCGTCCTCCGCCGCGTGCTTGCCGGCAGCGAAGGATTGCTGGGAGATGGGGACGGACCGCTGGGCCGTCCGTCCGATCCCGGCGCGCCCAGCGGTCACGCCCTACCTCGGAATCCGACCGTGATCGTGATGATCGGCGTCAACGGCTCCGGCAAAACCACCACCTCGGCCAAACTCGGCTGGCTGCTCAAGCAGGATGGCAAGTCCGTCATGCTCGCGGCGTGCGACACGTTTCGCGCCGCCGCCGTCGAGCAGTTGAAGGCATGGGCAACGCGTCTGGAGCTGCCCATCGTCGCCAGTCACACCGGCGCGGACGCCGCCGCCGTCGCCTTCGACGCGTGGCAGGCCGCCAAGGCACGCGGCTGCGATTACCTCATCGTGGACACCGCCGGACGTCTTCACACGAAGAGCAACCTCATGGAGGAGCTCGCAAAAATCCGCCGCGTGCTGGCCAAGAACGACTCCACCGCGCCGCATCATTCGTGGCTGGTGGTGGACGGCTCGCTCGGGACCAACTCCATTGAGCAGGCGCGCGTGTTTCACAAGAGTTTCGGGCTGACGGGCCTCGTCGTCACCAAGCTCGATGGCACCAGCCGAGGCGGCGCGATCGTGGGCATCTGGCGCGAGTTGAAACTGCCGATTTATTTCCTCGGCCTTGGCGAGCAGCCCGAGGATTTGCAGCCCTTCAACGTGGAAAACTACGCGAAGGCCGTGTTCGGAGCGGAAGCTTGAGCGGGCATCAAGCCCGCAAACAAACGCCGCCGCAGCCTCCGTGCTGACGGCGGCCTTGGTTTTGCAGAGTCAGAATGTTCGAAAAAGGTAGGGACGGACCGCTGGGCCGTCCGGTCAGGCGTGCGCATGGCGTTGGTCAATCGCGGCGGGCCCAGCGGTCTCGCCCTACCTCGGATCGGCGACGGCAGGGACGGTTTCCAGGGTGCGCACGTTGAAGAGCGACCAGTCGGCGCCGGTGCGTTCGACACGGGCGAGGATGGTGCGACCGGGTTGAACATCACGGAGCACCTCGGGGCCAACTTGAAGCGTGGTCGTGCCGGCGGGCAGCACGCCGAGGATGGCGGCGTGTTCGAGTTGCAAGGTGCCCCGAGCGGCGTCGATGGAAACGACGCGGCCTTTGATCGCGTAGCCGCGCACGTCTTCGGGGCGCGGGTCGCAGTTGCAGGGGTCGGCCTCGGCGAGTTCGGCGGCGGAGGGCAGGGTGACGAGGCGCAGCGTGATGAAGCTCGGTGACGGGAGGCGGGCGGCGGATTCGGGGGTGGCGGGCGGTGGGTTGAGGGTGGTGACGAGGACTTGCGCGGGGGTGGCGTCGCCGTCTTTTACGCGAACGAGGGTGGGGGTTGCGCCGTCAACTGTGCGGCCGATCTGCACGGGCACGCTCAGGCTGCCTCGGGCGGAGATGCGGCGCAGGAGGACGACGCGTTCGGTGGCGGTGCGTTCGACCCAGGCGACGAGCAGGCTGCCGTCGTCGAAGAGCGCGAGGGACGGGGAGCCGAGCGGGGCGATGTCGTCCACGCGGCTGGGGATGAGCCACTGCGCGCCGGCGTCGTCGGAGGTGGAGACGTTGACGCGTGCACCCTCGGCGGCGGTGAACCAGGCGGCGGCGAGATGCGGGCCGCGCACGGCGAGGGCGGGGCTGTTGCGCGTGGGCAGGGAGGGTTTCCAGTTGTCGGGGGACAGGGTGGCGGGCGCGTCCCAGCGGCCGTCGTGAAAACGCGCGGTGCGGATGTCGCGGATGCCGTCGGGCGTAAGGCCGCGGTAGGCGACGACGGCGCTGCCATCTGGGAAAACGGCGAGGACGGGGGCGCAACCCGCGCTCACCGCCGGGTCAACCACCACGGGGGCGGCATCCTGGGCGGTGGTGCGGGCGAGGAGGGTGCCGCTCTTCCCTTCGGGTTCGATCCAGGCGGCGAGAAATTGTCCGCCGGGCAGGGCTTGGAGGGTGGCGTGGTCGGCGGGGCGGGACGGGCGGTTGAGGACGAGCGGTGCGCTCCAGTTGAGGCCGCCGTCAATCGAGGTGGTGAGCGTGGCGAGGGCGGTGGCGGGATGCCAGAGGGCGGCGAGTGCGTTGGCCGAGGAAATCGCGAGGCTTGGCGTGAGGTTGGCGGGGACGGATGGCGCGTGGCTTTCGCCGATGGTGCGGGCGGGGCTCCACGTGCGTGTGGCGGCGTCGAAGCGGGCGAAGCGCAGGGCGGTGCGGCGGGCGGGGGCGGGTTCGAGCCAGGAAAGATAGACGGTGCCGTCGGGGGCGTTGACGAGCCGTGGGGCGGACGCGCCAGGCACGGCGGGCGAGGGGACGAGATCGTTTTTGACGATGAAGGCGGGCGAGTCGTCGGTGGCGCGCAACGCGAGCGCAGGCAGCGCGAGCAACAACACCAGGGCCAGGGCGGGAGATTTCATGGCGGGGTGATGGTGTTCCTTCACCAGCGCAACGTCGAGCGCGGTGGTTTTATCCCCGGAGATAATTCCCTTCGACAGGGTTCTCAATCTGAAGGACGCAGCGACTTGGAAGCGGGATGGCGGTGGGCGAATTTTTTGGCCGGGTATCGCGTGGGTGGGCACCGATTGCTAAGTGCCTTTTTTTCCGGGCGGCAGCGGGGGCAGACCCAGATCCTTAAGAAAAGAGTTATGTTTTTCGGTCGCGGTGGCGATGGCCTGTTCAATTCCGACCAGCTCGGCGTGGGTTTTGGCGAGGTCGATTTCTTCCTCGGCGGTCGCCGTGCTGATGTAGCGGGAGATGTTCAGGTTGAAGTCGTTTTTCTCGATCTCCGCCATCTCCACTCGGCGTGAGTAGCGGTCTTCTTGTTTACGAAACTTGTAGGTCTCGATGATTTTGGCGATGTGCTCCGGCGTGAGTTGGTTCTGGCGTTTGCCTTTCACGAAGTGCTCGGCGGCGTTGATGAAAAGCACGTCATCGGGCTGCTTGCACTTTTTGAGGATCAGAATGCAGACGGGAATGCCGGTGGAGTAGAAGAGGTTCGCGGGCAGGCCGATGACGGTGTCGATATGGCCGTCTTTGAGGAGCTTTTGGCGAATGCGTTCCTCGGCACCGCCACGGAAGAGCACGCCGTGCGGCAGGATGATGGCCATCACGCCTTCATCTTTGAGGTAGTGGAAGCCGTGGAGGAGAAAGGCGAAGTCGGCGGCGGACTTGGGGGCGAGGCCGTGGTTTTTGAAACGCACGTCGTCGCCCAGGGCGTCGGTCGGTTCCCAGCGGTAGCTGAAGGGCGGATTGGCGACGATGGCGTCGAAGCTGGGTTTCTTCGCCGGGTTCAGCTCGCGGAGGACGTCCCACTCGTTGGTGAGGGTGTCGCCGTGGTAG
>JANXRL010000085.1 GCA_025352985.1 Verrucomicrobiota bacterium
GCCCACGCTGGAGGAACAACGCCGGATCGTGACGGAGATCGAAGGCTACCAGCAGGTCATCGACGGAGCCCGCCAAATCCTCGCCGCCTACCGCCCGCAGGTCGCAATCACTCCAGACTGGCCCATCGTGCCACTCGGCGAAGCGTGCGAAATGCAACGAGGGAGATTCTCGCATCGTCCGCGCAACGCTCCGGAATTCTACGGTGGCCAATATCCCTTTATCCAAACGGGCGATGTGGTTCGCTCGGAGGGTGGCCCCGTTTCGCATACTCAAACTCTCAACGAACGCGGTTTGTCGGTGAGTAAACTTTTCAATCCCCCCGTCGTTCTCATCACGATTGCCGCCAACATTGGTGATACCGGTCTACTCGTTTATCCGGCCTGTTTCCCCGACTCAGTTGTCGGCCTAACTCCTAAACCCGGTGTCCTCGCAAAATATCTCGAACTGGCGATGCGCGGGAAGAAGGAGGAGTTGGATCGGATGGCCCCGCAAATGGCGCAGAAAAATATCAATATTGAGATTCTGGAATCCGTCCAAATCCCCCTCCCCCCGATCCCCGAGCAGTCCCGGATCGTGTCGGAGCTGGACGCGGAGGCGGCGAAGATGGAATCCGTCCGCGCCCTGATCCCCGCCTTCGAGGCCAAAATCGCCCGCACCCTTGCACGTGTCTGGGGAACCAACGAAGACCTCGCCAATAACGCCAAAACCCCTCTTGCTAACGCCGAGACATGATCACCCGCATCAAGATCGATAACTTCAAGTCGCTGGTAGACTTCGAGCTGCCCCCTCACGGCCATAAACTGACCGGTTTCACCTGTCTCATCGGCCTCAACGGCGCCGGGAAGTCCACCCTGCTTCAAGCCTTCGATTTCATCGCACAGGTGGCAACCGGCGGAATCTACGCTTGGCTGGAGCGCCGTGAGTGGAAGAAAAACGAACTTGTAAGCCAGATTGGAACGAGACGTTCGTTGATCAGTTTTACGGTCGCCCTGATCAGCGAGACTGGAGTGCCCATCGAATGGCACGCGCGCTACAACAGCTCGCTCATGAAATGCACGTGGGAGCTTATCACGGCCAATGGCGTTCCCCTCCTAAAGGTCGACGATGGATATATAGCGGTAGCCAAAGCGGGTTCTACCGCCATTGAATCAAGCGGAGAAAAAATCTCATTCGAATACCAAGGCTCGGTGATTTCTTCGCTGAAGCTGACGGATACCCATACCATCATCTGCGAAGTCAAAGCGGCTTTGCAGGGCTTGCGCTCACTGGAGTTGCTTGCACCGCAATTAATGCGACGCAAAGCCCGCACGGCGCAGGATATCGGCCCAGGAGGAGAAAAACTCGCCCCTTTTCTCGATCAGCTCCCAGCGGTTTCAAAAACTAGCCTGCTGGAGATGCTGCAGGAGTTTTATCCTCAACTGCTCTCATGGCACATCAAGGGGCAACAGTATGGGTGGAAAAATCTCCGGATTCAGGAAGCCTTTTCGGGTAGCAGTCCCGTTGATGCCGGGCATATCAACGACGGTTTTCTCCGGGTAATAGCCATTCTCTCCCAAGCGTTCACCAACCACGGAGTTATCCTTCTCGATGAAATCGAGAACGGAATCAACCCGGCGCTCGTGGAGAAGCTGATGGATTTCCTCGTTGGCCTGGGACGTAACGGACGACAAGTCATCGTCACCACCCATAGCCCTGTGATCTTGAACTTCCTAGAAGATCAAGTCGCACGGGAAAGCGTAGTCCTTCTTTACAAGACTACGGATGGCCGCACGCGATCCGTGCGCTACTTCGACCTGCCGGAAACAGGTTATAAGCTCAGGGCCCTCGGCCCGGGGGAGGTGTTTGTTGATACCGATCTCACCCAGCTTGTAAGCCGCCTTGCGATTCAAGCAGCTCCAACGTCAACCTCCACAGGGAACGGAAAATGATCTTTGTCGTCTCCGGCGAAGGACCGAGCGACATCGGCGCCTGCGGGAATAGTCGAAGCGAATGCTCCGGCGCGGACTTTAAACCCGGAGCCATGGCCGTCATCATCGATAAAATCGTGGAGCAAGCGAGCGGGCTATCACCCCTGAACTGTAGTGCGATGGAGTTCATTTCGGAATCAGCCCTCGCATCGGTTGAGTTCCCCCGGACGCTGATCGCCATGGGCAAAAAAAGCCGCCCCGAAACCGCATCTCATACCCGCCACGCTCAACAACTCGCCGCAGTCGCCAAACGCTTCGAGGCACCGGGCGTTCCAGTCGCCGCAGTATTATTCCGCGACGCAGATGGCACCCGCTCAACCGAACGAGGCCTCTACGAGGCCAAATGTGAAGCCATTGATCGCGGTTTCATTTCCGCCAATTTTGAAAACGGTATCGCGATGGTGCCAAAACCCAAAAGTGAAGCGTGGTTGCTATGCGCGTTGAAACCCGAGCCCTATCAGCATTGCGCCAGCCTGGAGAATGACCTTTCAGGCAATGATCACAGCCCCAACCCGGCAAAGCAGCAACTGACAGAGCGCCTCACTTTACTTCATAAAGAATTCAACGATCTGCCCGACTTGGTGACCGATGGCACGATTTCACCGTTCAGAATCGATATGCCTAGTTTTGAATGCTTCCGCCGCCGTCTCGTAGAAGTGACTAACCGCATGCTCGGGCGGCCGATACCGACGACCAGCAATTAACCCCATGCCTTCCGAAGCCCAAGCCCGCATCACCATCAATAAGCTCTTGGAGGAGGCGGGCTGGCGGTTCCTCCCCGATGCGCAGGGCCGGCGCGAAAACATCGTCTGCGAGCACCGCGTCACCCGAAAACCCTTCGCGCCCAACGCCGATCTCGGCGCCGATTACCAGCACGCGCCCGGCGGCTTCGTTGACTACGTCCTCCTTGCCGCCGACGGACGCCCCGTCGCCGTGGTCGAAGCCAAGAAGGAGTCCATCGACCCGCTTTCCGCCAAGGAACAGGCCCGCGCCTATGCCGAAAGCCTCAAGGTCTCGCACATTTTCCTGAGCAACGGCCTGCTCCACTACTACTGGAATCTCACGCAAGGAAACCCCGTCCGCGTCTCGCGTTTCCTCCCCGCCGCCGAGCTCGGCCAGGCCGCCACCTGGCAACCCGACGGCAAACGCCTCGCGTCCGTCACTGTGGACGAAACCTATGTCGCCGTCTCCCAAGACGCCGCCTGGCCCACCTACTCCGAAGCGGAAAAACGCGAGATCGGCGTAAACAAAAAGATCCGCCTGCTGCGCGATTACCAGGTCGCCGCCGTCCACGCCCTCCAGAAAACCGCTGGCACCGGCCAGCATCGTTTCCTTTTCGAGATGGCCACCGGCACCGGCAAGACGCTCCTCAGCGCCGCCATCGCCAAGCTCTACCTGCGCACCGAAAACGCCCACCGCATCCTCTTCCTCGTTGATCGCCTCGAACTCGAAACGCAGGCGTGGAAAGCCTTCAACACCCTCCTCGGCCCCGACGGCATCTCCACCGTCATCTACAAACAAAAACGCGACGACTGGCGCTCCGCCCAGGTCGTCGTCACGACCATCCAAAGCCTCGCCGCCCGCAACCGCTTCCTATCCGAATTCGCCCCGACCGATTTCCAACTCCTCATCAGCGACGAGGCCCACCGCACCATCAGCGGCAACAACCGCGCCATCTTCGAGTATTTCGTCGGTGCGAAGCTCGGCCTCACCGCCACGCCGCGCGACTACCTAAAAGGCGTGATCGAGGCCGATGCCTTTGAAGACCCCGCCGCTTACGAGCGCCGCCTGCTCCTCGACACCTACCGCACCTTTGGCTGCGACGACGGCGAACCCACCTTCCGTTACAGCCTGTTGGATGCGGTGCGTCACGCGCCACCTTATCTCGTCAACCCCGTCGCCCTCGACGCTCGCACCGACATCACGACCCAGATGCTCGCGGACAGCGGCTACGCCGTGCAACTCCCGCCCGACGAGGATGGTCAGGAAGCAGAGATCACGTTCAAGAAACGCGACTACGAGCGGAAGTTTTTCTCCGACGGAACCAACCTGAGTTTCGCTCGCTGTTTTCTCGACAACATCCGCAAGGACCCGCTCACCGGCGAGCCGGGCAAGACCATCGCCTTCGCCGTCAGCCGCCGCCACGCCACCAAGCTCGTCGCGCTGCTCAACGAAGAGGCCACCCGCCGCTGGCCCGAAGTTTACGGCGCAGGCTCGGCCTTTGCCGTGCAGGTCACCTCCGACATTCCCGGCGCGCAGCAGATGACCATCGATTTCGCCAACAACAACCTCAACGGAAAGTCCCGTTGGCGCGCGGCTGAGTTTCGCGATTACGACACCAGCCGCACCCGCGTCTGCGTGACCGTCGGCATGATGACCACCGGCTACGACTGCGAAGACGTGCTCAACGTCGTGCTTGCCCGCCCGATTTTTTCGCCGACCGATTTCATCCAGATCAAAGGCCGCGGCACCCGCCTCTGCACCTTCCGCCACGACGCCACCGGCCAGAGCGCGGCGAAGACGGGCTTTGCGCTCTTCGACTTCTTCGCCAACTGCGAATTCTTCGAGAAGGAGTTCGACTACGACCAAAAGCTCAACCTGCCCAAAGGCGCGCCCGAGCCCGGCGGCGAAGGCGGCGAGGGTCATAGCGGTTCGGGTGCGGCCAAGCCCTCCACCTTCACCAGCACCTCGCCCGACCCCATCGCCCACGTGGCCGAAGACACGATCGGCAACGACGGCATGAAGGTGGACCGCGAGATGTTCAAAAAACGTTTCGCCGAGCAGGTCGTCGAAGCCGTCGATACTCACGCAGACCTCAAGCAGGCCGTCGCCTCCGAAAACTGGACCGAGGCCGAAACGCTCTTCCAACAACTGCTCTTCGAGAAGCCGAAAGAGTTCTGGAACCTCGGTAAACTGCGCCAAATTTACCAGACCGACCGCCAGCCCACCTTCCGCGAAATCCTTCAGTTCATCTTCGGCCTCTCTCCGAAAATCGCGACCCGCGAACAGCTCACCGAGGATCACTTCCAGCAGTTCCTCACCACGCAGTCGCCGGACGCCACCAAGGTCCGCGAGCTGCGCCATCTCTTCCACGCCTTCGTGCTCGACGGCGAGTTGCGCCACCTCATCGAGGAAGGCGACTTCGCCCGCCTGCGCGCTCTGGATGCCAGCCTGATTCAAGTCATCAAAACCCTCGGACACGAGCAGGTGAAAGCCATGCTGACCTACGTCAAAACCAGCGTGCCGCTCGACAGTTTGACCCAAGTGGCCTGAGTTGCCGGGCTTCCGCTCCATGCCGCCCGCATCGTCCCCCACCAACCGCGAGACCGTCCACCTCGACACCATCGTTGACATGGACCTCCGCAAATGGGCCAGCAAAGGCATCGCCTACGCCATCTACGAAAAGGACGGCAAGCGACGCCGTCTCTGCCTCGACGACCACAAGTTCGTCGGCTGCGAAGCCATCATCCTCGAAGCCGAGCGTCGCATCGCCGCGAGCAACGGCACGACACCTGCCTCCCCGGACACCGCCGCCGCCTGACCCCGCGTCACCGCCCGCCCGGAAACTGCTCGATCAACCGCGCCACCAGCGCCGTCCAGCCAGTCTGGTGATTCGCGCCCAACCCCGCGCCTGTGTCGCCGTGGAAGAACTCGTGAAAGAGAACGAGATCCCTCCAATGCGGATCGTCCTTGAATCGCGCGTCGCCGCCGAGCGCCGGGCGGTTCCCGTCTGCATCCGGCGTGAAGAGCCTCACCAGCCGCCGTCCCAGCTCTGCCGCGATCTGCGCAAGGTTCATCTGCACCCCACTGCCGGTTGGAAACTCCATTTTAAAGTCGTCTCCATAGAAATGGTGATACCGTTCCAATGCCTCGATCAGCAGGTAATTGAGCGGGAACCACACCGGTCCCCGCCAGTTAGAGTTTCCTCCGAAGAGCCATGTATCCGAGTCGCCCGGCACATACGCCACGCTATGATTTTCGCCTGCAAGATGCATGACATACGGATTGGCCTCATATCGCTTCGACAATGATCGCACGCCGTGCGGCGAAAGCAGCTCGCGCTCGTCGAGCACCGTGCGCAGCACGCGACGCAACCGTTCCCGCGTCGGTATCGCCAGCAGCAACCGGCGACTCTCGCAGCCTTCCGCCGAAAGGTAGGTAATCTGTCGCGCAAGCTCGGGCCGGTATTTCAAAAACCACCGCGTGCGCTTCGCGAAACCGGGCAGCTGGTCAAGCCGGTCCTGCTCAATGAACTCCACCGCAAACAACGGAATCAAACCCACCATGGAACGGAGGCGCACCGGCTCCGCACTCCCGTCGGGCAGCACGAACCGGTCGTAGTAAAACCCATCCTGCTCGTGCCAAAGCCCCGTGCCTCCGAGGTGGTTTATCGCGTCGGCAATCGCCAGAAAATGCTCGAAGAACTTCGACGCGATGTCCTCGTAGGCCGGGTCGCCGTCGGCCAGCTCCAGCGCCATCGCCAGCATGGTCGAGCAATAGAACGCCATCCACGCCGTGCCGTCCGCCTGCGTGAGCGAACCGCCCGCCGGCAACGGCTTGGAGCGGTCGAACACCCCGATGTTGTCCAGCCCGAGGAAACCTCCCGCGAATAGATTTTTCCCGCTCGGATCCTTGCGGTTCACCCACCAGGTGAAGTTGAGCAGTAGCTTCTGAAAAACACTCGCGAGGAACGTGCGGTCGCGCGACCCGCGCGGCCCGGCCATCTTGTAAACGCGCCAGCAAGCCCATGCGTGCACCGGCGGATTCACATCGGAAAAGTTGAACTCGTAGGCCGGGATCTGCCCGCTGGGACTCATATACCACTCGCGAAGCAGCAGGTTGAGCTGATACTTCGCGAAGTCCGGATCGAGTCGCGCAAACGGGATCATGTGAAACGCCAGGTCCCACGCCGCGAACCACGGGTATTCCCATTTGTCAGGCATGGACAACACGTCGCGGTTGAAGAGGTGCGTCCAGTCGCAGTTGCGCCCGTCTTTTCGCTCGGGCGGCGGTGGCGGCATCTCCGGATCGCCGTCGAGCCAGTCTTTCACAACGTAGTGGTAGAATTGCTTCGACCACAGCAACCCCGCGTAGGCTTGGCGCGCGACCGATCTCTCCTCCGCAGACACAACCCGCGCCAACAGCTTCCCGTAGAACGCATCGGCCTCCACCTTCCGCGCTTTGAAAACGTCCTCGAACGCCTTTCCAAAAACCGTTTTCCCCACGGGTGCGGCCCCCGCCGAATGGAGCCGCAAGCGAATCACCCGCTCCTCGCCCGGCGCGAGCGTGACGACGTGATGCGCCGCGCACTTGGTTCCCCTTTGGCGGGGATTGACCGCGTCTGAACGACCACTGACGACGTAGTCGTGAAATGCATCCTTCACAAAAGGCGAGGCATTGGGGGAACCGAAGAGACGCTCGGTGTTGGTCTCGTTGTCCGTAAAAAGCAGCGGCGCCTCGTCCTCCTGCCTCAGCGTGAAACGCCCCAGCGACGCATGGTCGCACTCGACGGTATCAGGGGCCTTCACCGATAGGCGCGGCTTGATCTCGCAACCCTCGTGCGAGCATCCCCACACCCAAGCATTGCGATACCACAACGTCGGCAGCACATGCACCGTCGCCGCCTCCGGCCCGCGATTCGCCACCGTGATCCGAATCAAGATATCGTCGGGGGCCGCCTTGGCGTATTCGCAGAAAACATCGAAGTAACGCCCTTCGTCAAACACCCCCGTCCCACCCAACTCGAACTCCGGCTCCAACCGCGTGCGACGGGCGTTTTCCGCTTTCAGCTGTTCGTATGGAAACGCCGCCTGCGGATATTTGTAGAGCCCCTTGAGGTAGGAATGCGTGGGCGTCGCATCGAGATAGAAATATTCCTCCTTCACATCCTCGCCGTGGTTCCACTCGTGGTTGGCGAGTCCAAAAAGCCGCTCTTTCAAAATCGGGTCGCGACCGTTCCAAAGTGAGATTGCGAAACACATCCGACCTTCGCGGTCCGTGATACCCATGAGCCCGTCCTCGCCCCAGCGATAGGCGCGGCTGCGCGACTGCTCATGCGTGAAATAACCCCAACTCTCGCCATTCGGCGAATAATCCTCGCGCACCGTTCCCCACTGGCGCTCCGCCAAATAAGGCCCCCAGCGCTTCCAGTTTCTTGCCCGACTCGCATCCTCGGCGAGACGGTTCTGCTCGGCGCTGTCCTCAACGAGGATTTTTTTAGGGGTAGCCATGTTCGATAGAGCCTGACGCCCGACAGCAAAAACATGCGCAAAGTAGAAAGCAAATCACGACACTTGCCTGCCTTCACTTCGCATGGACACTTTCCCAAAACTTGCGGTCATATCCCGTTCCCCCTTCCATGAAACTCCGCTCCTTTCTCTGCTTCACCCTGCTCTCCACCCTCGGTCTCCACGCCGCCGGCGAGCCTCCCGCCGCCAAGATCGACGGCTTCACTTTCGTCAAAACCGCCGGCGGCATCGCCGAATACACCCTCGACGCCAACGGCCTCCAGGTCCTCGTCCTCCCCGACCACTCCGCGCCCGTCGCGACCTTCATGGTCACCTACCGCGTCGGCTCCCGCAACGAGGGTCTTGGCGTCACCGGCGCCACCCACCTGCTCGAGCATCTCATGTTCAAGGGCTCCCCCGCCCACAACCGCGCCGACGGCACCAGCATCGACCAGCTCCTCGAGCGCATCGGCGCCCAATACAACGCCACCACCTGGCTCGACCGCACCAACTACTTCGCCAACCTCGGCAAAGAACACCTTGAGGCCTACGTCGCCATCGAGTCCGACCGCATGCGCAACCTCTGGCTCCGCGACTCCGACCGACGCCCCGAGATGACCGTCGTCCGCAACGAATTCGAGATCGGCGAAAACAACCCCGTCCGCGCCCTCGAAAAGGAAATCTACGCCGCCGCCTACATCGGCCACCCCTACCACCACCCCACGATCGGCTGGCGCAGCGACATCGAGAACGTGCCCATCGAAAAACTCCGCGAGTTCTATGACACCTACTACTGGCCCGACAACGCCACCGTCACCCTGATCGGCGATATCGAGCCCGCCAACGCCCTCGCCCTCGTTAAAAAATACTACGGCGCCATCCCCCGCTCCCCCCATCCCATCCCGCAGGTTTACACCGTCGAGCCCGCTCAGAGCGGCGCCCGCCGCGTCACCGTGCAGCGCGCCGGCCAGCTCGGCGTCGTTGCCATCGCCTACAAAACTCCCGCCGCGCGCGACCCCGATGCCGCCGCCCTCAGCGTCCTCGGCTCCATCCTCACCTCTGGCAAGAACAGCCGCCTCTACCGCGCCCTCACCGACCAAAACCTCACCACCAACGTGAGCGCCGACGTCGGCTTCTTCCACGACCCCTCCCTCTCGATCCTCTACGCCAACCTCGCCCCCGGCGTGAAAATGGAATCCGTCGAGATGACTCTGCTCGCCGAAATCGCCCGCCTCAAAAAAGACGGCGTCACCGCCACCGAAGTCTCCTCCGCCGTCAACCAGATGCTCGCCTCCTCCGCCTACGCCCGCGACGGCGCCTTCGCCATCGCCAGCAATCTCAACGAATACATCTCCGCTGGCGACTGGACGCTCTACGTCACCATCGACGACGCCATCAAGAAGGTCACTCCCGAAGACGTGAAACGAGTGGCTAACACCTACTTCGTCGCCGACCAGAGCACCACTGGCTGGTTCGTTCCCATCCTGCCTCCCGAAGGCGTCCACCTTCCCCCTCCCTCGCCCGCGGGGGTCCCCGGTCCCATCAGCCGCTAACCCGCGCCCCCCACGCCATGAACCTTTCCCGCTTCCTCCTTCTGTTTGTCGCCATCGCCTCAGCGCTCCACGCCGGCATCGCCAACAACGCCATCCGCACCCGCATCGGCGACATCGATGTCATCGCCTACAAGACAGGCGTAAAGGACGTCGTCACCTTCTGCGGCTCGCTCCCCGCCGGCGACAGTTTCGCCGCCTCCGGCAACCTCGCCGTCCCCACCCTCGTCGGCGCGATGCTCGACCAGGGCACGACCACCGAGGATAAATTCGCCATCGCCCAGAAACTCGACTCCGTCGGTGCCGAACTCGAATTCGAGGTCGGAGGCACCCTCATGGAATTCAGCGGCAAATGCCTGCGCAAAGACCTCCCCATGGTCATCGGCCTCCTCGCCGAGGAACTCCGCACACCCGCGTTTTCCGAAGACGAATTCGCCAAGGTCCAACAACAGCTCGCCGGCCAGCTCCAGCGCGCCCTCGAAAGCACCAACTACCGCGCCGGACAGGCATTCGCCGAGGCGATCTACACGCCCGACAGCCCCAACTACACGCCGCCCACCGAGCCCTTCCTCGCCGCCATCAAGAGCGCGACCGTCGCCGACCTGCGCGCCTTCCACAAAAAATACTACGGCCCCGCCGCGTTCACTATTGTCGCCGTGGGCGACATTGATGTCTCCGGCCTTCAGGCCGAGATCGCCAAGGCCTTCGCCGGCTGGACCGGCGGCGTCGCCATGCCCGTCTATCCCAAGCCCGCCCCGCCCGACGCCGACCGCGACCAGAGCGTCTTCATGCCCGAGAAACCCAACGTCAGCGTGATCCTCGGCCAGGCCAGCGGCCTCAAATACACCGACCCCGACGCGATCCCGCTGCGCGTCGCCACCACGATTCTCGGAAGCGGTTTCACCGGCCGCCTCATGGCCACCGTGCGCGACAAGGAAGGCCTCACCTATGGCATCGGCTCCCGCGTGGGTAACGACTCCTTCACCGAGGGCGACTGGCGCATCAACGCCAGCTTCGCCCCTGCCCTCCTCGAAAAAGGCCTCGCCTCCACCCGTCGTGAATTGAAAAAATGGTATGACGACGGCGTGACCGCCGCCGAGCTGGAGCGCACCAAGACCAACCTCGCAGGTAGCTACAAGGTCGGCCTCGCCACCACCGACGGCATCGCCGGCATGATCCTCACCACCGTGAACCGCGGTTTCGACCTCACCTGGCTCGACGAGTATCCGCAAAAAATCGACGGCGTGACCCTCGAGCAGGTCAACGCCGCCATCAAGAAGCACCTCAACCCCGACGACATGGTGCTCATCAAGGCCGGCACCGTCCCCGCCGTCGCTCCGGCCGCCAAGAAATAATTCCGAGGTGGGGCGCGTTCCCCCCAACACGCCCGCCCACCCTCACGGCTGCGGTTTTTCCTTCGCGGGCGCGGCTTTCGGCACGATGAGCTGAAACCCCTTCTCGTCCTTGGCCCCGCCGACTACCGCGTTGGTCACGCCCTTGAGCTGGCCGCTCTGGGCCTGGGCGAGATTCCTGATCCTCACCGCATCCGGCAGGGCATCTGGAAACCCGCCCACCAGCCGGCTCGTCGCTAGGAGTTCCTGAAGGAAAATAGTCACCACCGGCCCGAACGCCTTCCCCTTCGGCAGCAGGAAAACCAGCTCGCCCGGGCGCAGTTTCACCTTGCGCCACGGCGCGGCCGCGGGCGTTTTTATTTCGCCAAGCGCGACCGCCTCCGCCGGACCGTTCAAGCAGATGAGCTTCAGTCCCTCGTTGTCCACCGCCTGCAAAATCCACGTGCCCGCATCGAGGGACACCAGTCCGCGGCTGCTTTCCACGCGCCAGGTCCCATCCGGGGGCACGACCGCCAGCGCCGTGCCCGCCAGCAAGCGCCCGCCGCCCGCCGGCCCCGGAGCAAACACCGCCCGCCGCCCCAGCCGCCACAGGCCGCCCGCCACGCGCACCTCGGCCTGCCCGTTCTCACCGGTGACGAGCAGCATGCCCTCGGGAACCGCCATGTCCTTCCGGGCGAATTTGAGCTTCATTCCGTCCGCCTCGCGCATCAGCACTTGCCCGCGCACGAACGCCAGCGACGGAGCCTCCCCGGCGCACGCGGCAGACCCGGCGAGGGCCAACGCCAGCAGCGCGCCGAACCTGAGAATGCGTTGAAAGTCAGGCTTCATTTCGACGTCATCTTGTAAACGCCGTCCCAGTCCGAGCCCGGCGGGTGTTCGCGCAGTTTCTCGCAGCGGGCGCGCATGAGCAGCGACGGCGTGCTCTCCACGCCGGAGTCACGCTCTGGCTGGAGCGGCTCCAACGCCGCCGCCTCGTCGAAGCAACGGATCGCCGCCTCCCAATCCTGTTTCAAATAAAACGCGCGTCCTTCCGCGAACAGCTCCAGACAGCGCGCGCCGCCAGCCGGCATGTGCTCCGGCGACAGTGCGGTCAGTTCGTAAACCTCCACCGGCAGCGTCTTGCCCTTCACCACGATGCGATCGAGCGCGCGGAAGACACACGCGCAGCCCGCCGCCTTCGCCAGCTTCACCGTTTCCTCGGTCACCAGCGTGTAAACGCCGAAGGATTTCGCCCCGCTTTCACAACGCGCGGCGAGGTTAACGACGTCGCCCATCATCGTGTAGTTGAAGCGATGCTTGGAGCCCATGTTGCCGACGACAACCGGGCCGGAGTTGAGGCCGATGCGCATACGCATCGCGTGAACGAGCGGCGGCCAGCGGTCGCCCTGGGACTGCCAATGCACCCGCAGCTCGGCCTGGCGCATCTGCATGCGCATCGCCGTCTCGCAGGCTTTTCGCGCGTGGTCCGCCATCGGCACCAGCCCGCCGAACATCGCGACGATCGCGTCGCCGATGTATTTGTCCAGCGCCCCGCCCTGCTCCTGAAGGATGTCGGTCATCGAGCCGAGGTATTCGTTGAGCAATTCAACGAGATCAACGGGCGTGAGCACCTCGGAAAACGACGAGAACCCCTGGATGTCGCTGAAGAACGCAGTGATCTCATCCTCATGGCCGCCGAGCTGCGGCTCCGCCCGCGCCTCCACCATGCGCCGCACGAGTTCGGGCGACACGTAGGAACCGAACATGCGCCGGATGCGTTCCCGTTGCGCCTGCTCCTCACGGATTTTCAAGGCCGTCACCACCGCCTGCTGCAACCCCAACGCCACCAACGGCACCGCCAGCGGCACCATGAAGTCGCCCAGTTGAAGCGCGAAATAGGCCCCCCCGATCGCCAGGACGAACAACGCCGGAACAACCACAAGATACACGCGGAACTTGTAACGGTCGAGAACCCGCGACGCCCCCGCGCCCGCCAGCAGCAGCGCCACTAATCCAGGCCAGAGCAACACGGGGCGTAGGTAGTCGCCGCGCAGGATGTTTTCGAGGGCGTTTATATGCACGAGCACCTTGGCGCTCTCGCCCCGCAGCGGACTCGGGCCGATATCCGTCAGCCCCGCGGCGGTTTCGCCCACGATCACGATTTTGCCCGCGACCGGAACCGCCGGCTGCTTGTCCCCAAAAAGCGCCCAAGGCACCAAGGACTCATAGACATCCTGATAAGATACCAAGGCGATGCCCACGGGAAAATCTTTGCTCGGAAGCTCATAGCGGTAGTTGAGCCGGTAAAATCCCCGCTCGTCGATGGGCACGCGCCGATCGCCTTCCGCCGTTTTCAAGACCACGGCGTCTCCCGGCACTATCTCGACCGCGTCAGGCCCCACCTTCCAATACGCCATCAACGTCCCTAGCACGAGACTGGGGAAAACCTTCCCGCCCGCGCGCACCACCATCGGGACTTTCCGCACCACCCCGTCCGCATCGGCATCCGCATCGAGCAGCGCGAACTGCGTCACGTCCAGCAGGGGCACGATGGGGATTTGGATGCCCCGGCAGTCCGGCAACGAAACCGCCACCTCGGGCGCGAGCGAAAAGGGGCGCGTCAATCCGAGACGCGGCGCCGGCTTGCCCTGCGTCCATATGCCGGTCGCCTGCACTGTGGAAAACGCCCCCATCACGATCGGGTAGCCCACCCGCTCCAGCGGAGCGGCAAACATCCGGTCCATCTCCGGCTCGTAGGCCTCGTCGGTAAAAACAAAGTCCCAGCTCATCACCGCCGGACTGACCTCCGGCGCCTTGCCCAGCCATTCCATAAGCTGCCCGTGGACAGAACGCGGAAACGGCCACTGCTTTTGCGTCGCCAGCGACTTCTCGTCCACCGCCAGCAAAACAACCTTACCCGTGGGCGGCATGAAGTTAAAACGAGCGCGCATCTGGAGGCGCATGTCCTCTGTAAGCCACTCCAGCCGGCGCAACGGCGACCAATCTTCCAACCACCCAAAACTCAAGCCCAACAACAACGTCACCACCAACCGATAGCGCCAAGACGACGATAGCTTTTCCAAATACTTTGTGGGCGAATGGCTCAATTGAAGAAAACCGCTTGTGCGAAAGCTCTATTTCAAGCAGTTGATACAAAGATTTATGAGACTTAACACCTTTTTCTACACTGTTGCATTCGCGCTTCTTCTCGCGGTCAACCTGCCAGCGCAAACTGTTCGTGTCATTTTCGTCAGCGGACACGCCGAACTTCAACGCCCCGACGAACCCACCCCGCACTCCGCGCAAAAGGGCGAATCCGTCATCATCGGCACACGCATCTCCACCGGAGCCGACGGCCGTGTCGTCCTCACCCCGATGCCTGGCGTCAAATCCATGATCGCGCCCAACACCATCATCGTCCTCGAGAGCGCCTCCGATTCCCATCCCTCCGCCACCGAGGTGAAGCACCAGGCCGTGATCGAGCTCAAGGTCGGCGCCGTCGTGTCCGATCTTCAGAAGCAACCCGGCGCCACCTTCGATTACAGCATCCGCACTCCCCGCGGCTTGGCCGGCGCGCGCGGCACCACTTTCACCGTCGGCCTCAACCCCGCCGGCATCCAAACCATCGTCGTTTCCCACGGCACCATCACTCTCAGCCTCGCCGATGGCCGCACGATTTCCCTCACCATCGGCCAGGTCTCCGTCACCAAAACTGACGGCGCCACTGACCATAAAGACAAGGCCAGCGAGCTCTCCGCAGAAGACCAGAAACTCGCCGAGAACTGGATGAAGACCACCCTCGAAGCCCTCGCCGACGCCGCCGATCACGGCGTCGAACTCCAGTCCGACGCCCTCGCCAACGCCCTCGCCACCGCCGAAAGCCTCGGCATCCCCGTCCCGAAAGAGCTGCAGGAGCGCATCGAAAAACTGATCTCAACCCAAAATGAAACCAAGACCGCCGGAACGGAAGATACTCAAAAATCCACGGATTCCAAAAACATCGTCACCGAGATCATAACCTCGAGCGACGAACTCAAGGTTCCCGCCGACCTCACACCCGAGCAACTGGAGATCTTCAACCACCTCTCCCCCGCCGCCCAAGCCCAGATTCTCGCGCTCAATGATCCCGATTTCACCACCATCGTGTTGACTCCCGACTCGGACACCGGCCTCCCCTTCAGCGATGCCGACATCATCCGCCACATCACCCCGCTCATCGCCCTCAAGAAAGACGCCGCCGCCTACGCCTTTTATAAGGAACTAGCCGGAGCCGGTGGCTTCACCAGCCCGCGCGGCCCCAGTGCCAGCATAGCCCTCCCCTACATTGATAGCGCCCCCGACGTCGCCGAATGGAGCACCGACGCCTTCATCCGCGCCGCCGCCATGTGGAACAGCACCGCCCCCGATGCCCTCACCCCTCTTCAAAAACAAGAAATCGTGACCTTCGGCATCGGGGAAGCCGTCATGGACAGGAGCTCCAGCTACCTCTCCGCCGTCTTCGATACCTTAAGCACCCTCACCTACGCGGAGCAGAACGTCATCAAACAGGCTGGTTGGGGTAAATACTTCGACTTGATCGCCAACAACCCCACCACGTTCAGCGTCAATTCCGCCCTTGCCGTCATCAGCGCCTATGATCCTGCGCTGATCGCTAATCTAAAAGATTTCGGCATCTCGCCCCAGGAATTCTTCCTAAGCGAAGACCGAGGCTACCCCGTTCAGAATCTCCTCACCGCCATCAACACGCTGAGCGATGCCGACCGGGCCATCCTCCGCCAACTCGGTGCCAAGGGAAACCTGATCGCAGGCTACATCAACTATGACAGCTCGGCCGACGAATTCGTGAGTTACCTTTCGAGCGCCATCGCGTTTTACAACAACAGCCTGACCAACGACCAAAAAGACGCCGTCCGTGCGATCGGCGCGGGCCACATCCTGTTTTTCAGGGCACCCGATGATTTCGTAGCCTTCGGCCCGAGTGAATCCACCATCCACGTCAGCGACCGCATCATCGAGCTGGCCCAATATTACATCGATCACCCCGCCGACCAGCAAGCCATGCGCGACCTAGACCTGTTCGCGGATTTAAATAATATCAACAGCCCATCCGCCGGCTTTTTCAGCGGCAGCTTCAACATCCCCACCTTCCAAAGCATCATCAGCGCCTATGAAAGCCTGCCCGCGCGCACCCGCGATTACCTCGCCGCCGAGGGCCACAATTACTCCTTCCTTGAACTGTATTTCACCAGCGGGATCGTAAGCCCCGCCCCTGGGGATAAAATCACCACCTTCGTGAGCACCGAGTCCCCGTTTCGCTCGCTGGCCGACATCAATGCCCTGCTCGGAGGTCTTAACGATACCGAGTATGGCGCCCTGCTCGATATCGACGCAGCCAAGGCCATTCTCGAAAACCACCACTTGAGCGCCTCCGACGCCGTGGCCGACGACACCGACAGCCTCAAGAGTTTTCTCGATTTCTACGCCAACGATCTCGGTAACAGCCAGAAATCCACCCTCCGCGAGCTCGGCATCGTGGGCGACGAAAACATCGCCTTCCTCGGCTCTGATCCCGCCGATCAAACCGGCCTCAGCCGCCTCCTCACCGCCTACTCCAACCTCTCCGGCAGCCTCCGCGCCTCCACTGAACGCCTGAGGGAGGAATCCATCGGCAACCCGTCGCACTTCGGCAACTCCGACGAGATCAAGGACCGCAGCTATTTCTTCCCCTACGGAGAAAACCAAACTGCCCTCTACAACATCTCCTTCGAAGCCGCCGGTGATCTCTACGTAGGCGCCACCAAGTATCTCGTCATCGACAATACCTACGACAACAACGTGACCTTCACGGTAGCCGACGGCGGCGACCTCGCCCTGCGCGCCAGCAACCTCATCGACCTTAAAGGCAATCCGGACGGCACCACCTTCTCCGCTGGCATCCGCACCATCACCATGGAAGCGGCCACCATCAACATCACCAATATCAACTTCCCCAACGGTGCGGGCGTTTACATGAACTCAAGGGATGGCGGCACCAACAACGGCGTTGATGGCACTGGCGCCTACCCACACTTCGGCTCGTCGGCCTACGGACGCGTAAACTTCATCGCCGGCGTCAGCTACAACGGCAATGCCATCACCGATACCGGCAGCTTCGATTCCTACGCTGGCAACATCCACATCGGCTCGTTCAAAAATCCGGTTATCGCTCCGCCCAAGCCTCCCGTAATTCGGTAATCTCCAGTCCCTTTATCCAGTCTCCGCATGAAACGCCTTCTCCTTCCCGCCCTCCTCCTTCTGGCCTGCACCGCCCAAGCCCAGACCAACGAATCCGTCATCGACCGCTCCCAGTCGCCCAAGGCGCCATCGGCGCCCAACACCTCCGCCGGCCCCGCCACTGCGGAAGGCGGCGACCTCGACGCCGGCACCCAGCGCGTCGCCCGGCGCCGCAGCTTCCCCATCAAGCTGTTCCTCTCCTACGACGCGCAGCTCTACTTCACCAACAACGTCTACCTCTCGCCTCGCGACCCGGTTGACGCCGTAATCTTGGCCAACACCGTTTCCATCCGCGCCGAAAGTCCCGCCATGGCGGTTGGCAAGGGCCTGCTCACGCCCTCCCTCACCTTCAACTACCAGCACTACAATCACGGCATCGGCGCCAACGACGCCCTGCGCCGCAGCCTTGACTTCGATTCATACAGCCTGCCCTTTAATCTCGCCTACAGCTTCGGCGACAACTGGGAAGCCGGCCTCAGCTTCACCCCCAGCTCCATCTACCGCCTCAACGGCACGCCCTCCTACCACCTCATCTACCGCTCCTACACCCCCGCGCTCTCCCTTCGCAAAATCGTTAGCCTCGGCAGCAACAAAATTCTCTCCATCAGCGCCGGGGCGGACTACGCCTTCACCGATGCCGGCACCGCCAGCACCCCCACCATCGGCGAGCATCGTAACGACAAGTATGATTTCTTCGCCAACGCCGGCTTCTACTACCTCAAGGGCAAATGGGTGCTCGGCCCCTACGCCAGCGTGACCCGCTCCATCTACCGTCACTACGAGGAATTCGGCCCGACCAGCGTCAACCGCCGGGACACCACCTGCTCCATCGGCGCCAGCGCCACCTACACCCTCAACACCTGGGCCTCCGCCCGCGTGTTCACCAGCTTCGACTGGCGCAATTCCACCAGCGAACTTTACACCTACGACGCCGCCAACGCCGGCGTAGGCGTGTCCTTGAGCGCCAGTTTCTAGGCTGTCGCCAGCCGGCTTGACGCCGGCCCCGTCCTCGCAAAAGAAAAACCGCCCGGGAGCCTGTGCTCCCGGGCGGCGTTGTTTACTGCTTTATGCCGCGACCCTCGACCGCGAGGCCGAAGTGCGCGGATTGGACGACCACCCACGACCGAACGCCTGTTCAAGGCGGGCGGCCTGTGCGGCCGTCGCGGTTTCACGATACGCACCGAGCGCTCCCTTGACCGGTGAATCCGTCCCGCCAGCGGCCTTCATTGAGAAAGCTTGGAAGACGAATGCCCCGAGGACACTCAGCGGATGCGCGACCGTGATCGTGCGGTTAGTCTTGTTCATGGTCAGTTGGAGAAGCGAAACACAAATGCCCGCTCCTCCCTGCTGACCACGAACATCGCAAAGAACAGACGCTAAGAACGCCATTCCCGCGCGCCCGTCAACTCCGCCGCCCAGCTGTCACGCCATCGTTACTTTCCGAATTTCCGCAGCGCCTTGTTGATCGCCGCCGTGTCGCACCGCTCGGCGTCATACTGCGGCCCGAGCCACTCCCGCCACTCCCGCCCCATCTCCGTGCCCGGTTCCTTGATACACGCGAGCATGTCGTGATACGCCTCCACCCCGCCGCAATCCTCCGGCGGCCCCGCCCGCTCTCCGTCGCTGCAATACGGGTAAACCAGCCCCTTCTTGATCGGCACCAGTTTCTCCACACGAATCTCCACGCGCCAGCCCTCGCCGAAGTGATAATCGTAAACCAGCCCCGACCGATGCGCCATGTCGAGATCCGCCAGCGTCGTATCCCGATCATCCTCGATGAGGTGCCCGTCGCGCTTCGCCGGATTCCCCAGCCGCAAATCCTCCAGCGTGAAAACGTGCGTCTGGTAATCGAACCAGTCGAACGCCACCTGGATCGAGTCGTGCAACCGCGCCAACCACATCGACTCCTTCACGACAAACCGCCGCCAGATGCGCGGCGTGCAGCCCCCGACCGAAAGATTCAGGACGATCGCCTGCGCCGCCGGTTTCTTCGGCCGCGAGCCTTTGCCTTCGTGAAGCGAAATCATTGCCCCACTGTCACCAAGGCTTCCGCCACGCTCAACCCCGAACCGCCACCCAAGAATTGCGTTGAAAAAACGCCCGTCCCGAACGACCTTAACACTTCATTTGTTTAGGCGAACCCGAGGCGTCGGGCTGAGAAGGGGACACGATCCGTCCCTAAAGTCTTCGAACCTGATGCGGTTAGCACCGTCGAAGGGAAAACGGGCCCGGCGCGCGAGCGACGGGAGCTGCAATCCTTCCGGCGTGGCCGGCTGCGAATTTCACAAGCTCCCTCCACATGTCCTCCTCGTCCACCGAATCGCCCGCCACCGCCCACACGGTTTTCCCCGCCTCCCGCCGCGTTTACATCACCGGCAGCCGCCCCGACATCCGCGTGCCCATGCGTGAGATCACCCTCTCGCCCACCAAGCTCCCCAACGGCACCGAGGTCCCCAACGAATCCGTCCGCGTTTACGACACCGCCGGCGAATGGGGTGACTCGTCCTTCCACGCCGACTCCGCCAAAGGCCTCACCCCCATCCGTGACACGTGGATCCGCGAACGCGCCGACGTCGAGGAAGTCGCCGGCCGCGAGATCAAGCCCATCGACGACGGCTACCTCTCCGAAGCCCACCGCGCCCAGGCCGAGGCCGAGGGCCGCCGCAACCCCATCCGCTTCTTTGACCGCAGTCAGCGCCGCGTCCTCCGCGCCCAGCCCGGCAAGATCGTCACCCAGCTCCAGTATGCCCGCGCCGGCCTCATCACCCCCGAGATGGAATACATCGCCATCCGCGAAAACACCAAGCTCCAGCGCGAGCGCGAACTCCTCGAAATGACCGAGGCCGGTCCGCGCAACTCCCTCTGGCGCCAGCACCCCGGCCAGTCCTTCGGCGCCGCCATCCCCCGGGAAATCACCCCCGAGTTCGTCCGCTCCGAAATCGCCCGCGGCCGCGCCATCATCCCCGCCAACATCAACCACCCCGAGCTCGAGCCGATGATCATCGGCCGCAACTTCCTCGTCAAAATCAACACCAACATCGGCAACTCCGCCGTCGCCTCCTCCATCGACGAGGAAGTCGAGAAGATGCGCTGGTCCGTCAAATGGGGCGGCGACACCCTCATGGATCTCTCGACAGGCAAGAACATCCATCAAACCCGCGAGTGGATTCTCCGCAACTGCCCCGTCCCCGTCGGCACCGTGCCCATCTACCAAGCCCTCGAAAAAGTCGGCGGCCGCCCCGAAGCCCTCACGTGGGAAATCTTCCGCGACACCCTCATCGAGCAGGCCGAGCAGGGCGTGGACTACTTCACGATCCACGCCGGCGTCCTCCTCCGCTACATCCCGCTGACTGCGCGCCGCATGACCGGCATCGTTTCCCGCGGCGGCTCCATCATGGCCAAGTGGTGCCTCTCCCATCACAAGGAAAACTTCCTCTACACCCACTGGGACGATATCTGCGACATCATGGCCGCCTACGACGTGTCGTT
>JANXRL010000086.1 GCA_025352985.1 Verrucomicrobiota bacterium
TTGGGGCCGACCTTGATCACGCGGCCGACGATCTCATGGCCGGGCACTGCGGGATACTGGGTGAAGTGCCACTCGTTGCGGGCGAAGTGAAGGTCGGAGTGACAGACGCCGCAGAAAAGAATTTCGATCTGCACGTCGCGATCGGTCGGCTCGCGGCGCGGGATCGTGGCGGCGGCGAGCGGCGAGGTCGCGCTGGCGGTGGAGTAGGCTTTGACAGAATAGGCGCGTGGTTTGGACATGAAAATTTTTGGGGTTAACGGAAGAATGTGCCGGTTTTAATTTTTTGCCAGCGACCACCGCCGAATCAACCACGCCCTCGCTCACTCCGCGGGCTGCGGAACCTGGGCGAGCTTGGCCGGATCGTAGCCCTGCGCACGGATGCATTCCAAAATGCGAGCGTAAGTCGCCGCAGGGAGCTGACAATCGCGCGCGAGAACCCAAAGCAACCCCCGCCCCGGCGTGCCGACGACGGCCCAACGGTAATCGGGATCGAGTTCGAGCACGAGGTAGGTCGAGGTAAACGGCCAGATGAAGCGGACCTTCCATTCGGCGTTGGTCTGAGTGTTCACCACCCACGCCGAGCCGTGCCATGTGGTTTCGGGTGCGTCGAGGGTGCCTTTGCGGAAGGTGAAGTCGTTGACGAGCGTGCCATCGGGCCTGCGGGCGTAGGTGTCATAGCTGGCGACTTTACCCTTCTCCAAAAAATAAGGGATGTTCGCGATGACATGCCAGCGCCCGAGGTAGCGATCCATGTCCACATGCACGACGGTGCGCAGCGGCGGCGCCTTGGGGCCGGACGCACAGCCGACAAACAGGAACGGCAAAATAAGAGGCAGGAAACGCATCATGGAAGTCATACGAGTGAGCCTATCGACCAGACGCCCGGCTAACGGTTCCTCAGCCGAGGACGGCGAGGGGCGTGCGGCCCTCCTCGGCGTCGTGGAGGTCAACGTAGGTGTGGATGTCGGTGCGGGCGGCGAAACCGGAGCCCTGCTTTCCCTCGACCACTCCGGGCGTGCCGCTGTCGCGCCAGCCGCGTTTGAGAAGAAAGAGATTCCACACGAAGACCTGCTCGGGGTTGAGGGGCTGGCGTCCGGCGAAGAGGTCGTCGAAGATTTCCTCGGCGGTGCCGCCCTTCAGCGTGCGGGCTTTGATGGCGTCGTAGTCGAGTCTCCAAAAACGGGAAAACCGCGCGTCGAAACTGGTGGTGTCGGCGAAGCCGAGGTGGGTGACGTAGTCGGCGGGGAGTTTGCCGGCACCGTGGAGACGGATTTTGTCCACGAGGCGCGCAAAATAGACGACGCCGCGGGTTTTGACGTGATCGCTGACGGGGAACTGGGTGCTCATGGTGAAAACGGTTTTCCCGCAACGCGCGGGCAGATGGAAATCGGGGATTAACCCGCATATTTCACACTCCGAGGTGTGAAACATGCGCCCTGTCGGGCCGACCTTGTCGGGGTTAACCGCGACAAAGTCGCTTTTGCCCGAGGCAAAACGGATATTTCGGTAGCGAGCATTCTCATTTGTTGTGAAATATCCGGGTTAAGGGCTCGGCGGCTTTTGGGTAAGTTTCTTTTCCGCTTCTTCGAGTGATTTGATGTCTGCGCGGTCGGCTTCGAGCGCTTCGGCGGCACGACGGTTTTCGTCGAAACGCGCATAGCGTTGCTCGGCGATGGTTTTCATCTGCTCATGGCTGACGGAGCCGGTGTTCTTCAGAATCGGCCGGTCGTTGAACTCCAGCAGGCGGTCCACATTGCCGCGCCAGTAGTCGAGCGTGAGTTGTTTGCCGCCTTTCACGCGCAGCTCGGCCTGTTCGAGAAAGAGCACGACGATGCGGTTGAGCGTATCGACCTCGTCATGCGTGAGGTAATTTTTGGCAACGATGACATCGTGCTTGCGCACGCGCGTGCCGCTCCACGCCTGCAACGCCATGTTGGGCTGCGCCGGATCGGCCCGGCCCACGATGATCTCGGCGGCGGTCTGCCGGGTGACCGCGTAGAGCATCTTGTTCTGCGTCTCGGCGAAGAATTGGCCGGCGGCCTCCGGATCGTCGCGGTAGTCGGCGTTGAGCGCGAAGAGATCGCGGACTTTCTGGTAGAACCACTTTTCCGATGCACGGATCTCGCGGATGCGGGCGAGGAGCTCGTCAAAGTGATCCCAGCCGCCGGGGTTCTTGAGCCGTTCGTCGTTCATGACGAAACCCTTCACGAGATACTCGCTCAAGTTGGCCGTGGCCCATTGGCGGAACTGCGTGCCGCGCGGGCCTTTGACCCGGTAGCCGACTGCCAAAATCATCTCCAAGCGATAAAACAGCGTCTTTCGTTTTACATCGCGGCTGCCCTCGCGCTGAACCGTCAAGGATTCCTTGACAGTTGCCCCAGCCGTCAGCTCCGCCTCCTCCAAAATATTAGTGATGTGAAGACTTACGTTTTGCTTGGTGCTGCCGAACAGCTCCGCGATTTCGAGCTGGGACAGCCACACGGTGCCATCCTCAACCCGCAGTTGGATGTCGGGCCGACCGTCCTTGGACGGGTAGATGATAACCTTGGCGGGAGAGTCGCTCACGGGAAGAGGAGGGTCCCGGTGCCTCGGCAAATAAGCATGCCGTTGAAGGTGCGGTTTTCATGCCACTGGGCAAGTCCGGCGTGGGGTTCGATTCGGGGTGTCACGCGAAGGGTTCGGACAAGCCCGGCCTGTCAAAAATAGCAACTAGCGGCCCGACCCGAATGGCGCTAAGTTAGGCCGGAGAAACAACGATGAGACGAGGTTCATTAATCGCGCAAGTTAATGATTAAGAGCTGGATAATGATAAGGGATTCATTATTCATAATCCCATGCGCATCAATACGTTGTATCTTCC
>JANXRL010000016.1 GCA_025352985.1 Verrucomicrobiota bacterium
TAAATCGTGTAACGGTTCCCGGTCAGGGCGCCCACCACGCTTCGGTACATGTTGTCCTGCTCGGTCAGCTTGTTGTCTGTGCCCTCGAAGTAGTCGTCCACCAGCAGCACCCGCGGGGACCCGACGGTGTACGGCTTTACGGTCCAGGTGAAACTGGTGGTGTCGCCGACGGCCCCGCCGTTTAGCACGCCCCGCACCTTCTCGGCGTAGGCGTCCACGGCCCGCGAGTACCCGTCCTGCGCGGCTTCCAGCTTGCCCTTGAGGGAGCACGCCCATGCCGACGAGGTTGGAGCGGTGGATGCGCTCGAAGGACTGCGCGACCACGACTTTGACGCCGAGGAGATTGGTGCCCTTGGCGGCCCAGTCGCGGGACGAGCCGGTGCCGTATTCCTGTCCAGCGATCACGATAAGCGGCACGCCCGCTTTTTGATAAGCGATGGACGCATCGTAGATCGAGGTCTCGACGCCATCCGGCCCGAGGGTGTTGCCGCCTTCCTTGCCGCCGAGCATCAGGTTCTTGATGCGGACGTTGGCAAAGGTGCCGCGGGTCATGATGCGGTCGTTGCCGCGGCGGCTGCCGTAGGAGTTGAAGTCCTCGAAGGTCACGCCGTTTTCCAGAAGGAACTTGCCGGCAGGCGCGCTCTTCTTGATGGCGCCGGCGGGCGAGATGTGGTCGGTGGTGACGGAGTCGCCGAAGATGCCGAGGGCGCGGGCGCCGGTGATCGGCTTGATGCTGCCGGGCGTGAGCGAGAAGTTCGTGAAGAACGGAGGCTCCTGAATGTAGGTCGAGGTGACGTCGAACGAGTAAACGTTGCCTGTGGTCGAGGGGATTTCGTTCCACTTGGGGTTCTGCTCGGCGAAGTTGCTGTAGAGCTTGCGGAAGACCTCGGGCTTGAGGGCGGCGGACATCTGGTCGCGCACTTCCTGAAGCGTGGGCCAGAGATCTTTCAGGAAAACCGGCTTGCCGTCTTTGCCGGTGCCGAGCGGCTCGGTGGCGAGGTCGATGTCAACGCGGCCGGCGAGCGCGAAGGCGACGACGAGCGGGGGCGACATGAGGAAGTTGCTCTTGATGTTCTGGTGAACGCGGGCCTCGAAGTTGCGGTTGCCGGAGAGGACGGAGGCGGCGACGAGATCGTTCTTAACCACGGCTTCCTCGATCTTGGGATCAAGCGGGCCGGAGTTGCCGATGCAGGTGGTGCAGCCGTAGCCGACCGTCTGGAAACCGAGTTTGTCGAGGTAGGGCGCGAGGCCGGTTTTTTCGAGGTAGTCGGTGACCACGCGGGAGCCGGGGGCAAGCGACGATTTGACGAGAGGATTGACCGTGAGACCCTTCTCGACGGCCTTCTTGGCGACGAGACCGGCCGCGAGCATGACGCTCGGGTTGGAGGTGTTGGTGCAGCTGGTGATGGCGGCGATGAGGACGGAGCCGTGGCCGAGCTTCTGGCCGTCGATCTGGGCGGAGACGGTCGAGAAGTCCTCGGCCTTTTTGCCGAAGCCGGCTTCGGTGACGGGCTTCGAGAAGGCGGAGATAAACTCTTGTTTCATCTTCGGCAACTCGATGCGGTCTTGCGGGCGCTTGGGGCCGGCGACGGACGGGACGACAGTCGAGAGGTCGAGCGACAGGTCGGTCGAATACTCGATCTCGCCCTTCTCCGGGATGCCCCAGAGATTCTGGGCCTTGTAGTAGGCCTCGTAAACGGCGATGTCGGCGTCGGCGCGACCGGTGGCGCGGAGATAGTTGGAGCACTCGGCGTCGATGGGGAAGAAGCCCATGGTCGCGCCGTATTCGGGCGCCATGTTGGCGATGGTGGCGCGGTCCACGACGGGCAGAGCAGCGGCGCCGGGGCCGTAGAACTCGACGAATTTGCCGACGACCTTGGCCTTGCGGAGCTGTTGCGTGAGGGTGAGCGCGAGGTCGGTCGCGGTGACGCCTTCGCGGAGCGCGCCAGTGAGGTAAACGCCAACGACATCGGGCGTGAGGAAATACACGGGCTGGCCCAACATGCCGGCCTCGGCCTCGATGCCGCCCACGCCCCAGCCGACGATGCCGATGCCGTTAATCATCGTGGTGTGCGAGTCCGTGCCGACGAGCGTGTCGGGATAGTAAACACCGGCGGCATCGTTGAGCACGCCCTTGGCGAGGAACTCAAGATTGACCTGATGGACGATGCCGATGCCGGGAGGAACAACCTTAAAGGTCTCGAACGCCTGCATACCCCACTTGAGGAACTGGTAGCGCTCGCGGTTGCGGGAGAATTCGAGATCGAGGTTCTTGGCCATCGCGTCGGCTGAGCCGGAGAAATCAACCTGCACGGAATGGTCCACGACGAGGTCCACAGGCACGAGAGGCTCGATGATCTTCGGATTCTTGCCGATGCGGGCGACAGCCGAGCGCATGGCGGCGAGGTCAACGAGGAGAGGAACGCCGGTGAAATCTTGGAGAACGATGCGGGCAACGACGAAGGGGATTTCCTCCGTGCGGTCGGCCTTGGCCTGCCACGTCGCAAGGTCGCGGATAGCCTGCTCCGAAACGCGCTTTCCGTCTGCATTGCGCAGGAGCGACTCCAGCACGAGGCGGATGGAAACGGGCAGCTTCTTTACGTTAAAACCGGCCGCTTCGAGCGCAGGCAGGGAGTAGAACTTGTGGGAAGCTCCGTTGGCTGAGAAGGACTGGAGCGTGTTGAACGGATTCGGAAGACTCACGATGGGACGGTTTGCGGATGTTGGTGTAGAAATGAAAACCGCGCCGACTGGAAAGAGCGGCGCGGAGGGGGAATTATTTGGCGAGGGCGGCCTTGATGGCGTCTGAGTTGGGCAAGTCCTTCGGGGTGGGGGTCTGCTCGGCGTATTTGACGACGCCGTCTTTGCCGATGACGAACGCGGCGCGGGCGGAGGTGTCGCCGATGCCGGCGAGGCCCGGGAAGAGGACGTCGTAGGCTTTGGCGGTTTCCTTGTTGAGGTCGGAGACAAGCGGGATGGTGATCTTGCTGCTCTTGGCCCAGGCCTCCTGCGCGAATGGACTGTCCACGCTGATGCCGATGACGTCGGCGCCAAGGCTGGCGTAGCCATCGAGACCGTTGGAAACGTCGCACATCTGATCGGTGCAGATGCTGGTGTAGGCGAGCGGGAAGAAAAGCAGGACAGTCTGCTTTTTGCCGAAATTGTCACTCAGCTTGATGTCTTTAAGACCTTCCGAGGTCTTGGTTTTGAGGATGAAATCAGGGGCTTGGGAGCCAACGGTGATGGGCATGGTGAGTTTCTTAGGTTAAGGACGATTTTGTCGCGCAGCTTACGCGTGAATAAGAGGAATGAGTGTAGAGCCTGCCAACAGCGGGTCGCAATCCGTTTTTCCAGCAGTCTTTCACTGTTTCAGTTGGGCGCCTGAGGCCGACTCATGGCTTCGAGGAAACCGGCTTGGGTTCCCATTCCGCCAGCATGCGTTTTGCGGGCGGATAATCAGGGGTTTTACGCAGCAGATCCCTGGCCAGCAGGATGGCCGGCTCCTTGCAACCGGCGGCATATAATTCGCGGGCCAGCTCGGCTGCCTTGAGCGAACGCTTGGCATCGCCGTTGAGATAAAATCGCGTGGCGACATGTTGCGCCGGCAGATCCCCCACCCGGCCGTTGATACGAATCTCCTCGATCTCGATATCGGCCTCGCGCTTCACCAACCATTCCGGACGTGCATTTCGTGTTGCGAGGATTTGCTTCAACGCCCCCTCGAAATCGTTCGCTTTCACCGCGTCGGCCAAGCGGCTAAAAAACACATCGGCGGGCGGCACCTCGCGAGCCGCAGGAAGCTCAACTGCGGAGGCATCCGCAACGGTCACTGCGGGCGAAACGACCTCTTTGGGCGACGCGGCGGCAAGCACCGCCAGTTCTTTGTCCAATTCGTCACGCCATGTTTTCAGCGCAGCGGTTTCGGGATAATCGCCTTCGACAAACGAAATCAAAGCCCGGGCGGTGGCGGGGCGACCGGCAGCACGCAGATGGGTGATGATCAGCCGGTGTATTTTAAAAGGCAGCTTCTTGCCGCGCACGAAGTCGATGAGCGAACTTTGCGTGCCCTCGCCCGGATCAAGGGCCGCATTGCTCAACCGGTCCACCAACTCATACCAAAATATCCGCTCGCGTGTGTCAGCCTTGGATTGCGAGCGGATTTCCGACAGGAGCACGCGAGCCTGAAGCCATTCCCCTTTGTCCACGAGAACCTTGAGCAAGGCGCCCTGCAGAGGCTCGGTGTTAAAACCATGCTGGCGGGCATGGTCGATCAACTGCTCAAGCACCACCCGGTCGTCGATCTCAACCAACGGCTCCGCCAGCGCCAAAAGGTTGCCGGGATTGCTTCCGAACCGGAGCAGAAAGTCATCCACGCACACATAGGCTTTCAGCCATCGGCCCGCCAACAGATACTGGATGATTCCGTAAATGTAAGGCTGCGGGGATGCAGGGGTGCAGACGCGCAGCTCTTCCACCGCCTGCTCCATATTGGCCAGACGGCCGACTTCGCGAAAGGCCCGCACTTGCAGGCGCATCACCTGAGGCGTGGCTCCGCTGCGCTTGCGCCATGCTTCGAGGCTCGCCACGGCGGCGGCGGCACGCCCGGCCTTGATGAGCGCCAGCACCCGGAATTCATCAAACATGGGGCCAGCCTTGTCTCCCTGAGTATCGACGATCTTGAGCACATCATCAGGCCGGTTCGCAGCCATAAGCACGGCCATTTTTTGCAGGGTGACATCGCGACGCTCCGCCGTGCGTTCTCGATCCGCGGCCATTTGGGCAAGCGCTTTGTCGCACACCTGGATCGACCAGTCATAATTCTCTCCCTCCGCCGCCAAAGCGCAGATGTTCTTGATGTAGGGCATCCCGGGAAATCCGTGGTTCAAACCGTCATTGAGCAGGGCCTTGGCCTGGCTCCGCTGATTGATCGCCACATAAAAACGGGCCAGTTCCAGACGTGCGCTGGCATCAGCCGGCGAACGCGAGAGACCGACGCGCAACTTCATCTCCCCTTCACGCCACTTGTAATTTTTAAAATCGGCCAAGCCCGCCTTGATCTGCGCCTGCCCGCGCTTGTGCTGAAGCTCAGGCCAGCGCGACGGCAAAACGAGATCGGCATACGTCACCTCGTTGTAGGGTCGCCGATGAAGCCACCACCAAAGCCCACCCGCGCCCGCGAAATAAGCCGCAAACGCCAAGGCCACCAACCAGAGGAGCATGCCCCGCAGGCTAAGAACCAGTCGCCAATCCCTCAGGCGACTGGCGCTTGTCGCGCGGGCATCATAGAAACTGAAAAGCCCCAGCTTCCATTTGCCGCCCGCGATGGGTTTTATTCCCCAATAAAAATTAACCTTGGGAAGTTTCATGGTCGGCGGTCCAGACGCCTAAACGGTGACCGTTGACTTGGCACCGCGCACCGACTCGGCGATGTTCTCCGGCTGGAGCTCGCCGTCGCCGTGCGTGGAGTTGAAGCGCATCGACACAGTCTTGGAAACGCCACGCTCCTCCATAGTCACGCCGTAGATCGCCTGCGCGGCCGAGACCGTGCGCTTGTTGTGCGTTATGATGATGAACTGCGAGTTGTCCACAAACTTACCGAGGAGGTTGGTGAAACGCCCGATGTTCGATTCGTCGAGCGGCGCGTCCAACTCGTCGAGCAAACAAAAAGGCGAAGGCTTAACCATGTAGAGCGCGAAGAGCAGCGCGACGGCGGTAAGCGTCTTTTGTCCGCCGGAGAGCAGCGTGATAGACTTGAGCTTGGTGCCGGGAGGCTGGGCGGTGATCTCGATGCCGCTCTCCAGAATGTCGTCGGTCATGACGAGCTCAAGGTTGGCCACGCCGCCGCCGAAGAGCGTCTGGAACGTGTAGATGAAGTTCTTTTTGATCTGGTCGAAGGTGATTTGGAACTGCGACATCGAGGTCGCATTGATCTCGTCGATCGTCTTCACGAGGTCGGCCTTAGCATTGTTCAGATCGTCGCTCTGCGACTTGAGGAAGTCGTAGCGTTGCTTGAGCTCGGCGTATTCCTCGATCGCCACGAGATTGACCGCGCCCATGCCGGTAAGTCGCTGGCGGAGGGCGTCGATCTCGGCCTTGATGTCGTCCCACTTGGTGGACGCTTCGAGTGAGACGAGGTCTTCCTCGGTTGGATCGGGTTTAGGGCCTTTCTTTTTGCGACGCTTAGCCGGGGCGGCTTCCAAGGGAGGGACGGCCTCCGTGCCGTCCGTCGGAGAGACGGTAGCCGCAGCGGACGACACAGAGGTCGGCCCTCCCTCCGCTTCGTCCTCGTCGTCTTCGAGGTCGAGTTGCTTGAGATCTGGCGGATCGTCCTCCGAACGCCAGAGCAGCGCGCGCCAGTCGTATTGGCCGACGCGGATCTGGAATTCGCGCTGCACATCCTCCTCGATAAACTGAGCGCGGGACTTGTTTTGCGCGAGGGAAACCTCGCAGCGATTAAGTTCGCTCTGGGACTGCTCGGCGTCCGTGCGGATGCCTTCCTGGGAATTTTCCACGCCACCAATTTCGCGCTCGACCTCGACCAATTCGTTGCGGATCTGCTCCACCTGCTGCTGGGCGACGACGAGCGTCTCGGCGATCTGGGCGCCGCGTCCGCGCTGGCTGGCGCTTTCCTGCTCGAGCTGGTCGATCTGCTCAGTCCACACCTCGATCTCCTGCTGGCGTTGGACAAGAATCTCGGAAAGTTGCGCGCGGCGGCGCTGCATATCGGCGATGCCGCGGTCAAGGACTTCGACTTTCTGGCGCGCGTCGGCGAGTTCGAGGCGGGCTTGTGCCAGCGTGTCGCGCTTCACGTCGCGGTCGGTGCGGAATTCGGCGATGCGCGTTTCAAGTTCGCTGATGCGCACGCGACCCTTTTCGACGGCGGTGGCCGCTTCGGTAAGCGCGGTCTGGGCGCGGTCGAAACGGGTCTGCGTCTCGTTGCGCTGGGCTTCGAGTCCCTGTAATTCAGACTCCATGCGAGCCGCGCGAGCGCCGATTTCATCGACGGCGCGCTGGGCGTTGCGTTCCTCGGACTGCACGGTGGCGAGCGTCTGCGAGGCTTCGAGCACCTCGGCGCGCTTGGCTTCGAGGGTGGACTCGGCCTCGGCGAGGCGGGCGTTGAGACCGTCGATGAGTGCTTTCTGATCGTCGTGGAGTTTCTGATCGTCGGCGAGCGCCTTGACGGTTTCGCGCAGGTCGATCTCGCGCTGGACGATGCTGTTGTTGTTCTTCTTGGCGAAGCCGCCAAAAATCAGGCCGCGACGGTCAACCACCTCACCCTTGGCCGTGGCGACGGCGAGGAACGAGAAGGTGGGATTTGCATTCCAGAAATTGAGAAACGCGTGGAGGTCGTCCGCCACGTAGCATGCCCCGAGCAAGGCGGAGGCGGGATGATTGGCGTCAAAATTAACCAGCGCACTGGTCGCGGGACGCAGACCGACGGGAAGGCTTTCCGGATTTGAAATTTGGGATTGGGGATTTGGGATTTGCAGGACCGCCGCACCAATCTGCTCGGTTTCAAGCTGGGTCAGGATCTTCTGGGCCGTGGCAACATCCGCCACGCTGATCGCCTCTACGGCGGAGCCGAGGAGCGACTCGACGGCCTTCGCAAACGCGGGTTGCACATCGAGTCCGCGGGTGATCGGAGTGGCCTTGCCTTCACCGAGAACCGGCGCGAAACGGCCCTGTAGAATCGCCTTAGCGCCCTCGCCGAAGCCCTCGAATTTCTCGGCGAGCTGCTTGAGGAGGTTCAGGCGCGCGGTGCGCTGGGCGAGCTGGCGGTCGATGTCCTGGAGTTTTTTTTGCGCCTCGCGGAACTCACGGGTGAGGTCGCCGATCTCAATTTGCACGTCTTGCGTTTCCTGGTGGGCGCGGGCTTTGGCGACGGTCGCTTCTTCGACGCGGGTATTGAGCTCGGCGGCGAGCTGCGTGGCGGACGACTGCTGCTGGCGGACCTGCTCCAGTTCGCCGGCGACGGATTCGTGGCGGTGCGCGGAGGTTTTCTGGTCAACTTCGTAGCTGGAGCAATCCGTGCGGAGACGGGCGACGTTGCTCTCGAACTGGAGCAGCTGGAATTTCGTCTGCTGAAGCTCCTGCTCAAACTTCGAAAGTTCGCCCTCGACGACGGCGAGTTCACGGTTGCGATCTTGAAAGACGGCGTCGGAGCCTCCGAGAAGCGTCAGCTGAAGCTGTTTATCCTGTGAGCCGGTGTCCACTTGAGATGACAACTCGTGAAGTTGCATCTCAAGTTCGCCAAGATTGGCGAGAGAGGATTCGAGGCGGTCGGTGAGGCCGGAGCGCTTGATCTGGGAAAGGTTGGCGGAGTTCTCGGCCTGCTCCTTTTCGGAGCGCAGGTCGAAGACGGCCTGCTGGGCTTCCTGCACGCGCTGGTTGAGACGGGCGCGGCGGGTTTTCTGTTCCTCGAGGGCGGACTGCTGCTGCTGGAGATGAACGCGGCGCGTCTCGGCGGCAGCGCGAAGTTGCACGACCTGCTCTTCAAGCTGAGCCAGGCTGCCGCTGACTTGAGCGTGATGGAACCCATGGTGCGAAAGCGCGAGGTGACGCAGGCGCCAGGAGAGTTTCTTATAACGCAGCGCTTTCGACGCCTGACGGCGGAGCGAACCGATCTGGCGGCCAATCTCGGACACGACATCGGCGACGCGCACGAGATTCTGGTCGGTGAGCGCGAGCTTGGAGAGGGCTTCCTTGCGCTGGGATTTGTATTTGGTGATGCCAGCGGCCTCCTCGAAGACGGCGCGGCGCTCCTCGGGCTTCGAGGAGAGAATCTGGTCAATCTGGCCTTGCGCCATAATCGAGTAGGACGTGCGGCCGATGCCGGTGTCCATAAATAGTTTTTGGATGTCCTTCAGACGGCACGCCTGGCCGTTGAAGAAATACTCGCCCTGGCCGTCGCGGTGGACGCGGCGCATGATCTCGATCTCGTGAAACTCGCTGCCGAGCTGTTTCTCACAATCGGTGAGGAGCAGCGAAACCTCGCACAACTGGGCGGGCTTGCGGGTGTCGGCACCCTCGAAAATGACGTCCTGCATCTTGCCGCCGCGGAGGGCCTTGGCGCTTTGCTCCCCGAGCACCCAGCGGATGGCGTCGGCGATGTTGGATTTTCCGCAGCCGTTAGGGCCGACCACGGCGGTGACACCGGGTTCAAAACGAAGGGTGGTGGGATCGGCAAAGGACTTGAAGCCTTGGAGTTTGAGTGCCTTAAGATGCATGCAAAAGAAGAAGTCATTGAGACGCCCGGACCGTTCGCGGCAAATGCAAAGTTTGACCGATTTTTAGGCTCTTGAAACCGCCTTCGGCATCCTGACTCATTGGAAATTCGATGGCAGCCGTTCAGTGTCGAATTTTATGATAACTGTTTTCCGTAACCACTTGAGTTACCCTTAAACAAAACTGAATATGCCACACACTGCGGCATAATTTACGACTGCCCAAAACCGTGCTTTGCGTTACCACAAACTCCAGCGACGGAAAACTTGCTTTTGCATATCGGGGTGTCATCGCCGCCTAAGTCGTTTTTGGTGAGGACTTTCTCCGTTACTTCGCGGCTTCTATTACGACGTCGTTGGAGGCAGAAGTCGCGCCTAAGAAAAAGAATTTTAAGACGCTAGAAAGCTGGCCAAGGAGCTAGTCGTCAAAAAAGCGGAATCACTCAATGCGGATGCTATCATAGGTATGCGCCTCGATTGCCAAGTTTTGGGTGAGAAGAATGGCATGATGATGGTCGCCGCTTCCGACACTACGGTTCCACTCGGGAAGTCAGACGAGGAGAAACCGAAAGACGAAGCGTTTGCGCGTGCCGACGATCCAATTTATCTTGTTGAGATTGGTGGCATCGAGAAAGGACCATTTTCGCTCAATCAGCTAAAGGAGCTTTTGTCCGCTGGAAGAATCACAGCATCTGCTTCCTTGCGATTTGAAAGTCGCACGGACTCCATAGTTCTTTCGGAGATACTGCGCTAAAAATTACGCGGGACGGTCACTCATATTGATCGTTTAATTCGCCTTCAAATCTCAAACTTAAAACTGGTTATAAAAATAGACGTAGTGATACACCGTTCTACGTCTCGGGGAAAATGGTCGGGCTGGTGAGATTCGAACTCACGACCTCTTGCACCCCATGCAAGCGCGCTACCAGGCTACGCTACAACCCGAACTGACTGAAGAGGGAGCAGAAAGCCGGATGCCCTCGGCGGAAGCAAGCGGTTTTTTCGACGATCACCCATTCCTCAACTCCTGATATCCGCCCCGTGCGCAAAATGATCGCACCGTTCAGCCTACGCCCGAAACCCATCTCTCAGACTTCGGGCAGATCCTGCAGAAGCTTTTCGATGGAGGCCCGGTCTTCCTGCTCACGCGCCACTTGACGATTGACGCCGGATTGCAGCTCAATGCGGAAATGACGAGCAAAAGTCGTGGCTTCTTCCAGAGTCATACCCGATATCTTTTCCTCAAGGGCCATGCTTGCATCCGTCAGAATCTGGCGGATGAGCTTGGCCCGCATTTCCTGTTCGTTCCCCGAGGGAAGAGGATCCGTGGAATGAGGCTTGAGGCCGGGATACCAAGGTCGGAAATAGCGGCAAAGCCGCGTCAGGCGGGCGATTTCCGTATCGGCAATCTTTACGGAAAGGGGGGACCCATCGGTTTTGGTGTTCATGGTAACAAAAGCTTTCGTTTTTTAAACTTAGCTTAAAGGGTGCCCAACGTAGCAATTTTTACGGGATGCCCGTTTCCGGGGGCGTCCGAAAAATCGGGCCAGATGATGGGTTGAGGCCGGAGCGCAAGGAGTGGTGTGCTCAGCCGGTATTTTTCAATCCACCGGAGATGCCGTTGATGGTTAATTCGACGACGGCGCGGGTGGCTTCGTCATCGGCCTTGCTCAGTTTGCCGTCGCGCAGGCGGCGGATCATGTCCACCTGGATGTAGTTGAGCGGGTCGATGTAGGGGTTGCGCAACTGCACGGACTTGAGAAGCACCGGCTCGCCGGCGAGGAGCTGCTTCTGGCCTGTGATGACGAGGATGGCCTGCTCGGTGCGCTGGAACTCGGCGGTGAGGATATCGAAGATGCGCGCGCGCAGCTGCGTGTCTTCCACCAGGCCGGCGTAGAGAGCGGCGATGCCCATGTCGGCCTTGCGCATGGTGAGCTGGGCGTTGTCGATGAGCGTCTGGAAAAACGGCCACTCGGCGTGCATCTGGCGGAGGAGCCGGCGGGCCTTGGGACCTTTCTTGAGGACGGCGTGCAGCGCGGAGCCGAGGCCATACCAGCCGGGAAAGTTGAACCGGCTCTGCATCCAGGAAAACACCCACGGGATGGCGCGCAGGTCTTCCACACTGGTGGTGTTGCGGCGAAAGGTGGGGCGGGAGCCGAACTTGAGGTTACTGATCTCGTCGATGGGCGTGGCCTGTTTCCAGAAGACGAGAAAATCGGGATCGTCGTGGACGAGCGCCTTGTAGGCCGCAAAGCCGGCGTCGCTCATCGTCTCGATGGCCTGCAACCACTCGGCCGGGGGAGCGAACGGGGACTGCGCCGCCTGCGAGCCGAGTAAAACGCCGTAGGCCATCTGCTCAAGGATGCGGTGCGCGAGGTCGGGGTCGTGGTATCGGGTGGAGAGCACCTCGCCCTGCTCGGTCACGCGGATGCCGCCGTCGCGCAGGCCGACGGGTTGCGCGAGGATGGCCTTGGCGGCCGGGCCGCCGCCTCGGGCGATGCTGCCGCCGCGACCATGAAAGAGCGTGACACGCACGTCGTGCGCGCGACAGACGGCGGCGATGGTTTCCTGGGCTTTGTAGAGCGCCCACGTGGCGGTGAAGTAGCCGCAGTCCTTGTTGGAATCCGAGTAGCCCAGCATGATGTGCTGGTGCCGCGCCCCGGCCACGAGGAACGACGTGTAGGCGGGGTGCGTGAACAACGCGGCGAGGATGTCTGGCGCACGGTTTAGGTCGTCGAGCGTCTCGAAGAGCGGGGCGATGGGCAGATTGGCGCCGGTGAGCTTGTGCAGGTAGGCGACCTCCAGCACGTCGGAGACAGCGTCCGTCATGCTGATGATGTAGATGCCAAGGGCGGCGGCCCCGAACTTCACGGCGGCGAGCGCGGCGACATGCAGCGGATCGAGGACGTTGCGCGCCGAGGGGGAGAGCTTGGAGAGGGCGGTTTTGCCAAGGGGCTTGGCGGTGGCGAGCGCGGCGGCGAGGAGTGCGCACTTAGTGGCCTCATCGAGCTTGGCGTAGTCGGAGCGGTCGAGCAGCTCGGCGACGGCGTTTTCGTGATGCGCGGAGTGCTGGCGTAAATCGAGACGGGCGGTGTGCAGGCCAAAGATGTCGAGCTTGTGCTCGACATCGCGCAGCTCGCCCTCAGCAAGCAGCGCGCCGCGACCGTCCCGGAGACTGGCGCTGATGACGTCAAACGTCTCGCGCACGGCCTCGGCGGGAAGTGGCGCCTCGTCATCGGTCGCGGCATCGGTGAGCACCGCGCCGCCTTTGATCTCGGAGACGGCCAGACCGAGACGTTCGCCCAGGCTTCCGAGCAGGAGACGGTAGGGCTCATGCGGATAACGGCTGCCGAGCTGCTCGATTTGCTTCGACAAATGGCGACACTCCTTCAGCTGGCGGCGCACGGCGGGCGAGACAGATTCACGAAGATCAGAGATCGTGAGATTATGCGACAACTCGCGGACGTCATGACCCAGTTTTTCAAGGGCCAAGCGGCGATGCAGGCCGAGCACCTGCGCCGTGACGGCGGCGGTGACATTGGGATTACCGTCGCGGTCGCCGCCGATCCAGGAGCCAAACGTGAGCCAGCGGGCGGGTGCCTTGACCTCGGGATAGTGGAGCTTGAGCGCGCGCTCCATGTCGGCGTGGAGACGGGGCAACGTCTCGTAAAGCGTGGTTTGAAAATACCAAAGTCCGGTGCGGGCCTCGTCGGCCACCTCGGGACGAGCCATACGGCTGCGGTCGGTGAGCCAAAGCGAGGCGATCTCCCGCTCGACGCAGGCGGGATCGGCGAAGGAAAGGTTGCCCGCCTCGGGATTGCCGCGCTGGCGGAGGATTTCGGCGAGGCGCTGGAGTTTGGAGAGAAGCGTGCGGCGCTTCGACTCGGTGGGATGCGCGGTGAAGACGAGCTCGATCGCGATGTTGTCCACGAGCCGCTGCATGGCCGCGCCGTCGACGCCGCGCTGCTTCAACTCGATCACGGCCGACTCGATGGACTCGCGCATCGGGCGGGCCTCGGCAGATTTCGGATCGGCGTTGAGGCGGGCGGCACGGCGGCGGCGGAGAAGCAGGATGCGGAAATTTTCCTCGGCGAGGTTGACCAGCTCGAAGTAGAGCGTGAAGGCCATGGCTTGGTTGAAACCCTCGGCGGGGGTGAGCGCGGCCACGGTTTCGCCTAACGTGGCGGCAGCGGCGGCATCACCCGAGCGGCTGGCCTTGGCCAACGTGCGCAGACGCTCGACGGTGGCGAGAGTGCCGGGACCCTCTATCTGGGTGATCACCCGGCCAAGAGAGGTTCCCAGAGCGCGGATTTCGGTCCGAAGCTGGGCGAGTTCTTTAAGAGCGGTGGATTTACGGGAAACGGAGGAGCGGGCCATGTGGAGGGATTAGAAAGCAGTTGGCGAAGATGTGAGCTTTGACGGATGCCTGAAAGCGAAAAGTGCGCCAGATTCCCGCTTTCCCCTTCATAAATTGATGCGCCAGTGGGAGCTTGCTTGCGGCGAGTCAGCCGCCTTAGCTGCGGACCATCGTGACTAGACGCTTCCTGCCCGTCCTCCTCATCGCCAGCGCATCGCTTCTGCATGGAGCGATGGTTTTACCCAAAATCTCGGCCCCCCATACGAGCACAACCGAAACGGAGACCGTTTTCACCGGGGGCGCCCGGCTGACTTACGACAACCTGCTGCTTCTGGCCGACGAGATCCATTACGATCCCAAGACCCAAGTCGCCCATGCCGTCGGCAACGTCTCCATGACCCGAGGCACCGAACGCATGCTGGCCGACGAACTAACCTATAAGTTGACCGACAAAACCTACACGGTCAAAAACGTGCGGGCCGGCTCCCCGCCCTACTTCATCACCGGCTCCGCCGTCGAAGGCGGGCCCCAGTCCGTCGTCATCCACGACGCAGTCCTCACGTTTTCCGATCCCAGCATTCTCACACCCACTCTAAAAGCATCCTCGCTCACTTACATTCCGGGAGACAGCATCAAGACCAAGAATTCGCAGGTTGGCGTGGGTCCTTTCCGTCCGTTCTCCATCCCGACCTACAAGCAGGGGGTCAAGGATCCTATTTTCTCTTACATGACGGCCCGCGCCGGCTTCAGCTCAAAGATGGGCGCCTACGTTGAACTTGGCCTGCTCACCCCGGTTAACACCTCCATCAAAGCGGGCGGCGACCTCGGCATCTACACCGACCGCGGCGTGCTCGTGGGGCCGGGCGCGGAATACAAATTCTCCGACACGAACCAGACCATACGCGGCAAGCTGGCCACCGGCTACATCAGCGACCATGGCGACCTTGGCAAAGATGTCCTCCTTCGCCCGATCCCCATGGACCGCGACTTCGTGTCCTGGGAACATTACCAGACGATCGGCGAACACCTCTCCCTCCTCGGCGAGGTCAATTATTGGTCCGACTCGGCGGTCGTGCGCGACTTCCGCCCCGAGGCATATCGTAATACCCAAGAGCCCGACAATTTCCTTGAAGGCACCTACACGCAGCCGAGCTACGTGATTTCCGCCTTCACCCGTTTCCAACCCAACAACTACGAGGCGGTCCAACAACGCCTGCCCGAAGTCCGTTTCGACGGTCTGCCGCTCGAAACGGGTTCCGGCATCTATCACCGCTTCAACGCCAGTTTCGCCGTCCTGCGCGACGCCGAGCCCACCAACGCCATCGTCGCCGGCCCCACGCTCACGGTGGACCGCCTCGACGCATACTACTCGCTCACCCGCCCCTTCACGCCCCGCGAATGGCTCTCGGTCAAGCCCGTCATCGGCACGCGCTTCACCTACTACGACCAGGCTCAGGCCGGTCGCAACGACTACGCCCGCATGCTCGGCGAGATCGGCTTCGACGCCGAGCTCCACGCCAACGCCACCTACGACTACAAAAACCCGCGCTGGGACATCGACGGCCTTCGCCACGAGGTCACGCCCTATGTTTCCTACCGCTACATTCCACAGACCGACAAGGGCCAGCGCTACATCCCGCCCATCGACCGCGACACGTTCTCCAGCTACCTCCAGCCGCTCGGCCTCGGCGACCGCCGCGACATCGACACGCTGAAAAACACCAACACCCTCCGCCTCGGCTGGGACAATCTCGTGCAGACGCGCGACACCCAATACGGCTCCCGTAATCTCGCAGATCTTAACATCGCCAGCGACTGGAGCTTCGACCCCCGGCATGCCGCCCGTTTTTCGGCCATCCAAGCCCAGCTCCTCGTCACGCCCGCAAATTGGGTCCAGTTTGACCTTCATCAAAACGTCACCCCGAACGACATGCGCCTGCGCGAGCTCAACATGGGCGTGACCTTCAGGGACGCCCATGTGTGGTCGCTGCGCCTAGGTTCGGACTATCTGGAAAAAGGAACCTTCACACCTTACGCCGGAGCCTTGCCCCAATCCATCAACGGCATCCAGCAATACACCGCCGATCTCCACTACTTCCTCAACGAAGTCTACGAAGCCATCGTCATGGTAGCCTTCGACTCGCAGAAAAACCGTTTCACCCAGCAGAACTACGGGCTGCGCCAGAACATCAGGAACGTCTGGTTCATCAGCTATCTGCTCTCTTTCAGCGACGGCGATGCCCGGGAAAGCTCGGTCGGCTTCAGCGTGAAAATCGAACTCACCAAGTTCTAAGCCCGCGCCTGATGGACGAAGTCCGCCGCTCCCCCGCCGCCAGCCAGGGCCGCGTCTTTCTCGCGCTTTTCGCCGCGCTGCGTCCGCACGTCTCCACCGATCGCAACCTCCCCTCGCGGCTCCAGCAGATGCTCGCCAGGGAAAAACGCTTCGGCAGCCGCGACCGCCGCCTTTACCGCGAACTGCTTTACACCGCCCTCCGCCACCTGCCGTGGATTGAGCAAAAGTTCGCCGCCTCCGAAGACGACGCCATCCGCACGACCGCCTGGCTAGCCGCCGAGACCCCCGCCACCCACGCCTACCGCCAAGAATGGATCGGAGACTGGCCCGCCATGCCCGACACGATTGCCGCCAAGGCCGGACACCTCGGCACCGACGCCGCGCTCCTCATCCCGTCATGGTTCGCCGAACACTGCCCCGCCGCGTTCCTCTCGCCCGATTTAGACATCCTCAACACCCGCGCGCCGCTCTGGATCCGCGTGCAGACCGACGACCTCGCCCCGCTTCTCTCCGAGTTTGCCGAACAAGGCTGGAACGTCCGCCCCTCCGCCGAACTCCCCTCCGCGCTAGAGGTTCTCGCCGAGGCCGATCTCACCCAAACCGAAGCTCACCGCCGCGGCCTTTTCGAAGTGCAGGACCTCGGCTCGCAACTCCTTCTTCACCACGTCGGCGAACTCCCTGGCGGACGCTGGCTCGACGCCTGCGCCGGCGCCGGAGGCAAAACCCTCCAACTCGCCCGCCAGCTCGGCCCGCACGGCCGGGTGGACGCGCACGACATCCGCCGCAATGCCCTCGACGAACTCGGCGAACGCGCCCAGCGCGCCCGCCTCGCCAACATCCGCATCCTCTCCGCAGCGCCCGCTGCCGACGCGCTCTACGACGGCGTTCTGGTTGACGCCCCGTGCAGCGGCACGGGCACCTGGCGGCGCGCCCCTCACCTCAAGTGGAGCACAACACCCGACACCATCGCGCAGGCCGCCGCCCTTCAGCGCGACCTCCTCGCCCGCTTCGCCCGCCACGTGCGCCCAGGCGGACTGCTTGTTTACGCCACCTGCTCGCTCAGCCATCACGAAAACGACGATGTCGTCGCCGATTTCCTGGGCACCCACCCCGACTTCGCCCCCCTGCCGGAAGCCCCCTCGCACACGCTACTGCCCTCCGCCCTCAACACCGACGGCTACTACGTCGCGCCCCTGCGCCGACGGTAGTTTTTCGTTGCCGCGCATCAACGACCGCCAAGCATCTCCAAACCGTGGTTCCCGACGCCGACTATCGTATCAAGCTTCCGGTCTTTGAAGGCCCCCTCGATCTCCTCCTTTTTCTGATCAAGAAAAACGAGATCGGAATCTACGACATCAACATCGAGTCGGTCACCCGCCAATACATCGACGTCCTGCACTCCCTGCAGCAACTCGACCTAGAGATCGCCGGCGAGTTTTTCGTGATGGCCGCCACCCTCATGGAGATCAAGAGCCGCATGCTGCTCCCCCGCGGCCAGGCCGCCGTCGATCCCAACGTCGAGGATGACAGCATGGACCCACGCTGGGAACTCGTTCACCAGCTGCTCCAGTATAAAAAATTCAAGGAGGCCGCCGCCAAGCTCGACGAACTCGCCGTCTTCCAGCGCGACCTGCTCGCCCGCCACGTGCCCGTCCTCGCCGACCGCGATTCCGACCGCCCCCTCAAGAGCGGCGACCGCATCGAACTCTGGAACGCTTTCAACATCGTTCTCCGCCGCCTCGCCGAGAAACTCGTCGTCGGCCAGATTCAGGACGAACAAGTCACCGTCGCCGACAAGATGGAGGAACTCCTCGCGCTCACCCGCACCCGCAGAAGCTTCATTTTCTCAGAGCTGTTCACCGGCCCTGTCACCGTGCGCGTGCTGGTGGCCACCTTTCTCGCCGTGCTCGAGCTCACCCGCCTGGGCCGTCTCCGCCTCCGACAAAACGAAGCCTACGACGACATCGTCTGTGACACGCGCGAAGACGAGCCGGCCAAAACCGAAAACCCGCTTGAAACACCGGCGGAAGCCAGCACGTTAACCACGTGAGTAAAAAACCGACCGCCCCCTCCCGCAAAACCCCGGCCCCCACGGCCGGCCTGCTCGGTGTAGGTCTCGACCATGCAGACGGCCACAAACGCATCACTCAGGGAGAAAAGTTCATCCTCGTCGGCGGCTCCGAAGAGACCCACGGCCGCATGACAGAGACCACCCTCAAGACTTTTGAAGAGCTCAAGCGGCGCGACAAGCGCCTCGAAACCGTCGATCCGCGCGAGCTCGCCGAAATCGTCCACAAATCAACCCCCGTTTAACCCCATGGAAAACTCCGATTACCGCCCCATCCCCGGCCAGATCCCGCTCACCCTGCCGCCGAAGCAGGAACCCGCTCCCGCCGCTCCCACCACGCTGCCCTCGCTTCCGGCCCAGCTCCCCGCAGCCAGTCCCGCTCCCACTCCCGCCCCCACCGCCACCAGACCCGCGACCAACCCGCCCATCGCCAAGATCGTCCCGAATCAAAAGTTCGTTTCTCCGATGCCCAAAATCGAGGAAACCAACAACGACATCCCTTCTTTCTTCCCCGTGGTCGCCGGCATCGCCGCCGCCGTCACCATCACCTTTTCCGTCCTGATCTATCTTAAACGCTGACCATCATGTCCGACAAAATCGCCAACCTGAACGCCGAAACCTTCAAGACTGCCATCGCCTCGCCGGCCCCCGTGCTCGTGGACTTCTGGGCTCCGTGGTGCGGCCCCTGCAAAGCCATCGCGCCGATTCTTGAAGAACTCGCCGCCGAGTTGGACGGCAAGGTCACGATCACCAAGGTCAACGTGGACGACAACGACACCATTGCCTCCACCTACGGCGTGCGCGCCATCCCCACGATGCTCCTTTTCAAAGACGGCAAAGTCGTTGATACCATCGTCGGCATGATGCCCAAAGCCACCCTCAAGGAAAAGCTGCTCGCAAAAATATAAACGGCCAGCCCGTTTGATTTCTAAAACCGCCGCCTAATCCGCGGCGGTTTTTTTATTCCCCGAAAAGCACTCCGGCGCACAGCAGGATAGAGTAAAACGCCAGGTAAAGCCCGGTATCCCCGAGAAGTTCGATCAACGCGACCGGCGTTTGCGAACGAACCAGCCGTCGTGTCTGCCAAAGACCGGCGCCCGCCGTGATAAGAAAAACAACCACCGTGACCGGCGGACGCCACCCGTGCAGTCCCACGATCAGAACCGTCGCGCTCGCCAAAAGATGCCCGCACGCAAACTGCCACCGGGCAAACCGGCGGCCGAAACGCACCACCAGCGTGCACTTACCCGCCTTGATGTCGGTTTCGACATCCCGATAGTTGTTAACCACCAAAATATTCGTCGCCAGCGCGCCGACTCCCGCACCGATCAACAATACCTCCCCCCATATCCGGCCAGTCTGCACGAAATACGTGGCCCCCACCGCGACCAATCCGAAAAACACGAACACGAACACGTCGCCGAGCCCATTATAACCGAGCGGATACGGGCCTCCCGTATAAGCAATCCCGCACGCGATGCTGGCCACGCCGATGACCAGCAAAGGCCAGCCACCGTAGCTCAACAGGCTCAGCCCCGCGAAGAACGCCATCCCAAAAACCGCGATCATCACCCGCTTCATCACGGCCGGCGCAATCAAACCCGACGCCACGGCGCGGCGAGGACCGACCCGTTCCGCCGTGTCGGCGCCCTTTACGAAATCATAGTAGTCGTTGGCAAAATTCGTCCCGATCTGAATCAGCAGGGCGAAGACCATGCAACTCAGCGCCGCCTGAGCGTCAAACCCGCCATCCCTCAGCGCCAGAGCAGTGGCGACAAGCACCGGCGAAACCGCCGCTGGAAGCGTGCGCGGCCGGGTGGCTTCCGCCCACGTCAGCCATGTTGATTGACGATCAAATGGCCCCATGGCGTCAGCCTCTGGATTTCGATACGCAAACCCGAGCTTTTTTATTAAGCTTCACAAGACGACGGTTGAACATGGCGCTCAACAGCACCGGCAGTATCGTCAGTGCTGCGGCCATGATGAGAGTGCGCGTGTAAGCATTCACGCCGAACGAAAGAAATTTGGCGAATACCACCTCCAACCCGGCAAAGACCAAAAGAAAAACACCGGAGGACGGCAGCAACAGGTTGACCACCCAGACGGCAATGCAGGCGAACACTGTAGCCAGCGGTCCGATAATCCCGAAGTTAAGACCAAAGATAAAGAAAATGGGCGCCACCAGCGTCACCCGCTCCTGAAAATTGCGCGTCGTCTGGATCAGAAGCGCGATCACAAAAATCGCACACTGGATGACGAAAATGATGTCCGCCGTGCCCTTGGGCGCGCCGCGCATGCGTTCGAAGCAACCGGGTATCCGCTCGGCGCCAATTCGTATGCCAAAAACCGCGATGCTGCCCGCGGCGCCACGGAGAAGATCAATCCAGTTGCGCAGATTCGGCAGCTCGTCCGCCAGGCGCAGTGAAACATCGCTGGAATCGCGCAGGTTCTTGTCCACCGGCGGACGCGAAGGCAGCCGAAAAACCCTGCCCCCAAAACGAAGCCACGGGCGCGGAAACCAAAGCAAGAGAAGAGAGAACGAAAGCAGCCAGTAGTGGACGATCACAGGGTAACGGAGGTTGAATTAAAACAATGCCTGCCCCCAGACATTGTCAAAGAATCATGCCGGCGGCGACGGTGGCGTTGGTGAACTCATCGACAAGGATAAAGCTGCCCGTGCTGCGATTTCGTTGATAGGGATCGTTGATCAAAGGCGTGGCCGAGCGCAGGAGAATGCGACCGATGTCGTTCATCCCGATGTCGAGGTCGCCCTCGGCTTTGTGAAGGGTGTTGATGTTGATCTTGTAGCGGACGGCCTTGATCACGCACTTCGATTCACGCGTGGTGTGGCGGATGATGTATTTGCCGTTGGGCTGGAGTTTCTTCTCCGAGAACCAGCAGATCATCGCCTCGATGTCCTGCGTGACGTGAGGCGGGTTGTTGGCCTTCGTGATGGTGTCTCCGCGGGAAACATCTATCTCGTCCGTCAGCGTGACCACGACCGACATGGGCGCAAAGGCCTCGGCCAAGTCACCGTCAGGACCGTGGATGGATTTGATGGTCGAGGTGAGGCCGGAGGGCTGCGCGACGACCGCATCGCCCGGCTTGAAGACACCGCCGGCCACGCGACCGGCGAAGCCGCGGAAATCGTGATGCTCGTCATTGTTGGGACGGATCACGGTCTGCACCGGCAGGCGGGCGTCGATGTGGTTGGAATCGCTGCCGATATAGACGGTCTCCAACGTGTAGAGCAGCGGACTGCCCAGATACCACGGCATATGGACCGAGCGGTCCACGACGTTGTCCCCGTGCAGCGCGCTGATGGGGATGAACTTGATGTCGGGGATCTCGAGCCGGGAGGCAAACTCCGTGTAAGCGGTGACGATCTCGTTGAAGCGCGACTCGGACCAGTCCACAAGGTCCATCTTATTCACACACACGATAATGTGAGGGATGCGCAACAGTGAAGCGATGAAAGAGTGGCGGCACGTCTGCTCAATCACGCCCTTGCGCGCGTCGATGAGGATGATGGCGAGGTTGGCCGTGGAGGCGCCCGTGACCATGTTGCGCGTGTATTGAATATGGCCCGGAGTGTCGGCGACGATGAACTTGCGGCGCGGGGTCGCGAAGTAGCGGTAGGCCACGTCGATGGTGATGCCCTGTTCGCGTTCGGCGCGAAGCCCGTCGGTGAGCAAGGAGAGGTTGAGGACCTCTTCACCGCGTTGCTCGGTCACTCGTTCGATGGCCTCGAGCTGGTCCTCGAAGATGGCCTTGGAATCGTAGAGCAACCGGCCGATCAAGGTGGATTTGCCGTCGTCAACGCTGCCGGCCGTCGTGAAACGGAGCAGGTCCATGGAAAGGTAATGCTGGTCGGTGTGTGACATTTTGTCGGAAAGTCTGGAATGAATAAGCATCGAGTCGCCGCGCTTAGAAATAGCCCGCCTTCTTGCGATCTTCCATGGCGGTTTCGGAGCGCTTATCGTCGGCGCGGGTGCCGCGCTCGGTCTGGCGGGCGGAGGCGACTTCCTGGATGACCTCGCCGAGATTGGCGGCGGTGGACTCGACCGCGCCGGTGCATGTGCTGTCGCCGACCGTGCGGTAGCGCACCGTGCGAGTCTCATACTTCTCGCCGTCGAGCAGCGTGATGTAAGGAGACTTCGCGAGGAGCACGCCGTTGCGGTTCACCACTTCGCGCTGATGGGTGAAGTAGATGGAGGGGATGGCGAGGTTCTCGCGGGCGATGTATTGCCACACGTCCATCTCGGTCCAGTTCGAGAGTGGGAAAACCCGGAAGTGTTCGCCCTGGTTTTTGCGGCCGTTGAAAAGATTCCAGAGTTCGGGGCGCTGGTTCTTCGGATCCCACTGGCCAAACTCGTCGCGGTGGGAAAAGAAGCGCTCTTTGGCGCGGGCCTTTTCCTCGTCGCGGCGGGCACCGCCAAGGCATGCGTCGTATTTGAACTCCTCGATGGTATCGAGCAGCGTGATGGTTTGGAGGCCGTTGCGGGACGGATTCGGACCTTTTTCTTCCTGCGCGCGGCCGGCCTTGATGGAATCGGCAACGTAGCGCACCACGAGCCGGCCACCCGTCTCCTTCGCGAGATAGTCGCGGAATTGAATGGTCTCGTCGAAATTGTGCCCTGTGTCCACGTGGACGAGGGGGAACGGATATTTCGCCGGGGCAAACGCCTTCTGGGCGAGGCGCACCATCACGATGGAGTCCTTGCCGCCGGAGAAAAGCAGCGCGGGGCGCTCAAATTGCGCGGCGACTTCCCGCATGATAAAGATGGCTTCGTGCTCGAGTTGGGCGAGGTGCGTGAGATTATAGGAACTCATGGCTGTAGATGGATTAGCGGGGACACGTGGGCGTGCAGGCGAACGAGCGAGGCGTCGGCGGTCTCGGCCTCGGTATCAATGGTGAGGGCGCCGTCATCCGGCGTGGGTGGTTCAAACGCTGAATCACGACCGGTGAACTGCTTGACCGCACCCGTCCCGGCCTTCGCGTAAAGCCCCTTGGGGTCCCGCTTGGCGCAGGTTTCAAAAGAGGCGGCCACGTAAATTTCGCTGAAATCCGCCGCCCCGATGATCGTCCGCGCCGACTCACGATGCACACGCAGAGGAGTAATAAAGGCGCAAATCACAACCACCCCGGCCTGCACAAAAAGCTTCGAGACTTCGGCGATGCGGCGGATGTTCTCGGCGCGGTCAGAATCAGTGAAACCAAGGTCGCGATTAAGCCCCGTGCGGACGTTGTCCCCATCCAGCAAACACGTAACAAGACCCGACGCGTGCAAACGGCGCTCGAGTGCGATGGCCAGCGTGCTTTTGCCCGAACCCGACAGCCCATAGAGCCAAATCACCCGTCCACGCTGACGGAGATGGGCCTCTTTTTCGGCCCGCCCCAGCACACGGTCAAAAACAGGATAGAGGTTAATGGCAGACACGCTTCGATAAAAGTTAAGTAAGTTGATAAACTTTAAAATAACATTCACGCGAGCAAGCCTAAAAGCCAAATTATACTAAAAATCAGGGCATAAAGCGTTGATTTTTAGATATTTTTAATTCCTTTTCGATCTCGCGAATACGTTCGAGCACTACCGGGGCCATGGCCATTTCAATCTCAGCGGCGCTGGGTTGAGGCTTGGCAGTCGGCTGCCTTCCGGAAGCGGAATCCTTGGCCTCCTTGGGTAACGTCGGGTAAAGTTGCTTGAGCCAGGCGTAAGCCTCGGCGTTACGCCCCTGACGGCGAAGCAGTTCGCCATAAATGCGCGCGACATAGTAGGGCGCATCGGGCTGCAAGGCCGCCTTGTGGTAGATCTCGGCGGCGGAAGCCACGTCCTTCAGGCGGTTAAGATAGACGTTGGCCATCTCCACATAAATCAGGACGGAATCAGGATGATAACCAAACGCCTCGTTCAGGTTGCTAAGCGCCACGGCCGACTGTTCACGCTCGATCTGCTGTTGCGCCGCCTTGGAAACGACATCGTAGCCGCCCGCGCCCACAATGCGCCAGTTCGGCATGTCGTAGGCGATCATGCGGGCGCCATTTTGCCAAAAATACAGCGGGCGGGGATCGATCGCCGTCACGAGTTTGATCAACGTCTGCGTGGCCGGGAGATCGTTGTCGCTCCACACGGAGTTCGTCTTGATCCAGAAAAAATCCGCCACGATGGCGCGAAAACCTCCCAACAGTCCGACCGTCACACCCTGTCCCAGCGCGCCCTGCAACGAATCGAGCTTCATAGCCGGCTGCCCGCTGCGCACCGCCTGCCACGCCGGATTTTCCAGCGGGCGCATGGCCCAGCCCGCAACGAGAAGAGTTGCAACCACCACGGTGCCGACACGCAGCGGACGTAATTCGAGGAGCTTAAATTTCACGGTTGCGGAAACTGTAAACCGCGAGGCCGCCGATCACCGCGATGTAGGCCAGCGCATAGCCCGCCACGCGCAACACCACTCCGGCATCCAACCCGACCCCGGTCGCGACCTGGTCGGCCAGGTTGAAGACTTGGAAATTCGGGAAGACATACCCGAGCAGCCGCACCAGCAGACGCAGCGGAAGCGAAGCCACCTGGGCATAGGTGTCGTGCGCGAGGTATTGCAGGTGGCAGATCACCAGCATGAAAAAACTCATGACCACCGTATAGAGGTTCGTATTGGAAAAACTGGCGATGAGCAGCGTGATCGCCGCGAGCACGCCGAACTTCAGCCATTGCAGCATACCCATCGCCATGAGATCGCCGTAATGGATGATGCGGCCGCCAGGAAAGGCGTCCGGATGGAGCGCCATGAGGCTGTTTTCGCGCGAGCACAACAGCCCCGCCAGCAGCAGCGTGGTCAGCGCGCAAAACACGCCGAGGACCGCGAACACGCCGAGGAATTTCCCAAAGATGAATTCGGTGCGCCAGATCGGCTTCGCCAGAATGGTAAGCGCCGTCCGGTTCTCGATCTCGCTGAAAAAAAGTTGCGCGGTCGCGGCGATCGTGAGCGTCGAACCAAAGAAAACCATCGCGCCAAGACCGAAGTCGGAAATGAACTTAAGCTCCGACGACCCGAAGTTGAACTCGCGGAAAAACTGCGCGCTGGCCACGAGCGCGACCGCGAGCAGGAGGAGAAAGTTAAACAGCTTCTGCCGCACCGCCTCGGTAAAGGTGTTGCCCGCCACAATGAGCAGCCGGGTGAGTGAGAAAGGAACGCCGCCGGTGGTCATGCCCATCACTTTTGCCCTCCCTTCTCGGATCGGGACACCCGGCTTATAAAAAGCTGGTCGAGGCGCGCGCGCGGCTGCTCTACGGCGTTGAGCGCGTGCCCGCGCGAGGCCAGCCAACCGCGCAATTCATCCAGATGCTCCGGCGAAAGCGGATCGACGATGAGCGCCTGCCGGTCTCGCTGGCCGACGAGCTCGTTGACGTCGCCCTCCAGGATGAGTTTGCCGCGGTCCAAGATGGCCACGCGGTCGCACACGTCCTCGATCTGGGCGAGCAGGTGGGACGTGATCAGCACGGTTTTGCCCTGGGCTTTGAGTTTCAAAATCAGTTCCGAAATCTCCGCCGAGCCCACCGGATCCACGCCGGCCGTGGGTTCGTCGAGGATGATGAGCCGCGGATCATGCACGAGCGCCTGGGCGAGCCCGATGCGCTGCAACATGCCCTTGGAATACGTGCCCACCCGGCGCTGAGCGGCTCCGCTCAAGCCGACCCAGTCGATCACTTCCTTCACGCGGTCGTCGAGACGCTTGCGCGGCACGCCGCAGATGCGCGCGTAGAAACGCACCAACTCGGTTCCGCTCAGGTAGCGGTAAAAATACGGCGCCTCCGGCAGATAACCCACGTTGAGTCGCGAATCGACACGCCCGCTTGGCACGCCGAAGACCCTGCACTCGCCTACCGTGGGTTCGAGCAGGCCCAAGATGATCTTGATCGTGGTGCTTTTGCCGGAGCCGTTGGGGCCGAGCAAGCCGAACACCCGTCCTTCCGGCACGCTCAACGTGAGGTTTTCGACCGCGCGCAGCTTGATGCCTCGCAAATTCAAGGGGAAATCCTTGGTCAGGCCGCGGATCTCGATGGCTACGGGGGATGCGGAGGGGGTCATTGGATGCTGAAATCGTTAAACGTTGCGGCGCGTTTTTCGGACACGCGCTCGACCTTGCGAATATAGCCGTGCAGGCGTTCTTCGATGGTCGCTATGAACGCGTTCACCGCCCGCTGATTCCCCTCGGCCTCAAGTTGCACCCGACCGTCCGCGAGGTTAGACACGATACCCGTGACCTCGAATTCCTTGGCCACCTGCAACGCCGTGTAGCGGAAGCCCACGCCTTGGACGGAACCAGTGAACCAAACTTTCTCATAATGCACTTCGACCATAGAAATTTTTCAGGCTGGCCAACCTCACCGAGCGTTCAACCTGTAAATCTCCCCCTCCGCGCTTCGTGCCTCCGGTCAAACGCCGCGGCGCCATCCGGGAATTTCATTTGCTTTTTCAACCTGCGAAACCAAGGTGCGGAAAGGTTAATCAAGACCTTCCAACGAATGAGCAATTTCGAACCTGACGGCCCTTCGGACAATGACTGGGATGATCGTGGTGAACTTGCTTGGAACGAATTTGATTGGGAACGATACCTGCGCGAACAGGACGATGTGATCCATCGTTACCTCGCCTACTACGAGGCCCTGCAAAGTCACCCCGAGCGCATCGACGAAGTCGCCCACCTGATGGGATGGGACGAAGAGTCCTGGAGCAGCGACTCCGCCGAAGCCGGCTCCCGCGAAGGCCCTTCGCCCGACGCCGCCACCAGCGCCGCCCCAAGCGATCTCAACGATTTCAGCAACGAGCCTTACACGTTGCACAAAAACCCCATCTTCATCGCGACCAAGGCCATTTACCTCAGCCTCAAGCGCTCGTGGGAACACATCGCTCCGGACGCCGAGAAAGTCCCCCAGCCCCTCGCCATCGCCTTGCACAGCTCGATCTTTCGCGGCGAAGAGCAAGCCATGCTCGCCATCCAGGCCCTCGATTTTGGCGACTACGCGATGGCCATCAGCCTTTTCAAACGGGCGCTTCGCGAGCTGAATCAATCATTCGCCCACCTCGGCACACCTGCGGTGGCCAAGCTGCCCGCCGTCGTCCGCTTTAGTGAGGACGCCCTGCCCCGCCTTTTCGACCTTCGCGAGATCTGGCTGCGCGTCATGAACGAATGCCGTGAAGAACTCGAACGTCCCGTTGACGACGAAGACGAGGAATAATCCCTCCACCTTGGGCGTGATAGCCCATCGGCTTTCCTAAAAGTTGGCAAAAGGGAGGTAGGCGCCGTGGAAGAAGTCGGGGCGGATCGATGCCCGTGATCAGCCCAACCCGAGAGACGCGTCCTGGGCGGATCGGCCGTCAATGGCCGAGAGGCTTCCAGACTCTCGGATAGGTCTTCGTCATGCAAAGCCCTCCCCTGCGGGTATTTTCCGTCGGGGCCTTGCCGGCCTTTTCCGCGCCGTTGGTTTACATGCGGTGCCGTGTTCAAGCGCGCCAGCGCCCGGGTCTGACCGATCTCACCGTCGAAAAAAATCGACCCTGCATAGTAGGACAACACCCCATACCGGAAACTCTCGAAAAGGGTATCCTAAGAATTGCGCATGATAAATATACCCAACAGCCACCCTCCGGTGGTTGGCCTTCTTTAAACGGGCACGGGAAACATTCTATCCCCAAAAAACAATTAGGCCGCCCCTCGCAAGGGCTGGCCGCTACGGCGACTGCAGCATTCATATGAAATATAGCACCCAAGCATCATCGGCCTTATTTATGGCCATAGCGGCATTCTCCGGCATCCAAGCCCGGGCTGCGGACACGGACAACATGGTATCCATCGCGTTCGATACGGGAACCGAAGTGGCCACCGTTTCGCCGCATTGGGCGATTCGCCCAAACTTGACCGGCTTCCACTTCATGGCTCAGGACCTGGGATTGACGGGCGGCGCCGCCAACCAGTTCTACTCGCTTAAGGGCTCGGCCCTTCCCAGCGGAGACATCACCGGTTTCACCTACTATGTGCCAGGTTCCGGTTTTGGCACCGACCACCAAGACATCAGCGTCAAGCTCACGAACATCGAGGCCAACTCCACCTACTCGGGCCTCACATCCGCCGATCCCGACCTGGGCACGGCTTACGGATCGGTCAGGTTGTATAGCATCCATCATACGACGGCGGGCGATTACCTCACCGTCATCAAAACCAGCTCCGCCACCGCTTCGTCCGTGAGCGATCCGAAACCGATGTCCGGTCCCGGCGGCACCGGCACCGGCTACTTTGGCCTGACGTTCTCCGGCGACGATCTCGGGTCCGGCGCGAATCTCTTTTACTACCTGCGCACCGACCCCAGCAACCAGCACACGAAGTTTGGTTCGCTCCCCCCGGCGTTGGCGAGTGTCCCGTCCGATCTGTTCGACCTCGGTGTCAACGGCGCGAAAGCGCTAGCCTACACCACCAGCGCGGTCACGACCCGCTATGGCATCAACCAGATGTATTTCCTCCGTCTTGATCCGATCACCGGCTTCACGATTTTCTCGACGCTCGATCCCGTCTCCGGAAAAGCCTCCGACATGGCCAATCTCGGCAGCGTTTACAATTCGTTGACCTACGTCCCCGGCGACGTCGGCTTCGGCAGCGGCCAATTCTACACGACCGGCACGCTCAACCCGACCTGGCAGTCGATCAGTTTTGCGGCGATCGCCGATCATGATACTTCCAGTGGTTCCTTCACCGTCAATCCGGCGGCCAGCTCCGCCTTGCCGATGACGCTCACTGTTGTCTCCGGTTCAGTGGGCGCAGCTTCGATCAGCGCGCCTGTGGGTGGTGTTTTCACAGTCACACCCACCGCGCCCGGTCTCATCACATTGCAGGCCTCCCAGGCCGGCCAGACGGCGCCCATCCCTTACGAAGCCAACATGCTTCGCCAAAGCTTCACCATCACCGGCACAAAGCTTTTGGCCATCGACACGCAACCGACCAATCAAATCGCGGTCACCGGCACCACCGCCACTTTCACAGTGGCGACTTCGGGCACTTCCATGGTGAGCTATCAGTGGCGTAAGGACGGGGTTGCCATCCTCGGCAACGCCTCAGCGCTCACCGCCACGCTCTCGCTTCCCAACGTGCAGCCCGCCGACACCGCCACCTATGATGTCGTCGTCACAAATGCCTCCGGCTCGTTCTCCAGCGACCCCGTGACCCTTACGGTGAACGCCTCCACGATCGCCTTCAGCAGTTCGCCCTCGGCTTCCGGCATCGTCGGCACGCCGTTCAGCTATGCGATCGTCGCCTCCCAAACACCCACGACCTACACCGCGAGCCCGCTTCCTGCCGGCCTGAGCGTCAACGCCGCGACCGGGACCATTTCCGGCACGCCCACGACTGCGGGAGTCGTCATCGCTGCGGTCAGCGCCGGGAACATCAGTGGCACCGCCTACTCCACGCTAACCATCACCGTGATCGGAAGTCCTCATGTGCCCGTCCAGGGCCCCGCAGGCTCGATCGACCTCTCCAACGGCGCCGGCGCGCTTCCTCCCGGCACGGTTTACTACGCCAAGGGCCTGCCCAAGGACCTCGTGCTCGATCCCGCCACCGGCATCATCACCGGCACGCCCTCCGCCCAGCCCGGCACCTACCGCATCACCTACGGCACCGTCACCACGGATATCAACGGCCGCAAAACCTACGGCCCCGCGCACACGCTCGTGTTTGTCGTCGATCCGTTGCCGGCCATGCTCAGCGGCGGGTTTGAGACCATCTTGGAAGTTCCTCCCGTCCCCGGCGTTCCCGCCGGCAAGGTCGAACTCCTCGTCAACGCCAAGACCGGCGCCTTCACCGGCAAGCTGACCTACGTCACCGACGCCAAGGTCTATGCCTTCAAGGGCACCCTCGCCCTCAACGCGACCTACGACGCGGGCATCGCCAGCGTAAAAATCGTTCGCGGTGGCACGAACAGTCCCTACCGCCTCGATCTCGTGCTCGACACGACTCTGGCCGCCAACCAGGCGTTCATTGCGACGCTCCAGCAGTTGGACTCCTCCAACGTGGTCACCGCCACGCTCGGCCAGTCGTCCACCGGTGCTCAGCTCGCCGCCTACACGACGGCCTCCCCCACCCCTTGGCGGGGCAACTACACGCTCGTGCTAGACGACCCCACCACTGCTCCGGTCGATCTCGGCTCGAACGTCATCCCGGAAGGCACGGGCTACGGCATGATCACGATCAAGGCCGCCGGCGGTCTTATGGTGTGCAAGGGCCAGCTGGGTGACGGCACCGTGCTGACTTCCTCCGTCGCTCCGAGCGCGGACGGCTCCTACCGCTGGTATGTGAAGCCCTACAAGACCGGTGGCTCGTTCGCCGGCTGGATTCAGTTCGTGCAGCTCGCCCCCGGCGCGCCCTACCAAGTCGTGGGCACTGCCGACAGCGAACTCTACTGGACCAAGGACGCCGCCCCCCGTGACGCGAGCTACCGCGCCGGCTTCGGCCCTGTGCTGATCGCCGCCACTGTCCAGCCTTGGACCCCTCCCGCCCGCGGCACTACCCTGAGCGCCTCGTTGCAACTCACCGACGGCCTCATGGCCTCGTCGTTCACCAGCGCCGATCTCCCCGGCGCAGACATTCCCCTACTGCCGACCGGCCTCGGGCTGAACGACAAGAACCAGTTCATCGTCACTGCTCCGGCCTCGAACTCGAATAACTTCAACGCCAAGGCCCGCACCTTCAACGGTTCGATCACCTCGGCCACCGGTCAGTTCACCGGAGTCTTCACGCTCCAGGATTCGCGACGAGTCCCGGTCACCGGTGTGCTGATGAAACAGCCCTCGGTCGTCTCCGGCTCCGTCATCGGCGAAGGCTTCTTCATCATGCCTCCGCTCATCCGTGGCGGCGAAAGCGTTTCGGGCAAGGTCCAGATCCTCGCCCCGTAATCCGCGTTCAGATCCGCATTATTCAAGGGATCCCCGATTTATTCGGGGGTCCCTTTTTTCTGCCCGCTCCTCTCTCCCAACCCGCACGCCTGCGCATGAACTCCCCCCATCCCAAACCCGCACGATCCTCCGCTCCGGCATTGCTGGCCGCCGTATTTCTCGTATGCGGTGTGCTCACGGCGACCGCTTCCTCCGACGCGTTCACCTTGCTCGTGAAACGCCTGTCAGCGGAGAAACCAGACTTCGCCGCCCGTCAGCAGGCTTTGCTCGCCGAGCGCTACGAGCTCATCGACCTCGCGGCTCCGGGCGTCGTCATGTCCGCCGGCAAACCCGTGCAGGCCGGCGTGCGCGTCAAACTACCCGCCGGCGTCACATGGGATCAACTCGCCTCCCTCTCCTCATCAGAGATCAAGGCGCGAAGCCTCTGGCCCGCCGGTTTCTATCCTCTGCCGCATCCGCACCACGAGGTGGGTGGCATGGTTTTCCCGCAGCCTCTCATTGACGAAACCAAACGCCAGACCGGGCGCGACCTCACGCGTTTCGATCTCGATTTCGATCTGCCTCAACATCTCCTGCCCGAATTTCCCGCGCCCATCTATCTCACCACGCGGCCCGACCTCGGCGACGTCTCCCAAGGCAAGCTCGTCACGCTGGACAACTACTACGAGTTGTTCGCCGCCATCCTGAACCCGAAGCAAATCGAAGGCCTGCGCCTGCTCGTGACGCCGGTCCCCCAGCAGCAGTTCAACGCCATCGAGGATCGCCGCAGCCGCAAGCCCAGCCTCGGTGTCGCCTGCTTCGACTGCCACTCCAACGGCCACACCAACGCCGCCACCCACACCGTGGGTGACATCCGCCCGAACGAACACCGCCACCGCATCGACACGACCACGTTGCGCGGCGTCAACATTCAGCGGCTCTTCGGCTCTCAACGAGCCATGAAGACCGTCGAGGACTTCACCGAATTCGAGCAGCGCGGCGCCTACTTCGACGGCGATCCCGTTCAGGCCCAGGCCAAGGGCGTGAACATCCTTGAGCGCGGGAGCCAGGTGCAGGCGATGGCGGAATTTCAGGAGCTCCTCGATTTCCCTCCCGCGCCCAAACTCGACGTCTTTGGCAAACTCGATACGTCCCTCGCCACGCCCGCCGAGATGCGCGGCCAGGCGCTATTTTCCAGCAAGGCCCGCTGCATCGAATGCCACGCGCCGCCCTATTGCACCGACAACTCGATGCACAACCTGCGCACCGAGCGTTTTTACGCCGAGAAAATGGTCAACGGCGTCCTCGCCAGTGCCGACGGCCCGATAAAAACCTTTCCGCTACGCGGCATCAAAGATTCCCCGCCCTACTTCCACGACGGCCGCCTGCTTACCCTCGATGACACCGTCGAGTTCTTCAACCTCGTGCTCGCAACCAGGCTCGACGCAGCCGAGAAACTGGATCTCGTCGCCTTCCTGCGCACGCTTTAATTCGCCCGAAAACTCATGTCCCTGTCTCCCCTTTGTCGCGCCGGCCCAGTCCTGGGCCTGGGACTCGGCGGGCTCTTCGACGGTATCATGCTGCACCAGATTCTCGGCTGGCATCACTTGGTCGGCACCACCGATACGTGACAGCCGGAGCTAAAAAGGAAAAATCTCCCGCCCCTTCAATGCTGTCGCCCATGGCGTAACCGAGGTTGGCCGGGGGAATGGTGAGCGAACCATTATTGTTTAACGCACAAGGAAACGCGGGGCTTGTTCCCTGCTCCCAAGGCAAGGGGAACTGCGCGGGTAACGGCGTGCTATGCGCCCGCACATACATCCGACGAATGTTTTTCCGGTCCAGCCAAACGCCCGGGCCGTTGCCAATGCTCTCCCATGAATAGCCGTTTTTCTTGAGGAACACGATCTAGAGTTCGCCTTTGCCCTCGCTCACGCCCTCCAACAGCAGGCGGAGAGTAGGTTGGCTGGCACATAGGCGTCCAGCAGGCAGTATCTCGGGGCGGTTACACCCGTTCCGCCCGTCTGCGCCGCAGCAATCGTGGCATTTTTAATATATCCCATACTGCCGTCCGGGTCGGCGGAGCGGAACAGCCGGATACCAGGCGTGCCGCTCGTAACGTTCACCCATTTCAGGCCAATGTATAAGTTACTATCGGCAGATTTAATACTGTCTTGCAGACCTCCGATCGTCATCCAGAGCCGGGCAAGATCTTCGCAATCGCGGGGGCTGTTGATGACACGGTCAGCCGAATCGGGACGGCGCGGGGGCGCGGCGGAAAATATTCGGGGTCATTGTCGCTCCAAGCCACACTAGCAAATTCTTCGTCTTCGTCATCATTGGACTAAAACCGATACGGTTTGGCGCTGGACGCGGCGTCGCTCGCATCCTCGGTTGATAGTTTGATTGTCCCATCACGGTCGGCATCGACCGCGAGTTCCATTGGCGTGAGCACGACCTTAAGGCTGTCCGACGTGATGCCGGGGACGGCCGTATCATCCGCCTGGCGGACTTCGAGGGTGACGGACACGAAGCCCGACGCGGCGGGCTTCGCGGACTCGGCGGCGAGCCCCACCGCATGCTCGCGCACCTGCGACCGGGTCGCCGCCTCAGGATAAGTGGCGTTTTCGTTCAGGATGCCCTGGACCGGTTGGTTTTTTCCACAAGGAAAGCAGCCTATGCCTGTCCATCGTCGGGGCGTATGGGGTATTGCCCGAAAAAATGCGACGGCGGTGTTCGCTCAAGCCTCGGTTCGCGGAGTAAAGGTGGCGAGGACGGCCAGTTTTTCCCATAAGGCGCGTTCTTCTAGGGTGATGGCGACAGGTGTCTGAATCCGCACCAAAGCGTATAGATCTCCTCGGGTGCCGTCCTCCTTCGTCATGCCCAGCCCGCGCAGGCGCAACTGGCGTCCGGCGGCGGTGCCGGCGGGGACCGTGAGCGAGGTGACGCCGTCGAGCGTGGGGATCTTCGCCTTCACCCCGAGCACCGCTTCCCAAGGCGCGAGATCGAGGTCATAATAAAGATCGGCGCCTTGCACCTCGAAATCGGGATGCCGGGCAAAACGCACCCGCAGATAAATGTCCCCCGGCGGCCCGCCGCCCTGCCCCGCCCCGCCCTGCCCGGCGAGGCGGATGCGCTGCCCCTCGCTCATGCCTTTGGGAATGCGCACCTCGTAGGTGTTCGTGCGCGGCGCCTCGCCGTCCATCCCGGAGCGGCGCAGGCTCACCTTCCGCTTCGCACCGCGCAGAATCTCCTCCAGCGTGACGAGCAGATCGGCTTCGACGTCTCGCCCTTCCTCGGCAAACGCCGCTTCCCCTCCGCCCGCGCGGCCCGGCCCCGGTTGGCGCGAGCCAAACCCGTCGCGCCCGCCCGCGAAGAATGATTCGAAAAAATCGCTGAAGCCCGTGCTCCCGCCAAACTCGAAGCCCGCTCCGCCTTGGGCCGGCTGCGCGCTTCCCCGCTGGCCGCTTCCGCCGGGGGCCCGTCCCCTGCCGTCATCCTGCCAGTCGGGGCCGAGCTCATCGTAACGCTGGCGTTTCGCGGGATCGCCGAGCACTTCGTAGGCCTCGTTGATTTCCTTGAACTTCGCTTCGCCCTTCACCTTGTCCTTGGCGACGTCGGGATGGTGGATGCGCGCGAGCTTGCGGAAGGCCAGCTTGATCTCCTCCGCCGAGGCGGTGCGCGCCACGCCCAGCGTCACGTAGTAGTCCTGGAATTTTACCGCCATGAGAGAAGTCGCCCGTTCATGCGCCGGTGGATTTGAGTTTTTCCCCCGCCAGCAGTTCATCGATCGCCGCCATGAGTTCCGCCGTGGAAAATGGCTTGATGAACACCTTCGCGGCGCCCAACACCTCGGAGGTCCGCAGGTAACTGGCCACGCGATTCCGCACCCCGCCCGAGATTGCGATTATTTTCACGGAAGGGCGTTCTTTTTTAAGTTCCGTCACCACTTCAATCCCCTCTTTCCCCGGCATGATGATGTCCGTGATCACAATATCGACGTTGGCCTGCGGGAACAGCTCCAGCCCTTCGATGCCGTTGCGCGCCTCGATCACCTCTTGCCCCAGATGCGTCAGCGTGAGGCTGAGCATGGTGCGGAAATCGTCGTCGTCATCGATGAGGAGAATGCGGGCCATGGTCAGTGGGAGGTTTTGGTTTCCAACACCGCATGCACGGCGGTCCCCAGCGAGTGGAGCGTCGCGGGCTTGAGCAGGAGCTGGCAGATGCCGGCGGCTTTGAGTTGTTCGGGGGGCTGCGCGGCGATGTAACCGGTCGTCAGGATGACGGGCAGCCCGGGACGGATCACCTGGAGTTGGGTCGCGAGCGCCAAGCCGGTCATCCCGGGCATGGTCTGGTCCGTGAGCACGAGCGCAAAACGTTCCGGATCGGCGCGCACCCGGGCGATCACGTCCTCGGGCTTTGTCGTGATCTCGACCTCGTAGCCGAGCTCGTTGAGGGTCATCTGGGTCAGCTGGACGATCATGCTCTCGTCATCGACCACCAGAATCCGTTCGCCATGACCGTGGGGCGTTCGTTCGTTTGCGATGACCGGGGGCATTTGCCCGCAGGCTTTTTCGGGGAAATAGAGATGGAACACCGTGCCTTTGCCCGGCGTGCTGTGAACGGTGATCGCGCCTTCGTGTTTGTCCATGATGCCGTGGACCACCGCGAGGCCCAGGCCGGTGCCTTCGCCGACCGGCTTGGTGGTGAAAAAAGGCTCAAAGATACGCTGAACGGTCGCTTGGTCCATGCCGCAGCCGGTGTCGCTGACCGCTATGCGCGCATAGACGCCCGGGTGCAGCCGCGCGTGCCGGGCGGCGTGCGCCGCATCCACCACGACTCTATCGAGGTTGACCTCAAGCCGGCCGGTGCGGTCTTTCATCGCATGCCAGGCATTGGTCCCGAGGTTCATCAGGACCTGGTGGATGTGGGTGGCGTCGGCGAGCACGGTGGGGGCATCCGGCGCGAGGGAAGAGGTGAACTCGATCGTGGTGGGAATCGTCGCCCGCAGCAGGGTGATGCATTCGGCCACGATGGGTCCGAGGGGGATCAGTTGGCGCGAAGTGGCCTGCTGGCGGCTGAAGGAGAGAATCTGCCGGACAAGAGCGGTGGCCCGCCCCGCCGCCTTCAACACGGCGTCGAGATGTTGCTTAACCCGGGAATTTTCACCCAACGCCATCAGCGAGAGCTCGGTGTAGCCGTTGATCGCCGCGAGGATGTTGTTGAAATCGTGCGCGATGCCGCCCGCAAGGGTGCCGACCGCCTCCATTTTTTGCTTCTGCAGGACCTGCTCTTCCAGGAGTTTTCGGCTGGTGATGTCCTGGACGACCGCGATGAAAAAATCAGGCGTATCGCCCGCCGCCCACATGACCGAGACGGTGAGGTTTACCCAGATATCGGAACGGTCCTTCCGGATGTAACACTTTTCACGGGTGTATTCGCGAATGGTTCCACTCCGCAGTTTCTCCGCCATGCCAATGTCATGATCGACATCCTCCGGGTGGGTGATGGCGGCAAACGTCATCCGTTCCAGCTCCGGCTCGCTGTAGCCCGTGATTTCGCAATAGCGCCGGTTGACCTGCACAAACTTCCTCGTCGCAACGTCGGCCAGCGCCACGCCCACGGCGGCCTGGTCGAACAGCGCCTTGAATTGCCGCTTGCTCGCCAGCAGGGCCTCCATGCTCCTTTGGGCGGCTTGCTCCGCCAGTTTTGATTCTGAAATATCGTGGTGGGAAATCACGACGCCGCGATGTTCTCCGCTGAGCCGCGCCACGCGAAGGCGAAACCACCGCGCTTCGGTGGGTGAGTCCCAGGGATATTCCAGGGTGAAATAAGCCTGCTTTCCGTCGAGGATGGCGCGGATGCCCGCTTCCGTCTGCACCACGCCGATATCGTGGCTGCGCATCACGCTCTGGTGACAGGCGGCCAGATAGTTTTCGCCCAGATAATCGGTCGCGGCGCCGTTTTTCCAGGCGAAGCGCCGCCACGCTTCGTTGACCGCGATGATCGTGCTCTTTTCGTCGAGGACGACCACGTGGGCCGTGAGCGAATTGAGCACGTCGGCGGTGAACGTCGCGTTGGCGATCAGCGCTTTCTCGGCCCGTTTCTGGCCGGTGATGTCGGTCATGACGGCGCGACATTCCTCGCCGTCAGTGGTTGCGGTGCCCTCGAGGCGGACGATCAACTGCGGCTGGTCTTCCGTCGTCAGTGAAAGCTCGCAGGATTGCTTGATTCCCGACTCGAAAACCCGCGCGAGGAATTCATTGAAGACCTTCCGATCGTCCGGTTCCACGAGCAACCCGAAGCGCCGTCCGACCAGCAGGGAGCGTTCGATGCCCGTGATTTTTGCTCCCGTGAGATTGACCAGACGGACGGTCCCGTCGGCGCCCAGATTGAAATAACCCACGGGTGCGAATTCGATAAGGTCCGTGTAGCGCTCCAGCGCGGCGGCGGCCAGGCTTTGGGCCGACCGGAGTTCCTGGTTTTGAAGCTCCAGCTCGATTTGATGAACCTCCAGCTCGTGCTGACGACGCCGGAAATCGGCCTCGGTTTGCGGCGGATGGGCCGAACCTTCCTTGGCCGGCGTTGCCTCCGCCGTGTGGCGCAGATCAGCGGGAGTGCTTTTGGCGGATGGTTTCAATCAAGGCGGCTGGTTGTTCTGGCATTCTGCGCGCAGTCAGCAATGGGCGGGCGTCGCGGGTGTCGCTTACAATCACTCGAGTATCTGTGCGCATGCGTCGATGACGTGAATGATGCGCACGAAGGCCCGCGTCGGACATGGGGTTAAACCCTACCCAGGCCGGAGATTTCGCCGACGTCGGGAGCAGGCTCGACTCTTCGTATGTCGTTGGATTTTCTTAGGACGAAGCCGGATTCGATGTTCTCCGAAAACGACTTCACCCTCCCTCTCCTTACTTTGGGAAAAATCATCTTCAGGAAAACCGCAGAAGCGCCGCCCTGCCACAGCCGCCGCCAAATCCGCGCCCGTCACGTTAACGAAAAGCAAGCCGGCCGCCGAGCGCACGTTTCTCATCGTCGGTATCGGCGCCTCCGCCGGAGGGCTGGAGGCGTTGACGCAGTTTCTTACACACACGCCGGCGGACAGCGGCATGGCCTTCGTGGTCATCCAGCATCTGGACCCGACGCAGAAGGGCATGATGCCCGAGCTGCTTCAGCGCGCCATCAAGGAAAAAGCCGGCGTGGTCCTGGTGCAGGATCTGGCCACCGCCCAGTTCGACTCCATGCCGCGCAGCGCGGTCGAGGCGGGGCTGGCGGACATCATCGGACCCGTGGACGAGCTGCCGGGTAAACTCATCGCCTACGGCCGCCATATCCCGCAGCTAACGAAATCCGAACAGCCCCTGGATGAAAAAATCCAGAGCGCGCTGGATAAAATCGTGATCCTGCTGCGCACCCGCACCGGCCACGATTTCACCCTGTATCGCCGGAGCACGCTGCACCGCCGCGTCGAACGCCGCATGGGCATCCACCAGCTGACCAAGATCGAAATCTACATCCACTACGTGCAGGAAAATCCCCACGAGCTGGGCATCCCCTTCAAGGAACTGCTGATCGGCGTGACCACGTTTTTCCGCGACCCGGCGGCCTGGCAGCAACTGGCGAAACTCGCGTTGCCTGCTCAGCTCGCCGCCCGGCCCGCGGGCGGCGTAGTGCGGGCGTGGGTGGCCGGTTGCTCGACAGGCGAGGAGGCCTACACGCTGGCCATGGGCGTCACCATGCGCGGCATCAAGCTCGGCATCGATGCCGAAGCCCGCGCCGTGGACCTCACCATCGAAGCCCTCACAGAGCCCAAGGAATTGAGCGGGATGGTGCTGATCATGTTTACCGACACGGTCGCCCCGGTCGAAACCCAGTCACCCGGCGCCCGCGGAAAAGCCTCCGGCAGCAACGCCGCGCGCCGGGAAATGGAGCAGGCCCTGCAACGTGCCCTCAAGGAGGTGCAAGCCGGCCGCGAGGAGATGCAGACCTCGCATGAAGAGCTCAAGTCGATGAACGAGGAACTCCAGTCCACCAACGAGGAACTCCAGATCGTCAACGCCGAGCTGCAAACCAAGCTCGACGAGCTTTCCGCCGCGAACAACGACATGAAAAACCTGATCAACAGCACGGACATCGCGACCGTGTTTCTGCACAACGAGCTGCGCGTGCGCCGGTTCACCCTGCAGGCGAAGACGATCATCAAGTTCACCCCCAGCGACGTGGGCCGGCCCATCACCGACCTCGCCTCCGATCTGCTCTATCCCGATCTCGTCACCGACGCGCACGAGGTGCTGCGGACGCTGGTGTTCTGTGAGCGGACGATCGCCACCCACGACAGGTCGCTGGTTCATGGTGCGCGTCATGCCCTACCGCACGATGGACAACCGGATCAACGGCGCGGTCATCACCTACTCGGACATCACCTCCGCCAAAAAAGTGGAGAACACCCTGCGCGAGAAAAACAGCGATCTCACCATCCACTCGGCGAAGAAGGGCCGCGCGTTGCGTCGCGCCGGCCAGCCTTCGCCCCTCAAAACGATACGCAAAACGGCCGGCGCCGAAGGAAAACCCAAGTTATAAAAAAGCCCGTCACCCACCCCGAAAGCGCCGGTGCACTCCGCCTCCGCGCCGAACAGCGGCTGCATCGGAAGCCCGCCAAAGTCTCGCTCAGCGCCGCACATGCCGACACGCACCGGCTCCTCCAGGAACTGCAGATCCACCAGATCGAGCTGGAGCTGCAAAACGAGCATCTCAAGCAGGCCAAGGACGAGGTGGGCGCCAGCCTGGAAAAATTCGCGGACCTCTACGACTTCTCTCCCTCCGACTATTTCACCCTCGCCGCCGACGGCACCATCCAGCTCGTCAATCTCACCGGAGCCACCCTGCTCGGAATAGAGCGGCTCGGTTGCTGGGCCGGTCCGTTGGTGATCTCGTGGCCGTCGATCGTCGCTTCGCCTTTAAGGTATTCCCCAAGGAGGACTTTGCGAACTCGGCCAGGCACTCGGCGGAATTTGATCTACTGGGCGCCAGCCCGTCGCCCATGACCGTAAACCTCGATGCCCAGCGCCAGGCCAACGGGAAGGAATGCCGTGACGTGTTGGTGGATATCACCGCGCGCGAATGTTCGGAGAATAAGATGCGGATTTCGGAAATCCGCTACCGCCGTCTGTTTGAAGCGGCGAAGGACGGCGTGCTTCTCCTCGATGCCGGCACCTGCAAGATCACCGACGCGAATCCGTTCATGACGGAGTTGCTGGGCTACGCCCACGACCAGCTGGTCGGGAAGCAGTTGTTCGAGATAGGTCTGCTCAAGGATGAGACCGCAAGTCGGACGATGTTCGAGAAACTAAAAAAGAGCCATCAGGTGCGCTACGAAAATCTGCCGCTCGAAAGCCAGTCCGGCCGGCACCAGGAAGTCGAAGTGGTCGCGAACCTTTACCAGGAAAACGGGCAGGCCGTCATTCAATGCAACATCCGCGACATCACGGTGCGCAAAAAAGCCGAGGACATCCTGCGCCGCAACGAGGCGCTCTTTTCCGCGCTCGTCGAGCAGGCGCCGATGGGCGTCTATGTGGTGGACGCCCAGTTTCGGATGCAATGCATCAACCCCAAGGCGCTGCCCCAATTCAGCAAACTTCATCCTCTGCTTGGCCGGGATTTTTCCGAGATCGTCCATATCCTCTGGCCCCGGCGGGTGGCGGATCAGGTCGTGGCGCGCTTCCGGCACACGCTGAAAACGGGGGAGTCCTACCAGTCGCCCGAGTTTTCCCACCGGCGGCAGGATATTGGCGTGAAAGAGATTTACGAATGGCAAATCCAGCGCGTCACCCTGCCCGCTGGCGATTACGGGGTGGTTTGTTTTTTCAACAACATCACCGGGCGAATCAAGGCCGAGGCGGCGCAGCGGCATCTGGAAGTGCTGGCGGCGTCGAACGAGAAATTGAAACGGGAGATCGCCCGCCGGCTGGCCAGCGAGACTGCGCTCAAGAAAAGCGAGCGGCAGGCCCTGCAGGCGCTGGAAGAGGCGCGCACACTCCAGGAAAAGCTGCGCCAGATTTCCCATCAGATCCTGACGGTGGAGGAAAACCAGCGGAAGGAGATCAGCCGGGAGTTGCACGATAAAATCTGCCAGCTCCTCGTGGGCATCAACGTGCACCTGTCGATCTTCGCGAAGACGGCGATGCGCAAGCCGGCGACCATCGGGCATAAAATCACGCCCCTGCGCCGGTTAGTGGCCCAGGGCGTGAAGATCGTGCATCGGTTTGCGCGTGATCTGCGGCCGTCGGCGCTGGACGATCTCGGCCTGATCCCGGCGCTCCGCACTTACATCGGCGAATTCCCCAAGCGGAGGGGCCGGAAGATCCAGTTGGCGGCGTTTGAAGGCGTCAAGGTCTTGAACAACGACAAGCGCACGGTGCTCTACCGCGTTGCGCAGGAAGCCCTCGTCAATGCGGCCAAGCATGCGAGCGCCACCCTGATCACGGTGACCGTTCTTGAAACGAAGGAGGGCGTATGCCTGAAAATCGCCGACAACGGGAAAGGTTTTTCCGAGAAGCGCCGTTTTTCCGTCAAAGGCCGGCAGCGGCTCGGCATGATCGGCATGAGAGAACGCGTGGAGATGGTCGGAGGCCGTTTCAGCGTCGTATCGAAGCCCGGAAAGGGCGCGGTCGTCCAGGCGCTGATACCCTCGGGCTAGATTTTCGTTTCGATAGACAGGGAGGGACGACCTCCGTGTCGTCCGGGTCGAACCGGTCCACACGGAAGTGGACCCTGCCCACGCCCGGGGCTTCTTACTTCCTCATGGCCGAACCGAGGCCGCGGACGGTGCCGAAGACCAGCGGGCCCCAGCGCAGGAGGCCGCCCAGGATTTTGTGGCGGGAGAAAATGGCGCGCGTGGCGAGCAGGCCCAGCGGCACGGCGGCCAGCGGGGCGAAGGGGGAGAGCTTGCGCCAGAAGGCCAGCGCGTGGTCGAGCCATTGCAAGGGACGCGCCGCCTGTGCGGCGGCTTTCGCACAGGCGACGCGGCGCAGGCCGATGCGGCTCCGCAGCGTGCTTTTCTGCAAGGCAAGCCGCTTCAGCTCGCGTTGCGGATACATGCGCGGTCCTCGTTAATTTCCTGAAGCGTGGCCGCGAAGGGTCGCGGTTGGCGGGCGACAAAGCGGCGAAAGGCGACGATAACGAGCACAAGGCTGATCGCGTAAAAAGCCGTCAGCCCGCCGAGCACGGCCAGCCGGGCGCTTTCCCAAAAGGCATACACCAGCGCAAGGCTGGCAAACATCACCGTCATCATGCCCGTGAAGAGGGCTGCGCCGATCCAGACAAACGTCTGGATCAGACGGAACTTCTCCTCTTGGAGATCGATCGATAAAAGCTCCAACCGGTCCTGCACCGAGGCCAGCAGGTTGTCTCCGAGCGAACGAAAAGAACCCATGATACCCGCGGAACCCGGCGAAGTCTTTTCCATAGAGAATGCCAGTTACTTTCCGCGACGGCCGACGAGGACGCCGACAAGCAGGCCGACGCCGGCGGCGATGGCAATGGACTGGTAAGGGTTGGCGCGGATCGTTTCGTCGGTGCACTTGGCGCCGGCGATGACCTTTTTCTTGGCGCCTTCGTAGAGTTCCGAGAAACGCTCCTGCGCGGCGGTGAAGCGCGCGCGAAGATTTTCAACGGCCTCGCCGGAGTGCTCCGACACGGAGTCGCTGAGCATGGTTTCGGCCTCGACGACAAGCGCCTGGAGGTCGTGGAGAATTTCCTTGGGGGTATGGGCGGTGTCTTTGGATTTCATGAGAATATAAACGGAGGGTTAGGATGGGATTGAGGGACTCAGGTTCTTCGGCTGCGAAACAGCGAGGTGATGAAGAGCACGAGGAAAATGATGAAGAGAACCTTCGCGATCAGCGCGGCGGTGCCGGCGATGACGCCGAAGCCGAGCACGCCCGCCAGCAGCGCGATGACCAGGAAAACGATGGAATAGTAGAGCATGACGGGAGCGGACTAGGATTTGGCGCCGCGCAGCAGACCGCCTAGGCCGACGGCAGCCATGACGCCGCCCCCAATCAACAGCCAGAGGGTCTTGTCGGTAGGAGCGCCGTTAAACATGCGCGAGAAACTGGAGCTTACGGAGTCGGAGGCGTTGACGCCGTAGATGATAAGGACGACACCACCGGCAAGGAGAACGAGGGAAAGGATTTTGTTCATGTAATGGAAGCGGTCGAAAAGTTATCGGAAACCAAAGGACGGAGGGGTGATTGCCGTTCAGTTGGCCGACTGCGGGGTGTTGGAGGACATGGCCACGCCGAGCGCCCTGAAATCGGCCTCAAGGCTGCTCAGGGATTCACGCAGCGGGGTCACGTTGGCCTTCGCCTTGTTGGCGGTGCTCTTGATAGAGGCGATGCCGCCGGCGGTCAGATCGGTCGCGAGGGCGGTGCGGATGTCCTTGAGGTCGGACATGAAGGGGACGAAGTCGGCCTTAGTCTGCACTAAGCTGAGGCGGACCTTGTCGAAGCGGGCGGCGACGGCGATCTTGCGGTCGTTGCTGCGGGCGCGAATGTTTTCGTTTTGAATCTTGGCGAGTTCCTCGTCCCACGTGCGGAAATAATCTGCGCCTTGAGACTGCATGGCGGCGGCCTGGGTGTTCACGTCGTTGGAGATGGAGTCGAGTTTGGTCACGGCGGTGTCGAACTTCTCGAACTGCGACTTGATGTCGGCGTCGGGGCTGTTGACCAAGCTGCTGAGGGCGAAGAGGGTAGCGTCGATCTGCCCGTTGCCCTTGTGGATGTTGCGCGCGGTCTTTTCAATCGTGGTCGATGTGTCGCCGGCTTTTTTATAACCGGTGGAGGCGCAGCCGGCCATGAGCAGGAGCGCGAAGGCGATGGAGATGGAAAGGATCGGGTTCAGTTTCATAGTTTGATGGATATGGCGTTGGCCAAGGGTTAAACTACCACCGGGCGCGCGCGGACGTAATGGGGTATTACCCGCCATTCGCGGCGAGATGGAGTTGGCTCAGGAGGTCTGCGCTTCCTCGGTCTCGAGGTGGGCGCGGAGCATCTAGGCAGCCTTTTCGTGCTGCCCGATCAGGCCGGTGAGAAAGTCGGCGGCGGCCACGTCGTTAAAACGTTCGGTGCAGGTCTGGCCGTCCTTGCGGAGCTGGACGATCATGTCCTCGTGCAGGGCTAGGAGTTCGGCCAGCATGTGCTCGGCGGGCAGGCCGATGCCGATGGAGCGGGCGCGTTCGGCGACATGGTCGATCCATTTGGCGATCTGGCCGAATTGTATTTCGAACTGCAGGTGCAGGCTGCTGAACTCGGGGTCGGTCACGTTCCAGTGATAGTCGCGCGTGGTGGCGTAGCGCACATACTCGTCGGCGAGCAGGAGATTAAGCATCTGCCCGACTTCGAGGCGGACCTCGTCGTTTAATCCAATTGGGGTTCTCGTGATTGACAGGGTCGTGATTCTAAAAAAAAGAGCACGACCCCCGAGGGCGGCCGTGCTTTTTTCAAGCGAGACGGAGTGCCTCTGTTCAGCCCTTAACCGTCATGTTGTTGCTGACCGAGACCACGCCGCGGACGCCCTCGGCGAGCTTGGTGACGAGCGATACTTCGGCCTCGGAGGAAGCTACGCCGGTGACCACGACCACGCCGTTGAGGGTGGTGATCTTGGTTTTGACCGCGCTGGTAGCCTTATGGCTGAGGAGCGCGAATTTCACCTGGGTGGTGATGGAGGCGTCGTCGATCTTCTCGCCGATGCGCTGGCCGTCGGTGGGCATTTCTTTGACGACGACGTCATTGTTCATTTTGACGACGATATCGTTGTTCACCGATTTCACGCCGTCGATTTCCTTGGCGTAAACCTCGGTGAGGGTTTTCTGCGCGAGGGTGTCGGCGGTGCCGGTGAGGGTGACGACGCCGTCTTGCACGGCGACCGCAGTGGCGCTGGCGCTGACGTTGGCCTTCACGAGGAGGCGGCTGCGGATCTTGAAGGCCATCCACGCGTCGGACTTTTCGGGGTAGCCGGGCTTGACGACGATGTCGTTGTTAACCGATTTCACGCCGGGGAGGTTTTCCACGGTGTCGGCGGCAAGATCTTTGTCGTCCTTGTCGAGCACGGTGCCGGTGAGGGTGACGATGCCGTCGGAGGCTTTCACCTTCACGTGGCCGTCGAGGACGGTCTTGTAGTTGTAGGAGGCTTCGGCGGCGTCCTCGATCTTGCGATCATTGGCGGACGAGGCGAACAGCGCGAAGGGGCTGGCGGAGATGAGTAGAAGAACGGATAGGTTTTTGAGTTTCATAAGCGGATAAAAACTATACCCCGTGCGGCCCGGCATAACCATGGGGCGTTACCCTACTTAAAAAAGAAGAGGGAGCTTTTGCGGTGCGCGAGGCGTGAGGTAGGCGCAAAAAAGCCTCCGGGATTTTCCGGAGGCTTTTTGTTGATCGATGGCTGCGGAGGCGGATTAGAAGCCGATGAAGAGGGCGGCGCTCCATTGACCCTGCAAACGGGAGATGCCGCCGGCGGCGCTGTGTTGAACGGTGCCGCCGGTGATTCGCGTCGCGCCGGAGTAGGTGTTGGTGCCGGTGAGAGTGGCGAGGGTGTTGAACACCGTGAGGGTGGCGGGCACCAAAAGCGCGTCCGCGCTGCCGCCGCCGATGGTCACGTTGGAAGTATTATAAAGCTGGCCCGGCGTGAGCACGACGCTGGAAACGCCCTGGGTATACGCGGCGTCGGAGCTGAGGAGGACATAGCCGGAGAGGTTGCCGCCGATATCCAGGCCGCCGGTCAGATCTTCGCCGGTGCCCAGCTTGTCCATGGTGCCACTGCGATCGAACGCGACGTAGTCGGTCACGGCCAGAACACGGCCGCTGCCGGAGCCGGTGGCCGGGACGGTGGTGCCGAAATCAATGTGGGTGCCCGCGAGGTAATTGCCCGCGATGATGTTGGTGGCGCCAAAGGTGATGGCGGCCCGGCGTTCCAGAAGAGGCCGTTGTCCTTGCCGCCATTGGAGCCCAGGTTGACGAACACGATCTGGGCGTTCGCGGCGGTGGTGAGCGAGGTGCCGATGTTGACCACTCATGTCACGTTATTCTTGCCGCCCGCGTCGAGCGTGAGCGTGCCGGTGAGATCCGCCGCGACGTCGAAGGTGTAAACACCGGGCAGCAGGGTCCGCCCGCCCAAAGTGGGTGTGGATGTGAAGTGATTCGCGATCGGAAACGCCATGGCGTTCAATGCGCTTCGGGCGGCGATGAGATCCGTGATCTCCGGAGCAACTCCGCCGATGGTCGTGCCGTTGATGATCGTCGCCGGAGTAAAGCCGGTGATCGCGGCGAGGGACGGCGTTCCGGCATCACCGTTTGAAATGATCAGGCCCGGAGTAACCAAGGCCGAAGTGACAGTCGCGCCGCTGAGCACGTTGAATTTACTGGCAGACCCAGTATGGATTGGGCCGATAACGGGGGGCGGCGCACAGCAGCACGGTGAGTGCGGCGAGCGTCGGCAGGTGAAGGACGGTTTTGAGGTTCATGGGACTTCCCGTGATCAGCCCAATCGCCCGAACAATATATGGGGTTTAGACCTACGTCTGTTTGGAGGCAGCGTGGCGGAGGGCTTCAGTGATCCGAAGCTTGCTTCAAGTGGACCCGATTAAAGAGCCGCGCGCAGAGGGATGCGGACATCGATGCTCGTGCCGGCGCGACGCACGGATTTGACCGTGAGGGTGCCGCCCACGTAGGTCGCACGTTCACGCATGCCGATCAAACCCAAGTCGGTTTTACCGTTTTTTCCGGTGAGCGGTTTGTCGGGATCGAAGCCGGTGCCGTCGTCCTTGATCGTCAGTTGCACGAAGGCGGCCTGCTTCACGAGCTGAACTGTCACGTGGCGGGCACGGGCGTGCTGTTCGACGTTGCGCAACGCGTCTTGAAGGATGCGGCAGAGTGCCAGCTTGATGTCGGCAGTCGGACGGACTGTCGGGGGACGACAGACCATCGTGAGGGGCACGCCGGTGCGTTCCGTGAACTCTGTGCAGGTGGCGCGCAGAACGGCGTCAAGCCCCAGATGGTCGAGCACGCTGGGGCGCAAGTCGCGCGAGATGCGTTCCACTTCCTTGGCCGTCTGGCTGAGCATGTCGCGAAGCGCGACCGCCTGTTTTTTTATAGGGCCGTCATGGGTCGAAAGTTCCGTCGCCAGCGCCTGGCCGAGGAAGACGGCGGCGCACAGGCTTTGGGTGACGTTGTCGTGCAACTCCAGCGCAACGCGTCCGCGTTCGGCTTCCTGCACCTGAACCACGCGGTGCGTCAACGCACGCAACAGCGCCTCGTTGCGGCGGGACTCCGTCATGTCGGTGACGACCATGCTGATGGTTATACGCTCAAACCCGACCTTGGCTATTTCCTGGATGGAGATTTGCACGGGCAGCCGCGAACCGTCGTTGGCGATGAGATGCACCAGCAACTTGGCGCCGGTGGCGGCGGCCTGTTTCATGAGGGGACGGAGGGACGTGCGGTCCTCCATGGAGAGAAAACGGCGGAAGGAACTGCCGGTCACCTGCTCAAGCGGACAGCGGACCATGCGCGCGAAGCCGTGGTTGGCGTAGAGGATCGTTTTGTCGGCGGTGAGCGTAAGCGCGCCCTCGTTCATGGACTCGATGAGCACGCGGTAGGGGTGCTCGGCGCCTTTGAGCGTGAAGACCTGCGGACCCTGCGCACCCGTGCCTACGACTGTGTCCACCTCGCCGTTGCGGATCGCGCGAAGGGTTTCCACGGCCTCGGCGAGGCGTGAGCGGAGGGCGGCAAGCTCGCCGGTCTTCGCGGGAAGCGGGGAGGGTTTGCGCCGAGCGGTTTTCAAAGGGCGGCCTTGCCAGGGATGAGTAGGTCACACTCGCCGAAGAGACCGTTGAGATCCGTGAGGTTGCCGATGAAGCGGCGCGCGGGCCGAGGGAGCAACTTGATGAGCGTGGGGGTGGCGACGATCTGGTTTTCGCGGGCGAGTGCAGGCTGCTGGTAGATGTCGATCACTTCGAGGGTGCAGCGGCCCTTGAGTTCCGCCTCACACAGTGCGCGGATGCGCACGACGGCTTGGCGCGAGCGCGCGGTGGCCCCCGCCACGAACAGGCGTAAAATATATTTCCCCTTCGGGCGCGCGGCCGGAAATTTCACGGAGATATTTGCCCGGCGGCGCTTTGGTTTTGTTTTCAGGGTGTTGGTCTCGGTTATTCGGACGGTCGCAGATCGGGTCCTACGAGCACGCGGGCGTTATCTGCAAGGCTGCCGATGGGATGAGCGCAAAACGCGGCTGCCTGCGCACGAGGGAGGGAATGGCAACTATCCGGTCGCCTTTGGCCAGCGGGAGGTGCTCGAGCAAATTAATCACGGTGATACGAAGGGCCCTTGAGGTGGAATTTGCAGATCGTCGTGAGGATTGGCAAAGGAGGCCAGCGAGTAGAATTTCTGGTCCATCACGTTGAGGCGGATCTGCCAGGGTTTGGCGGCGGCGCGGCGTTGCAAGGGACCGGCTTTCAACGGCGAGGCCTCCGGTGCCTGAAGGAGACGGTCGCGACCTTGGCATCCGCCTGGCGCAGGATGCCGGAGGCCGCCCGCTCGGTGCCGAGCACGAGCGTGCGCGTGCCGACCTGTTCGGCGATGCGCCGCAGCTCGGCGGCCTCGATTTCGTAGTCTGAGCGCAACGCGCTGATCTGGCGCTCGAGGGCGTCGCGCTTGCGCTCCACCTGGCGGACGAGCTGGGCGGTTTCCTGCTGGCCGGCGAGCACGGCGGCTTTTTCAAGGGCGTTTTGGGCGGCGCGGGCCGAGCCGGTGAGCACGCCGCTGGCACCGATGTAGGCGTCTACGACGTCGATGCCGCGGTCGGAGATGAGGAACTCGCGGATCTGGTTGGAGTGCGCGATGCCGCGTGCCTTGAGGACGTAGAGCACGCGGTTGCGTTCGCCGTTGCCCTCGAAGTCCTGGAGCAACACCCACGAGTCCATGAGCGAGGACATGGCGGCTTCGCTTTGCTGGAGCGCGTGGCCACCCTGCGTGAGACTGGTGAAGAGCGAGGTGATCTGGCCGGCCTTCAGGTAATCAATGAGGCGCGTCACCATGCCCTTGCCCTCGGAGTCGGTGCCGGAGACCATCAGGCTGGTGATGGGATCGATGATGACGACGTGGGGTTTGAACGTGGCGATCTCCTTGAACATCGTGGCCAGATGCATCTCGAGGCCGTAGAGGGAAGGCCGCGCCGATTGGAATCTTAGCAGACCGCGTTTCACCAGCGGCTCCAGACGCAGGCCGATCGAGTGCATGTTGCGGGTGATCTGGTCGGGCGATTCCTCGAACGAAAAATAGAGCACGCGTTCCCCGCGCTGCGCGGCGGCCTGCGCAAAGTTGGACGAGATGGTCGTCTTGCCGGTGCCCGGCGTGCCGGTGAGCAGGATGCTGCTGCCACGAAAGAATCCGCGTCCGCCGAGCATGGCGTCGAGACGCGGGATGCCCGTGGCGATGCGCTCGTTCGAGACCTTGTGGTTGAGCGAGAGTGACGTGATCGGCAGCACGCTGATGCCCTCGTCGCCGATGAGAAAAGGAAACTCATTGGTGCCATGAAGGGCACCGCGATACTTCACCACGCGCAGGTGGCGGGTGGCGATCTGGTCGTTGACGCGGTGGTCAAGGAGGATGACGCAGTCGGAGACGTATTCCTCGAGGCCGTGGCGAGTGAGGTTTTCGCGACCGCGCTCGGCGGTGATGACGGCGGTGACGCCCTTGTCCTTCAGCCAGCGGAAGAGACGGCGCAGCTCGCTGCGGAGGATGGCCTCGTTGGGCAGGCTGGCGAAGAGGACCTCCAGCGTGTCGAGCACCACGCGCTTGGCGCCGATGGAATCGATCGCGTGACCGAGGCGGACGAACAATCCTTCCAGGTCATATGCGCCGCTCTCCTGGGCTTCGCTGCGCTCGACGTGGACGTAATCCACCACGATTTTTTTACGGCGGACGAGGCCTTCGAGATCGAAACCGAGGGAGGCGACGTTGGCCTTCAGTTCCTTTTCGGTTTCCTCGAAGGCCATGAGCACACCCGGCTCGTCGAACTGCGTGGCGCCGCGCACGAGGAATTCCGCAGCAAGGAGCGTCTTGCCGCAACCGGCGCCGCCGCAGACCAACGCGGGACGGCCGCGGGGCAGGCCGCCGCCGGTGATTTCGTCAAGGCCCTGAATGCCGGTGGGGCACTTGGGCAGACTGGTGGCGGATGCGGTGGCTCTGGCGCCGTTTTTTTTCATGAAGAATTATTTGTCAAACGAACGTCGGAGCGCGGGAAACCACGCGGACTAGACCAGCTTTGGGCGATCGCTGCCTTCGACGACGCCCTGGGCGATCGCGTAGCGGGTGAGGCTGGCGGTGTCATGGATATTGAGCTTGTCCATGAGATGCTGGCGGTGCTTTTCCACCGTCTTGATGCTGATACCCAGCGCCGCCGCAACCTACTTGTTGGCCGAACCTTCGGCCACGAGTTGCAACACCTCGGACTCGCGCGCCGTAAGCCGGACCGAACTGGCTTTGATCAGGCCGTCCCGCCCGCGCGTGCCGTCCTGAACATCACGCAGCCGCTTCGTGATGGAAGGGCTGAAAAACACCCGGCCACCCGCCACCTCGCGGATGGCCTTGGTGAGGATTTCGGCGGACGTTTGTTTTTCAAGGAATCCGGCAACGCCGGCTTTGCACATGCGCTGGATATACTCGTCGTCACTGTGCGCGGAGAGCACGATCACCCTGGCTGCGGGATCGGCCGCGAGTATCTGCTGGGTCGCGGCGAGGCCGTTAAGCACCGGCATGGCGATATCCATGAGGATGACGTCGGGCTTGTGCCTCTTCGCCATCTCAACCGCCTCGCGGCCGGTCCGAGCCTCGCCAACAATGACAAAATACCCGTCGGCGTTCAAAAGCGCGCAAAGTCCCTGCCGAACGATGGCATGGTCCTCGGCAAGCAGGACTGTGATTTTTTTGGGCGGGCTCATATCATTTTTTCTTCGATTTTGAAGGGGATGGAAATTTTTTTAACCTTAAAGGAGTTTCGGTTGCCGCAGATTTTCATCCGGCGATGGAGGTGATTTTCGCATGCAGTCCCGCCCGCCGAAGCCCCTGCGCACGATCTCTGTTGGCCGAAACCTTCCGGTTCAAGTGTGAACGCAACGCGATCAGGTTAAGCGTGGAAAACTCCCGACGGACCGCCTTCGTTAATGATGCATTTTCTTCTGGCACTGCGGGAGTTTTGTCGGAGAGACAGTCTTAACTGGAAATGGGTTGTAGAAACACAGGACTCATGGCTGAAAACCGGGAATCTGGCTCACTGCTATTAAACTCCCACTGGCGGAGACTGGCTATAGGGTAAAACCCTACTCCCCGACCAAACGGTGTTTGGCGCCCGCGCATGGCCGCCAATTCCCGCTGCCTCGCGGAATGGGCAGGCGAAACGATTCAAAGTCTTGCGCGACCGGTTCGAATCCATGTCGGCCAGCCACACGAGGAATATAAAGTTCCCGGGCTATCTACGCCTACAACGCCGCCGCCGCCCACGAGGGCAGCTCCAGTCGGCGGCCGCGGGCGTGATCTTCGAGCAAGTTGTGCAGCCACGGCCGCGAGCAGGTCAAAGCCGTGACCTCGACGAAGCGCCTGGTCCCTTCGCTGTCTATGCGGTAGTTTTCGATGATGACTTTCACGGGTTGGTTTTCACCTGTGAGCACGCACACGATCTCGACCGATTTTTTGAGGGAATCGATCTTCAGTTCGCTCACCTCGCCGTAGCGTTTGATCAGTCCGTTGACGTAATTGCGGGCGGCATGGCTGGCGAGGGCGTCTTTGGCGGCGGTAAACATGGGGAAATCGTGACCGCAAACCCGGTGATCGGCCAGTCTCATCACAGTCACAACACGCACCGACCGGTTCCCGGAAATTACGGCCATCACGAATCTCCCGCGAACCGCATCCCGAAAAAGGTGTCGGTCCGACGCATCTGGTAAACGTGCGCGGACAAACACCATGAAACTCTCCCTCAACCACCTCAAACGCTACTCACAAATCGCTTCCATGCTGTGGAAATACGGCCGGTCCGATCTGGTGCAGCACATGGGCATGGAGGAAGGGTATAACCCCGAGGCCGAGGGTCAGAAACCCGGCGACGCCACCCCTGACCAGCTGGCCGACGATCTCCAAGCGATGAGCCCGACCTACATCAAAATCGGCCAGGTGCCCGCGGGCCGTCCCGACCTCATGCCCGCGCCATACATGAAGTGGCACTGGAGCGGCTACAGGATAAAATCACGCCCTTTTCGTATGAAGAGGTGGAGCAGATCGTCATGAGCGAACTAGGCGTGCGCATCTCCACGGCGTTTTCCCGTTTCGACATCGTTCCGCTTGCGGCCGCGTTGCTCGGGCAGGTGCACGCGGCCGCGTTGCGCGACGGGCGCGAGGTCGAGGTGAAAGTCCAGCGCCCTGGCATCCGCGCGCAGATCGCCGACGATTTCGAGGTGCTCGCCGCAATCGCCGGGTTTCTTGACAAGCACACCGAGGCCGGCCGCCGCTACCGTTTCGCGACCGTGCACGAGGAGTTCCGCGTCACCATCCAGCAAGAGCTCAACTACGAAAACGAAGCGCAGAACCGGATTACCGTCGGGGCCAACCTGAAGGCGTTCCCCTTCATCACCGTGCCGCAACCCGTGCCGGATTACAGCACATGCAGCGTCCTCACGATGGACTACGTGCAAGGCCATAAAATCACCTCGATCAGCCCGCTCGCACGCATGAATATGGAGGCGCCATCCTCGTCGAAGAGCTGTGCAAAGCCTACCCGAAACAAGTGCTCGTGGACGGTATTTTCCACGCCGATCCGCACCCGGGAAATGTTTTCCTGACGAGCGACAACCGCATCGCGCTGCTCGACCTCGGCATGGTCGGCCACACCGCTCCCGGCATGCAGGAAAGCCTGCTCAAGCTCCTGCTCTCCGGTCAGCGAAGGCAAAGGCGACGACGCCGCCGAAACCGTCATTCGCATGAGCGAGAAGTTGTCCACGTTTGACTCGCCGGAATTCCGACGCCAGATCACCCAGATGGTCGCAGGCAACGGCGACACCTACGGCGCCATCGTCAGCAATCAGGCCAGCATGAATGGCAACGGCTGCTTCCAGTTCGACCTCTCGCTCGCCAACACCTTCACGACCAGCTCATGGGACGTCACCAAGTGGCGCGAATTCTCTACTTCCACCGACCGCGCGATCTACGCTGACAAACTGAATTTTTAAGCGAATCCTGCACCTTTTCCGAAAGCTGCATGACCCAACCCACTCCCCCGCCCGCGCCCGCCGCCAACTCCGCCCGCCGGGTGCTCTTCGCCAGTCTGGCCGGCACGGCCATCGAGTTTTTCGACTTCTACATCTACGCGACGGCGGCGGTGTTGGTTTTCCCCAAGCTCTTCTTCCCTGCGTCCGACCCCGCTTCGGCCCAACTCCAATCACTCGCCACGTTCGCTCTCGCCTTCTTCGCTCGCCCCGTGGGTTCGGCGGTTTTCGGACACTTCGGCGACCGCATCGGGCGCAAGGCCACCCTCGTGGCCGCCCTGCTCACGATGGGACTGTCAACGGTGGCCATCGGCCTGCTCCCCACCTACGCCTCCATCGGCATACTCGCGCCGATCCTGCTCGCCCTGTGCCGTTTCGGCCAAGGCTTCGGGCTCGGCGGCGAGTGGGGCGGCGCGGTGCTCCTCGCCACCGAAAACGCCCCGCCCGGCAAACGCGCGTGGTATGGGATGTTTCCCCAACTCGGGGCACCACTCGGCTTCATCTGCTCCGGCGGGATATTCCTCCTGCTGTCGAAAAATCTCACCGACGCCCAGTTCCTCGACTTCGGCTGGCGCGTTCCGTTCATCGCCAGCAGCCTGCTCGTCCTCTTCGGCCTCTACGTGCGGCTCAAGATCACCGAGACTCCGGTCTTCCAAAAGGCCATCGACAAACAGGAACGCGTCGCGCTGCCGCTCCTCAACGTCTGCCGCGACCACGCCGTCGCACTGGCGCTCGGAACCTTGATCGCGCTCACGACCTTCGTGATTTTTTACCTGCTCACGGTTTTCTGCCTCAGCTGGGGCACCGGCAAACTGGGCTACACACGTGATGAGTTCCTTATTATCCAGCTGATCGGCGTCCTGTTTTTTGCGCTGACCATCCCCTACTCCGCCATCCTCGCCGACCGTTATGGCCGGCGCATTGTCATGATGCTGGTGACGGTGGGCATCGCGGCGTTCGGCTTGATTCTCGGACCGCTTTTCAACGCCGGGCAACCCGGCGTGGTGTTCACGATGATCATCGGGTTCTCCTTGATCGGCATGACCTACGGACCGCTAGGCACCGTCCTCTGCGAACTGTTCCCCACGACGGTCCGCTACACCGGCGCATCGATCAGTTTTAACATGGCGGGCATCTTCGGAGCCTCCCTGGCCCCCTACATCGCCACTTGGCTGGCGACCCACTACGGCCTGCCCGCCGTGGGCTATTACCTCGTCGGCGCCGCCCTGCTCACCTTGCTTGCGCTGGCTTTCAGCCGGGAAACGCGCGAGGCGGATTTCACCCGCGAATCACCCGGCGTCTGACCACGCCCGGGCCCCGTGAAAATCTCGCGGATTGACGCCACCTTTACCGCCCCGTTTTCTGCGTGGCATGAGCGACCACCCGGCAGCCTCTCCCGCCACCAAATACAAACGCATCGTCCTCAAGCTGAGCGGCGAGGTTTTAAGCGGCAAGTCCAGCAACCCCATCGACGCGGGCGTGTTGGAACGCGTATGCGCCCAAGTGAAGGAAATCCACGAACTCGGCGTCCAGGTGTGCGTCGTCATCGGCGGCGGCAACATCTTCCGCGGCCTCCAGGGCGAGAAGCGCGGCGTTGACCGCACCACCGGCGACTACATGGGCATGCTCGCCACTGTGATCAACTCCCTCGCCCTCATGGACTGCCTCGAAAAAATGGGCGTCTCCACCCGCGTCCAGAGCGCCATTCCCATGAACCAGGTCGCCGAGCCATTCATCATGCGCCGTGCCATCCGCCACCTCGAAAAAAACCGCGTCGTCATCTTCGCCGCCGGCACCGGCAACCCCTATTTCTCGACCGACACCACCGCCGCCCTCCGCGCCTCCGAGATGCACGCCGACATCCTCATGAAGGCCACCAAGGTTGACGGCATCTACGACAAAGATCCGAACAAATTCCCCGACGCCGTCAAATACGACCAGCTCACCTTCATCGACGCCCTCCGCCAGCGCCTCAACGTCATGGATTCGACCGCGTTCTCCCTCTGTCTCGACAACAACGTCCCCATCCTCGTGTTCGACCTCAACGACCCCCACGCCATCCGCAAAGCCGTCTCCGGCGAAAAAGTCGGCACCCTCGTCCACGGCTGATACCCGTCATCTTTCTCGTTCTTCTTTCTCTTTCTCGTTCTCCTCCGAATTCTCCCATGTCCCAACCCATCATCAACGAAGCCCAGACCAAGATGAAGAAAGCCGTGGATCACACCCTCCACGAGTTTTCCAACATTCACACCGGCAAGGCCAGTCCCTCCATGGTCGAAAACATCATGGTCGAGGCATACGGCTCCATGATGCGCATCAAAGACTGCGCCGCCATCTCCACGCCCGACGCCCGCCAGATCATGATCCAACCTTGGGACAAAGGCCTTACCCAGGCCATCGCCAAGGGCATCCAGATCGCCAACCTCGGCTTCAACCCTTCCGTTGACTCCGCCCTCGTCCGCATCCCCCTTGCCGACATGAGCCGCGAACGCCGCCAGGAATTCGTCAAGGTCGCTAACCGCCTCGCCGAAGAAGGCCGCGTCCACGTCCGCAACGTCCGCCGCGACGCCCTCGAATCCGTCAAAAAAGCCAAGCTCCCCGAGGATGAAGCCAAGCGCACCGAGAAGGACATTCAGACCATGACCGACAAGTCCATCGAGGACATCAACAAGCACCTCGCCGCCAAAGAAAAAGACCTGCTCACCGTTTGAAGCCTTGATGTAGGAGCCTGCTTGCAGGCGATTTCAAACCTGCATCGCCTGCAAGCAGGCTCCTCC
>JANXRL010000105.1 GCA_025352985.1 Verrucomicrobiota bacterium
GCGCTCTCCCTCCGAGGACTCGCCCAAAAAGGCGACGCCCTCGCCCTGGAAATCTTCGACCTGCAAGCCAAGGCCCTCGGCCTCCATGTCGCCAACCTCGCGATGGCGCTCGACCCCGGCTTCGTCGTCATCGGCGGCGGCCTCATCGACCCCGAAAGCACCACGCCCGAATTCCGCGAGCGTTACCTCAACGGCATCCGCGACACGGCGCATCCCTATCTTTTCCCCGCCCAGCGCAAGTGCATGAAAGTCTCCGCCGCCACCCTCGGCGAACTCTCCCAGGCCATCGGTGCCGCCCTCGCCGCACTCTACACGGCGAAAGCCCTGTGAGACGGTAGGGCGGGTTATCCCTAACCCGCCGCGCGCTTCACTGCCTCCCGCCGCCCTGCGTGCCCGTCGTCGTCGCCCCCCGCAATGAATCATACTACCCCGGCGACTTCTTGCGATAAGGCCCCTTGCGCGAACGATAGTGAATGGTGCTTTCCGCTACAGTGTGCGTAAGTTTCGTATCGGTGGGCAATTCCGGTCCAATAAGCTGCCACGCCGCCAAACTGTAAGGCGAAGCCAGTCGTTCAACAGTTTCCAGCCATACCTGCTTTTTACGTCCGGATTCCAGCAGTTGGTAAAATTTCATGTCCATCCCGATAAGCTGGGCGGCCTCTTCTTGGGTTAGGCCATGACGCGCCCTCAATTCACGAATACGACCCGCAATTAGTGCCACAAGCGCCATACCGTTGATCGTGCGGTATTTCGCGTTGACATGTTACCGTGCGATCAACGGTATTTACGCTATTCTAAATTAAAGATCGAAGCTCACGCTTTTACGCATCCATGCAAAATCTAGAAAACTTCATCAAAACTTTTTGGGGTTACGGAAATTGGAAATCTTGCATGTGGTTCGTTGGCTTGGAGGAAGCTGGCTGCGATAGCTCAACCGATTTGGAGCATCGACTCAAAATATGGAAGCGCTCCGGCATGAAGTCCCTTCTCAATTGTCGGCAGTTTCATATAGCACTCGCAAAATGCTATCGGAAAAATCGAGAGAAAAGCGCGGCATTTCGCAGTCGATTCGAAGGAGAGATTGAAATCCAACACACTTGGGCTCGCCTCATTTGCCTGTATCTCGCCTGCCACTCAGAGCCGATAGGAACTCCGGAGCTAAAAGAGTTCCAAAGCAAGCGGCTTGATGAGCTTTTACTTATAGAATTTATGCCGCTGCCTGTCCGCTCAACAAGTGGCTGGATATATGAAGATATAAACATTTCTGATTCGAGCCTGAAAGCCACACTAAAGAGTCGGGCGCTTTACAGAAAAACATTCGCTTCGATGCGGGTCAATTTACTGAAAGAGCAAATAAAAAGACATAAGCCCCGATTCGTTATTTCATACGGGAAAAGCTCTCTTCCTGCATTACTGGGAATTCAACTTACTCCCGTATTAAGTATTCCAGATGCGTATATTGGCAAGATTTTGGCCACGACATTTTTGACCCTACCCCACCCGGCAGCGAGAGCCTCCACGTCCTCTTATTCATATTGGGCAGGTGTCGGTCAATATCTACACCAACTGAGTTCTGCGCATAAATAAACACATCCCTTAAATCACATTAATATTATATAAAATTATGAAAGGCACCATACTTGATTATTCCATCCCCAAAAACGAAGGGCTTATTAGCGGCGAAGACGGCCAAAGATATACCTTTACAAAAAACGACTGGAGATCGCCGGGCATTCCCACAAGAAGTCGCAAAATTGATTTTGCTATTAACAACGGGAAAGCCTCAGAAATATTTGAAGATATATCCTCTAATCTAAACGTGAAAAATCAAACCATAGGCATGAAAAAACGAGGCTTTATAGCTGTAATATTGCTTTACATAGCAACCCTCGGCATTTATTATATTTATTGGCTGGTTCAAACCAAAGAGGAGATGAATAGTTTAGGAGCCAAAATACCTTCCGCTTGGCTTTTATTGATCATTCCGCCTTATTGGCTCTACCGTTATGGAGAAGGAGTCAGCTTAGTTACCAAAGGGAAAAAACCGTCTTTCATTTCTCGCGGTGATATAAGCCCTATATGGGCTGCGTGCTGGGCCTGGGGGGGCTTCCCGTGGCTTCAACGGGAGTTTGATAAGATCGCCACACGTTAAGATGCCCGATGAAGGGGAAACAAAGGTAAGACATGACATTCCTCAGCGGATTGGCATTGGTGGGTGCGACTTTTGCAGGACTCTTCTGCGCGCTCATCGGCTTCCGTCTTGGTTGGGCGCTACAGCCTCTCTTCGTTAGTGATTTGGAGCGGTTTACTCAGGATAAAATCAAACAAATAGGCACTCGCCTGCTGACCGCGCTCGCATCGGCGGGAGTCGCCGGGGCGTTGGCTATCGTTGGCATCATGCAGATCCTGCCAGACAGCGTAAGCCAGTCCATCGAGGCCATGCTCGAACCAACAAAAGCCGCTCCCGCCGCCACTCCTTTTAATTCCACTGATACAGTTGTTGTTAACGCAGCCGCTGTCGCCAAACAACGCAGCCTGTTAAACGCCGAAAAGGAAGCTTTCCTGCAACAACAGGAATCCATAGCGCCTCAAACCAAGACCACTGTTGATAGTTCTACTCCCCTCCCCTCATCAGACACTGTAAAAACACAATCGGCACAACTCACGGAGGCACTTCAGTCCTCTTCGCCTCATTCGGCACCCGCCCCATCTCATGCGGCCGCCAATAGTCGCCTTAAAAATGAGCTGCTCTTCATAAACAATAAAATAACCGAACTATCCTCTCAATGGGAAGACGCCCGGAACGTGCTTGATCAAAATAAACCCGCCCCCGGCCAAACGTGGAGGGAAGGCGAAGCTCCCTACTATGTTTATACTGCCGCCCGGCAGGCGTGTGACGAGGTGGAGCAATCCGCCGTCGTTTTAAAAGCCGATAAGGCGCGTGTTGAAGCGGCGCTCAAAGCCGACACCTCCCCGCAAGAATGAAAATTCTCCCGATTATCGGTTTTGGATTACTTCTGGGTTCGCTCACTGGCTGCATGATAGCACCACTCCCATCCGAAGCTGTTGATAGCACACCTTCCGCGTCAGTGGATTCACAGTTGGTCGGAGCACCTACTTGGGTAACAGCCCCGGACACAACAGGGACTTACGTCGTCGCAGGCACTTATTCGGCCCACGCAGGTCCGGACAGCTACCAACATAAAATGGCTTGGGCCGTAGGCTGCGATAAACTAGCGGTGAGCTTGCACCAACAACTAGAACTTTGGCTACAAAGCGAAACTCAGCAAACCGATCTAAAAGCTGACGATACCCAATCCTTGGTCCGTGAAATAACTGCCAGGTGCATCCGTCAGGCCCGCGAGGAGGCCAGATGGCAAACCGCCGACAACACGTTATATATTAAGATTTCCATCGACTCAACCCAGGTCAAAGACGTGGCGATTGAGGCGTATATAAAATTCCTCAAGGCTCGCCCTAATCTATGGAAATTGACCGTCGGGCAGCGCACCGAAACCGACTTGATATCAGCACTCCAAGCCACGGCTGATCATTCATTGTCTCCTAAGTAACCACACCCGCTCGAAAGTAACGTGTTTCAGCAAAGTCAAACGCGTTGGTTTGACGAACACGAAAACCACCCTGCCAGCGTGTTGATATCAACATGCTCCACCCTCAGCGGCACCCGCCGCCCTTTCCCCCCGCCGTCGTCGCGCCGCGCGCCGACCTCACCAGTTCCCGCCGCAGCCAGTCCAGCGCGGCGTTGACCGCGCGGCGGCTCACCGTCGCGCGCGGACCCGGATAATGCAGCTTCTTCGACCACACGCCGTGCGGCGAATGCAGCGCGATATAGATCGTCCCCACCGGATTCTCGTTCGTGCCACCGCACGGTCCCGCGAACCCCGTGATCGCCAGCCCGTAGTCCGCGCCCAGCCTCTCCGCCGCGCCCACCGCCATCGCCACGGCGTTCTCCGCCGACACCGCGCCATGTTGTTTCAGCAAACACTCCGGCACGTCGAGAAGCTGCATCTTCGACTCGTTCGAATAACACACGCAGCCGCCCGCAAAAAATTTCGACGCTCCGCAGATGTCCGTGAACGCGCTCGCCAGCATCCCGCCCGTCGCCGTCTCGGCCACCGCCAGCGTCAACTCCTTCGCGCGCAGCAGATCCGCCGCGACCTTCGCCATCGAGTCCCCGCCGTAGCACATGAAATCCTCGCCCAGCAGCGACGCGCACTCGGCCGCGATCTCGTCAAGCTGCGCATACGACAGCTTCCCCGACGGCGAACTTACCCTGCAGTCCACCTGCCCCTGATGCGCGCAAAACGCGATGCTCAGCGCATCCCCATGCCGGTCAAAAATCGGCTGGAGTTTCACCTCGAGCGCCGACTCGCCGATTCCCGCCGTGCGCACTTGCACATACGCCTCGCGCTCCATCAAAAGCCCCAGCTTCGCCAGCCGCGGCACGACCTGCTCGGCAAAAATCGGCTGCAACTCGTTCGGCGGTCCCGGCAGCATCACCAGCACCTTGCCATCCTGCTCGACCCACAACCCCGGCGCCGTGCCGTGCGCGTTGGCCAGCACCTCGCCACGTTCAAACCGATACGCCTGCTTGAGATTGTTGTCGTTCATCTTGCGCCCCAGCCGGGCGAACCGCGCCTCGATCGCCTTCACGATCTCCGGCTCGAACACCAGCTTCTGCCCCAGCACGGCGGCCACGGCCTCGCGCGTGCGGTCGTCGCACGTCGGCCCGAGTCCGCCCGTCGTGATGACCACGTCGGCGCGCGCCCAGCTCTCGCGGAACTGCGCGACGATCGCGTCGGCCTCGTCGGTAATGGTCACGTTGCGCTGCAACAGCACGCCGCGCTTGCCGAGTTGCGCGCCGATGTAGGTGAGATGGCCGTTCGCGGTGAGCCCGAGCAACAGCTCGTCACCGAGGGTGAGCAGCTCGTAGCGCTTCAAAATGACAGGAGAAGCCGGGGAGATGTTTTCAGAAACCATACTTGCGATGAGCGAAACTAGGCTACACTCCACGAAAATGCCAGCACCCGAGCCAGTAAATCTCAAGGAGAAGGTCCGCCACCTTCCCGACAAGCCGGGTGTTTACCTGATGAAGGACCGCCTCGGCCGCATCATCTACGTCGGCAAGGCCAAGGCGCTAAAGAAACGCGTCTCCACCTATTTCCATCCGTCGCGCGCCATGACGCTCCACCCGAAAATCCGCGCGCTCATCCAGATGATCGCCGATTTCGACACCATTGAGGTAAAGTCGGAACCCGAGGCCCTTCTCCTCGAAGGCAAGCTCATCAAGCAGTGGAAACCGAAATACAACACCGACTTCACCGACGACAAACGCTTCCTCCAAGTCCGCGTCGATCTCGCGCAGGAACTCCCCCGTTTCGCCCTCACCCGCTTCAAAAAAGAAGACCGCGCCCGCTACTTCGGCCCCTTCGCCCACAGCGGACTCCTCCGCAAAACCCTCGCGCAGATGCGCCGCCAGTTCGGCATCCTCCTCGGCGACACCACCCCACAAAAACTCCCCGACGGCCGCTGGCAACTCTACGACGACGTGCGCCAGGAGCTCTACGGCTTCACCAACGAAACCACCGCCGAGGACTACCGCCTCCGCGTGAACGACGCCTGCGCCTTCCTCGACGGCAAGTCCCGCGAATGGCTGGAGGCGCTCCGCGCCGAAATGCTCTCCGCCGCCGAGAAACACGAATTCGAAAAGGCCGCCGAACTCCGCGACGTCGTCTTCGCCCTCGAAAAAACGCTCGCCAAGACCCGACGCTTCGAGCGCTTCGACCACACCGCGCCCGACCGCGACGAGGAAAGCCTCCGCCTTCTGGGCGAGGCCCTCGGCCTGCGGGCGCCGCCGCGCGTCATGGAGTGCTTCGACATCTCCCACATCTCGGGCACCTTCGTCGTCGCCTCCATGGTTCACTTCTTCGACGGCCGCCCCGACAAGGACCACTACCGCCGTTTCCAGATCAAAAGCTTCGTCGGCAACGACGACTTCCGCGCCATGGAGGAGGTCGTCGGTCGCCGCTACCGCCGGCTCAAAGGCGAGGACAAACCCATGCCCGACCTCGTGGTGATCGACGGCGGCCGCGGCCAGATCGGCGCCGCGTTAAAAGCCTTTGTCGCCATCGGCGTCGAGCCGCCCGCCCTCATCGGCCTCGCGAAGAAACACGAGACGATCATCTTCCCCGACGCCCGCGCGCCGCTTAATCTCCCGCTGAACAACTCCGCGCTCAACCTCCTCCAGCGCCTGCGCGACGAAGCCCACCGCTTCGCCAACACCTACAACGCCGACCTCCGCTCCAAAAAAATCCGCGAGTCCGTCCTAGACGACTTCCCCGGCCTCGGCACCGTGCGCCGCGCCGCCTTGCTCGCCCACTTCGGCAGCATCGAGCGCCTGCGCGCCGCCAGTGAAGAGCAGCTCGCCGCCGTCGCAGGCTTCGGCCCGCGCATGGCCGCCGACCTCCACGCCTTCCTCCACGCCGCGCAGCCGACTGTTACGCCCTAATAACTCTTGGGTTGGATCGTTTTGCTTTTGCCGCAGTCTATCACCTTCCCCTCCCCGCCATGAAATTCCTACGTCTCCTGTTCCTGTTTGGCGCGCTCACTAGCGCCGCCCTCGCCGCACCCATCACCGCCGGCTCCTCGATCACCGCAGCCACCGTTTACGCCGACCGCGCCGTCGTCACCCGCACCGTCCGCATTGACCTGCCCGCCGGCCAAAGCGAGCTCACCTTCGCCGGCCTCCCCGCCGAACTCTCCGACCAATCCCTCCAGGTCGCCGGCCGCGGCATCGCCGCCACCATCCTCGATGTAACCGCCCGCGTCGTTTACACCGAAAAAACCTCCGACCCGCGCGTGCTCGCCGCCGAAGCCGACCTGAACGGCCTGCAACACCAAGACCGCGTCCTCAAGGACAAGGCCGCCGCCCTCGACCAGCAGCGCGCCCTCCTCGCCAAGATCGAAACCGCCGTCACCCAACCGCCCGCCAAGGACGCCACCGCGCCCCGCCCGAGCTTCGACGACTGGCAAAAACTCCTCACCTTCTCCTCCGACACCTCGGCCCGTCTCACCGCCGACCGCCAGACCCTCGACAACGACCGCGAAGCCCTCGCCCTTAAAATCACCGCCGCCCAAGCCCGCCTCGACGAACTTCGCGGAAGCCAGACCGGCCCCCGCGCCACCAAGACCGTGACCGTGCGCGTCGCCGCCCCGCAGGCCGGCTCGCTCGACATCTCCCTCGCCTACGCCGTGAACGGCGCCTCGTGGACGCCCGCCTACGACGCCCGCCTCCACACCGAGGAGCGCACCGTCGCCCTCACTTACTTCGGCGTCGTCCGCAACGCCACCGGCGAAGACTGGAAGGACATCGCCCTCACCCTCTCCACCGCCCGCCCCAACCTCGGCGGCGGCGCACCCGAGCTTTATCCGTGGATCGTGGACGTGTTACGACCCATGGCCGCATCGGGCTCAGCCGCTCGCTACTCGGGCGACCTCAGCAAAAGTAGAGACCTTGTCCAGCTTCAGTCCTTCAACAACACTATGACCCTCTCAAGTGTGTCGGCATTGAAAGCAGAGGACGGCGCCGTCGCCGACTCCTCCATCGCCCTCGCCACCGTGGACACCGCCGCCACCAGCGCCTCCTTCAAAATCCCGGCTACCGCCACCATCCTCAGCGACAACACCCCGCAGAAGGTCGGCATCGCCAACATCACCCTCGCTGCGAAACTCCAGTATCAGGCCACGCCCAAGCAGCTCGAAACCGCCTTCCTCAGCGCATACGTGACCAACACCACCGACTACCCGCTGCTCGCCGGCGCCGTCAGCACGTTCCTCGACGACACCTTCGTCGCCACCAGCCGCCTGAAGACTGTCATGCCCACCGAGAAATTCGAACTCGCCCTCGGTGCGGACGAAGGCATCGCCATCAAGCGCACGCTCGTCAGCCGCTTCACCGAGGACACCGGCTTCACCACCAAGTCGAAGCGCACCACCTACGAATTCCTCATCACTCTCACCAATCACAAGCGCACCGCCGAACGCGTCGTCTTCAAAGACGCTACCCCCGTCTCCCGCGACGAAAAGATCACCGTCAAACTCCTCGCCCCCGCCGAACGCGACCTGCTCAAGTCCGAGGAAGCCGCCGCCCAGCCACCCAAGCTCGGCGCCAGCCGCGACACCGACGGCAAACTCCTCTGGCGCCTCGATCTGAAAGCCGGCGAGAAGCTCGAAATCCCTGTGAAATTCTCCATCGAACACCCCGCCGACCTCCCCGTGACCGGCGTGGAGTGAGCC
>JANXRL010000109.1 GCA_025352985.1 Verrucomicrobiota bacterium
TGGTCGTCCAGGCCATCGACGACCGCGAGCAGGCCGACTTCATCCTCAAGCGCACGCGCGCCCTCATCGAGGACGAAGGCGTCTCGCCCGGCGAGATCGCCATCCTTTACCGCTCGCATTTCCACGCGCTCGAAATCCAGCTCGCCCTCTCCAAAGCCGGCATCCCCTACCAGATCACCAGCGGCGTGAAGTTCTTCGAGCGCCAGCACGTCCGCGACCTCGTCGCCTTCATCCAGTTCGTCGCCAACCCGCGCAACGAATCCGCCTGGCAACGCATCGCCGTCCTCCTCCCCAAAGTCGGCGACAAAGGCGCGCAAAAAATCTACGCCGCCGCCTACGACCACGCCAAGCTGATGCAGCGCGACTTCATCGACGCCCTCGCCACTGACGACGTGAAAAGCAAGGTCGCCAAAGACGCCAAAGACGAATGGGCCAGCTTCTGCGCCTCCCTCAAGCAGGTCTCCGACGTCATGCGCACCGGCAAGCCCGAGTCGGTTGTCTCCACCGCGATCGACGGCTGGTATTCCGACTACATGAAAGGCGAATACGCCGACTACATCGACCGCCTCGAGGAGTTGAAAGCGCTCATCGGCTTCGCCTCCCGCTTCGACGACATCGCCGAAATGCTCTCCCAAATCTCCCTCATGAACGGCGAGACCAGCGAGAAGCACGTCGATGTCCCGCCCGACACCGTGAAACTCACCACCGTCCACCAGTCCAAGGGCCTTGAGTTCGACGTGGTTTTCGTGATCGGCGTGGCCGACGGCATGTTCCCCGGACGCCGCGCCATCGAGGCCGACGACGTCGAGGAAGAGCGCCGCCTCTTCTACGTCGCCGTCACGCGCGCCAAAAACGAACTCTACATTTGCTACCCCAAGGTCGCCACCCGCGCCGGCCCGGGCGGCATGATGCTCACGCCCAGCCGCTTCCTCACCGAGCTCGACCCGTCCCTCTACGAACCCCTCCGCATCAAGCGCCAGTTCGGCTGGTGAGTGTAGCCAAGAATCTTGCCCTACAGGTCACACTATAAATCTGCTTTTGGCGAAATCGGCTCATATCAATCTAACCGAGCGATCCCTGTATCCCGAAAAAGTAAAACTCCTGTTATAGTAAATAGCATGGTAAACACTCCTAGGCTAATTGCCGCTAGCAGCACCCAAGGAGTTTCAGTAAATGCATAAGCCCCTAAAACCAAAGCGACAATTATCCCACCGCCTCCCTGCGCACACCACAATACAATCTTGCCGCCGGCCATGATGCGTGACCACGCCACCACCATGCCCAGAACAATATGCAACGCCAATCCGCCCGAAACCCAAAGCATGGTGCTACTCAGCACGGGCATTAGCCAACCACATAATAATGCAATCGCCATAAGCCCGGCAAGAGTTCCAATAAATTGTGTTTTCATGTGGTGTTCCCTTATGAAACAGGTGGCACAGGCGGCGGTCCACCCGTTGAGGGCGAAGGCGGTGGAGAATTCCGCCAAAGTCCGTTTAATTCATTCAAAAAACCAGCCTCCTGCCACTCCGTAAGACCGTTCCGCCATATCAGCGTCTTGGAGTTTAAACCACCCGAACTCGCTAGAGTCTGTAACACCTGCAGTCCAAACGGCCCTTGCTGCTGGCCATTGAGCAAAACATAAAACTGGCTTACCGTTGGATGTGGAGGCGGAACACCCACTGGAGGAAGTTGTGTCATCATCTGGCCTGCTTGCATCCCTATTTGTCCCCCCATGAATGTCCCCATTCCCATTCCTATCCCTGCCTGCATGATCGAGCCTCCTACGCCCTCGTTACCTGCCGCAGTTTTCAATACATCCATACTTTTGTCGTATTGATAAATATCTCTTCCGATTATGGAAAGCTCGGCCGCCTTTTCTTTGAGTTGTTTGAGCTTTATATAGCTTGGGTCGTCGGACGGAACATTGATCGACTCAAAGTAAAAATTAGACAATATCAGCCCGTATCGTTGAAACTCTGCCGTTATTCGCTCGCGGCAAAACTGGGAAATTTCATCAAGCCGGGCGGCTATCTGCACAATAGAGATACCTTGGTTCACCAAGCATCCCCCAATCGCTGAGGCCACCGAAGACAATACGCGAGCATTGAAATATTCCACGATCTTATCGGCCCCGAACACCCTCGCCGTGCCTACCAGAGTCTCCAAAAAACAACGGGGATCTTCTACTCGAAAACCGAACATACCAAACGCCCTTACTGGCACAATCAAACCATATTTAGGATCCTCCAACTGCAAGGGGATCGCCGTGCCGAAGCGATTGTTTAGCTTGGACAGTTTGTTGACAAACCAGACCTCGGCTTGAAACGGCGTGTCCCCGCCGAAAGGCAACCCTATCAGCTTAGACATCAAAGGTATGTTGGCAGAATTTAGCGTATATGTGCCTTCGACGAAAACATCCAGTATTTTCCCGTGCTTTACAAATAGGGCCCACTGTCCCGGTTTGACCACGAGTTGCGTTCCCATACGGAGATTATCCGATGGAAAACGCCAAACAAACTGATCTTGGCTACCTTCCCACTTAACGACATTTATGATGGCCATAGTTTAAAAGAAGTTCCGCAATATCGACAAACCAATTCATTTTCGAGCTGTGCCCCGCAACTATAACATTCGCGCACGACAGGTTTTTTAGGTAAAGCCTCCACCGAAGCCGCCACAACAGGAGCAACAACAACCGGAACGGGCACAGTTGCCTGTGCGGGATCCGATTTCAGGTGGTAGCCAACTGCCGAGCGCCCCTCTTCTCGCTCTGCCCGTGCGTCCTTATCTTTATTT
>JANXRL010000185.1 GCA_025352985.1 Verrucomicrobiota bacterium
TGAGGAATTTCCGCCAAGTCGGGCACCGCAACGACCGCGATCTCGCGATAAAAACCTAGTTTCGCCTCCGGCTGCGCCAGTTTTCCAGAGAAGGGTGCGCCGCCTGTCACCGGGGTTTTTGACCATACGACGGTCTTCATCGAACGCTCCGGCGTGATCCATGGCCCGCCGGTGGCGGAGTAGCCCACGCAGTTGTGCATGCCGAGGTTGAGGCCGAGACGATCCGCCTCCTCCGCCGCGTGGCGCACCAGTTTCCACCAAGCCGGGCTGCGGTAATCGTTTTCCGGCCATGGCGTGTTTTGCATGGGCGCACCGCCGGATTGCACGTTGGACGTGAGATTAAAGATCGTGGCCCCGCCGATGCCGGCGGCTTTCATCGCTTCGAGGTCTTTGGTGATGCCGTCCTTGCTAATGTTGTGCCCCATCCAATGCCACCAGACCATCGGCTTCGCGGTGGTTGGCGGACTTTTAAAATCGTCCTCTAGGGTGGCGGCGCCGGCGGCTTGAAAAAATAGAACTAAGCTAAGGAGGGACAGAATTTTCATGGCGGTTGGGTGAATTATGATTTGGGTAAAGTGGGCGCGATGACCGGCAGGGCTCTGATCATGGCGACCAGACGTCCGCGCGGGAAAAGCTGGGTAGTTTCCTCCTAGCGGAGATCAATGCGGAATTCTTCCGGAGTGAGGGTGCCGCCGGAGACTTCGACGTTCTCCGGTTTTTGCGTGCTCCACATTTTGCTGTCGGTGCGGAAACCCCATTTCTCAGTGTCGAGGGCGGGGCCGTTGAATTCGTCGGCCCACGCCAGTGTGTAGGCGTTCAGGCTGCCGTCTTTGACCGAGGGCGAGGGGACGGAAATGGAGTCTGCGGCGAAAGCTGCCAGCGGCAGCAAAAACATCGCAAGCGCGAGGCTTGTCTCGGGGTGTATGGGGTTGTGGGTAGATTTTATGACAGGCATCGGTGAAGGGTAGGTCATCGAGTTTTCAAAAGCCGCAGGAGCACGACGCCGCAGGGCGGAAGGGTAAAAGAGGTTTTCTTCTGATCGAAGTCGCCGATGTCCTGCTGGCGCCAGAGATCGCGGACTTTGAATTTCCCGCTTAATCCCATCGCGCCGATTTTGTTGAGACCGGTGCTGGCGGGTTGTTCGCTGCGGTTAAAAATACCGAGGGCGAACGAACCGTCGGCGAGCGGCTTGAGATAAAAATCAACCGCCCCGTTGGAGCCGACGCGAACGGCTTGCTGACCGAGTTCGTCCTGGTCGATGGCCAGCACTTCGTCGTTGGTGAGCAGGCCGAGCGTGAACGCGTCGAGCTGCGTGAGATCGCAGCCGATGATGAGCGGGGCGGACAACAGGCACCAGAGGCTGATGTGCGAATACTGTTGGTCTGGCGTGAGGCGCGAGGGGTGCGTCTTCGGACCCCAGCCGACTTGGCCGATGACGAGCATGTCGGGATCATTCCAATGGCCAGGGCCGGCATACGGGGCCCATTTTTCCTGGCTGAAACCGATTTCGCTCACGCCAAAGTGCCAGTCTCTATCGCCGTCGCTCCATACGTCGTAGATGTCGCCGGTGGTGCGCCAGCTTTCCGCGAGGCGGGCGTAGTCGGCGACGTCCTTGATTTTGCCGCTATTGGAGAGGCTATAAACGATGTCGCGGCCGCTGGCGTGGAGGGCGTTCGACATGGTCTCGATGTGGGGGACGTCGAGCGACCAATCGTATTTCAGGTAGTCGATGCCCCAGGCGGCCCATTGCCGGGCGTCGGCTTCGGCGAACGATACCTTGCCCATTTTCATGCCGATTTTTTTCCATTCGCCGGTTTCGGTATCGGCGCTGCCGCCGGGGTATTTGGCGTAGGAGGTTTCCCATGGCGTGGAGTAGGTGCCGGTTTTCAGGCCAAGATCGTGGATCGATTTCACGAGGCCCGCCATGTCGGGAAACTTTTCGTTGCCCTGCAAGGAGTGACCGGGGCCGGTGCGTTTGCCCTGCCAGCCGTCGTCCATGTTGACGTAGGTGAAACCGTGCTGGCTGAGTCCGCTGGAAACCATCGCGCGGGCGGTGCCGAGGATCTTTTCCTGGTCGATGTGGTCGCCGAAACAATTCCAGCTGCTCCAGCCCAGCGGCGGAGTCAGGGCGATGCGGTCGCCGACCACGATGCGGAATTTTTTGTCGGCCGCGCCCAGGCGGTTGGCGGCATGAAGCGTGAGTGAAAATTCACCTTTTTGCTTCAAGACGCCGGTGATGCGTCCGTTGGCGGAGTCGAGTTGCAGGCCGTCGGGAAGGCCCTCGGCGGTGAAGGACATCGGGCGATCCCCGCTCGCCGGTATGTTGTAGAGAAACGGCGAGCCGGGGCGCACGCCAAAGACGGCGGGACCGTTGATGCGCGGCGTGGGCGGAGCGGGCGGAGTCAGCGAGGCCGGCAGTGCGGCCGAGGTTGATGCGACCGGAGTCTCGGCGGCGAGTTGCGATAGACTCAGCCCTAAGAGGCAGAGAGCGCAAATGATGAGGCGCCGTGCGGATTTTGGGGGCATGGGTTTATTTTTCTTCAACGAGGTTGCCGTCGAGTCGGAGCACTCCGGTGGCGGGGAGCGTTGGGCTTGCGGTTTTTCCTGCGCAGCCGATCTGGCAGCGTGCGCCGGGCTGGCCGTGCACGGTGACGGCAGTCAGCG
>JANXRL010000013.1 GCA_025352985.1 Verrucomicrobiota bacterium
TCCAGCGACGAGCGCAACGCCTACCTGCCTGACTATATACTTAAATATAACTGGCATCGCCCTCATGGTTCCTTAAACCAAAATCCTCCCATCACTCGCCTCCCCCTATATGCGGACAATGTGTCGAGGCACAACAGTTAGGCCCGTGTAGGTGTTCTTTTTGTTGAGAATCAGGACACCGGTGTGCGTGGAGTCGCCTACGGTCAGGCCGCCGTTGGAGAGGACGCCATTGAGGACGGCAGAGTCGATGTTGGCATCATAGGCGGAGTCGGTATCGGTCGCAGCTATGGCCAGATTGGCGGTGACGAGAATGGTGCGGGTGCTGCCGCCAAGGTTGATGGCGTTGTCGAAGGTGACCACTCCCGTCGCGCTCGTGGAACCGAAGAGGAGCTTGTTGCTGCCACCGACAAAGCCCGAGGTGGTGCCCCAAGTGAGGGCCGCATTGTTGGCCAGACGGACCCTGAGATCGCCGCCTTGAGCGGAGAAACCGCCGTCGGCCGTCCATTGAAGTTTGAAGTAGTCGGCGCCGAGAGCGCGAGTGATGGTGCCGTTGGACTGGAGGATGCCACCGTTGAGGTTGATGTTGCTGTTGGCGTTGATGCCGATGCCATCAACCGCCTGAAGGACGCCGTCGGTCGAAATCTTGGTCTGGCCGGTGTAGGTGTTGGTGCCGTTGAAAATAACCAAGCCGCTTTGCACCTTGAGGCCGGCGCCATTGCCACTGGCGACGGCATTTGAAACGCCGGAGGCCTGACTATCATCGGCGATGGAGCCATTGAAAACAATCGTATGCCCGATGCCAGGGGTTAGGTTGACGGTGGATCCCGTCATCATGAAGAGATCAGTGCCGATACCGTTGCCGGGAGCGCCCGGAAGAGTATTGGTGCCGGAACCTTCGCCGTCGCCGCCGGTGGCGTTGTTTTGATCGAAGAGCACATCGCCCGTGATGTTCAAAGTGCCGGTGTTGCGCACAAAGATCGCGCCGCCGTAGCCGTTGCCGCCGGCGCCGCCCTGCACAGCGGCGACCGTGGCAGTGCCCGAAGCACCCGTGCCACCACCGAAGGCGCTCACGCCACCGGCGCCGTAAGATCCATCAAAACCATTGGGACGAGCGTCGCTGCTGCCGGCCGCGATTGCCGGCGAGCCTGGCGTCTTCACGTAAGTTTTGGTGTAAGACGGGGCATCGATCTCTGAGGTCACGGTGACCGTGGTCGAGCCACCACCGTTTAGACCGACGGTTTTCGTGGTATCGTCCGGCTGAGTGGGCAAGTTAGTTTTCACATAGACTTTCTGGCTGGTGTTCGGGTCTATGTAATACGTTTTATAAGTAGCTGGAACGGTCGCCGTGTCGGTGACCTCATCCACGGCGGGTGTATCCCCGTAAGAAGCCGAAGGAGCGCCGTTGCCACCGGTGCCGCCATTACCACCTGCACCGCCACCGGCGCCAAAACCGCCGATGCCACCGTTGCCACCACTGCCGGCGCTACCACCCGCAGCGCCACCCTTGAAAGCGGACCCGCTCCAATTTGAACCACCGTCGCCGCCATCGCCGCCGTTGCCGCCGAGACCACCGCCCAAGAAGTCGGCGCCTTTGCCACCGAGGCCGCCGTTAGCACCCGAGCCACCGAGGCCAATCTGACCATTGGCAAGCGACCTATCAAAGTCCACCACCGCAGCAATAGTCGCACTTAAATCGATAGCATAAGCCGCAGCTGAAGCCAAGTCAGCTATACCAACGTTAATCGTGAAAGGGTTGGCCAAAGCAGCGGCCGCATCGGCTATTTTAAGTGCCAAATCTATGCCTGCGGTGACCGTTGCCAAAATAAGGGGTTGGCTGCGATCGCCGCCATTGCCGCCATTGCCGCCATTGCCACCATTGCCGCCAAAGCTGTTGGCAGCGGTAAAACCATTATAACCCTTGGTGCCCGTGGTGCCGCCGATATCCGTGTAGATGATCTGATCAGGAGTATATCCGCTGGCTCCTGAACCGGCCGCAGAGGCGCTGCCGAAAAGATTGTTCAGCGTGCCGCCTACCGAGCCGATGCCGCCTTTGCCGCCGGCGACCGAGTTGGCGATAAAATTGACGTTATTGATCGTCGCCGTGGCCCCCGAATTAACGAATATCACGCCCCCCAAGCCCGCGCCGCCGCCACTGCCATCGCCACCCTTGGTGGAGAAATTCGTCAAAGTCGCGTTGCTCAACGTCAGGCTACCGCTCTTCACAAAGTAACCGGAGCCCTTATTGCCGTCGATGATGCCGTTCGGGGCCAAGCCATCGACGACGGCGCCGGAGCCATCGATAATAGCCGGCGGCGTCGCCAGTATTTGGTCGGCGCGAACGCCAACGATGAGGGCGAAGCTACTGACAAAAGCCGTGAGAAAACGGCTACGGTTAAAGAATGAGCCTTGTTTCATAATGTAAAAATTATTTAAAAAACAGTCAGACCCTTGCAATTTCGTCAACTAGGGAAAGGGCCCGATATGAAATATTCTGAAAGCCAGAAACATCCGTCAGGCGTAGAAGTGTAAAAAAATCATTCCTCCGAGCGCCAGCAGACGACCTCGGAGAATCAAATCATCCCCGCAGGCCGTATTTTCAGCGAAGCGACCAGTTCCGCCATCCCAGCCTCCAGGCTCACGCGCGGCGCATAGCCGAGGTCGCGGCGGGCGGCGGCGATGGAGAACCAGTGGTCCTTCGCCAGCTCGGCCGCGACAAACCGCGTCATCGGCGGCTCGCCCTTGAGTGGCAGCACCCGCCAAGCGGCCTCGCACATCGCGCCGACCGCCAAGGCCGCGTCGAGGGAAACGCGCTTCGTCACTGGCAGCTCGCCGAGCGCGGCAAGCAGGCCGTTGATCCAATCCCAAAGCACTACCGGCGCCCCGTCCGTGATAAAATAAGCCCGCCCCGCCGCCTGAGTAGCGCCGATCCTTTTGTCACTTATTAAGTGACAAACTTTTTCTCCGATCCCCGTTTTTTTAAGAAAAGACGCCGACTCCATGTCACTTATTAAGTGACAATTGATCAGGGCCTGCTCGGCGGCGAGGTGGGCGTCCACGGCGTTTTCGACGTGGACCATGTCCACGCGGTTGGCGCCGGTGCCGATGATGCGGAGACGTCCGGCGCGCGCCCGGGCCAGCACTCGGGGCACGAGGTGGGGATCACCCGCGCCCCAGATGAGATGCGGACGCAACGCGACCGTGCGAAGCGTCGCAGAGCTGGCCGCCAGCACCTCGCGCTCGGCGATGGCTTTGGTGAGCGGATACGGGCTCGGGCAGGCGGTCGTGAGCGGGAGCGATTCGTCGGCGCCGGCAAGATCGCGGCCGTTGTAAACCACGCTCGGCGTGCTCGTGTAAACGAGCCTCGCCACGCCGTGCTCGCGGCAGCCGGTGACGAGCGCCCGCGTGCCGTGGACGTTGGCACGGAAAAAGTCGTCGTAGCGTCCCCACACGCCGACTTTCGCGGCGACGTGAAAAATCGTGCCCATCCCGCAGCAGGCGGCGCGCACCGCCACCTCGTCGTCGAGCGCGGCGCGCACAAAACGCACGCCGCGCGCCTCCAAGTCCGGCGCGGGCGTGCGCGCGAGCACGGTGACGGCGCGACCTTGCGCAAGCAGGCGGTCAACGATGCGCCGTCCGAGAAAGCCTGTGCCGCCCGTCACAAGGACGGGGAGTTGACCGGGATCAATGTCACTTAATAAGTGACATTGTGGATTGGCGGCGGGAGGGGTCATCGCTTGGGGTCGGACTCGTAGCCGATGTCGTCCGCGGCCCAGCGAGCGAGGGCGAGGCGGTGGATCTTGGCGTTGTGGCGCACGTCCACGGGGAATTTTTTACGGAAATAGAAGAGCTTGATCCCGGCCGCGCGCGGATGGCGCAGGGCGAGGATCCGCAACTCGCGCGCGAACCGGCGGCAATCGGAGCCGGAGAAAATGGAGTCCTTGGAACGCGCCTCGACGACGAGCGCCTCGCGCTGGTGGCCGCGCACGCCGAGGCCGATGAGCGCGACGCGGCTGACCTCGGGGTGGGACGCGAAGAGCGGCTCGATCTGCTCGGTGTGGAGCGTGCCGTCCCGGGTCTCGACCCGTTCAGCCTTGCGTCCGCAAAACCACAGGCGGCCCTCGACATCGAGGTAGCCGGCGTCGCCCATACGGTGCCAGATCGCGCCGGAGGTATCGGTGATCTTCGCGGCTGCGGTGGCCTCGGGAAGCGCGTCGTATTCGCGGGTGACGGTGGGGCCGCGCACGATGATCTCGCCGATTTCGCCGGCGGGGAGTTCGCGGGCGTCGGCCAGCGTGGCGAGCGGACCGTCGGTGATGGCGATGATTTTCACCTCGTTGGCGGGCAGGACGCGGCCCACGCAGGTGCCCGCGCCTTGGCTGGTGGGGATGGCGGTGCCGGCGACGACTTCGGGCGCGCTGATGCTGCTGACGGGCAACGCCTCGGTCGCGCCGTAGGGGCTGTGGAGGGTGCCGTTGGGCAGCAACGGGGCCATGAGTTCCCACAGGTCGGGGGGCACGGGGGCGCCGGCGCAGAGCACGCGCCTTATGGTGGGCAACGTGGCGTGTTGCGCGCGGCAGTGGACGGCGATCTTGCGCCAGAGCGTGGGCGAGCCGAAGGAGCTGGTGACTTTTTCCTGGCGGATGGCCTGGAGGATTTTTGTCGGGTCAACGCTGGCGGGGCGGCTTGGGTCAATCTCGGGGACGATGGTCGTCATGCCGAGCGCGGGATTGAACAGCGCGAAGACGGGCAGCATCGGCAGGTCGATCTCGCCGGGCTGGATGTCGTAGGCCGCGCGGATGAGCTCCACCTGCGCGTCGAACATGCCGTGGGTGTAGCACACGCCTTTGGGCGCGCCGG
>JANXRL010000066.1 GCA_025352985.1 Verrucomicrobiota bacterium
GGCGAACAACAGATGCTCGCCATCGGCCGCGCGTTGATGGGCCGCCCGAAATTCCTGATGCTCGACGAGCCCTCGCTCGGCATCGCCCCGCGCCTCATCACCACGATTTTCGAGAAGATCGTGGAGATCAACCGCGCCCAGGGCATCACCATCCTCCTCGTCGAGCAGAACGCCAACCTCGCCCTCGAAATTTCCTCCCACGGCTACGTCCTCGAGAGCGGCCGCATCGTCTGCTCCGGCCCCAGCCAAAAGCTGCGCACCGACCCCCAGCTCAAAGCCGCCTACTTAGGTGGCTGAGCCCCCGACGCCGGCGTCGGCGCCTGCGGCTGCTCCAGCCTCACCTCGAAATCCATCTTCTCGTGATCGGCGGAAATCACCGGCGTCAGCTTTAGTTTCAAATCGCCGTCATTGATCTCGCCGCTGCTTCCCGGCAGCACCGTGATGGGTGGCGTCAGGGCGGATCCCTGTATCCCCGGCGTGGACCGAAGCTTGCCCGACACAGAACTATATTCATCCGCCACCCATACCTCGCCGTGCTGAATCGTATTGGCCGCGTTGGTCGCGATCGTGTCCAAACCTACCGATTGCCCCTGCTCATCCGTCACCTTGAATATCTCGACGCCTATCTTCACCTCATCCTTACCGTTCACTTGCTCGACCACCGGCTGGGCAAACGCGTAGAGCCGCTTGCCATCCGCTAGCTTGTAACCGCCGGTGACAACCACCTCCCCCGACTTGAGCTCGGCCCGCAGCGCGGAGCTCAACATATCCGTCATCATAGGACGCCTGAGTTCCTCTAGGTTCTGCTTCGTCTGCGTCAGCACGGCGTCGCGCTCCGCCAGTTTGGTCCGGGCCTCGGTTAGTTGCGCGTCCAACTCGGCTTTTTCTTCGGTCAACTTGACGAACTCCGCTTGCGACGGCCCCGCTGGCGCACGCCGGTGAACCGCTATCGGGACAACCCCCTGCGCGGGTTCGGACTGGAGATTGGAAACCCGATGCGCGACTAGCGTTGCGATCAAGGCGCCAACGACGGCAGCCAAGGTATAGTTTAAGAGTTTCAAATGAAAGGGAAGTGGCCAGTGCCATGGCAGCGGTAATCCCTCCGGCTTTCAAGCGCGCAGCCGGGTCCCTTCTCCCTCAAATCGGCATCAACCGCAGGGAAATCCAGGGGCGCGGGCTAGCCGCACTTTGAAAAATAAAAGAGCCCCCCTTGCGGAAGGCTCTTTGACTGAAAACCGGACGTCGAACGAGGATCGGAAAAACTCAGCCGATCTTCGGCAGATTGACCCAGGCGCGCTTCGCGGAGGAGTCGAGGCCGGCTTCGGCCAGCTGCACGCCCTTCGCACCCTCAAGCAGAGTCCAGCGGAAGGGCTCGTCGTTCACCACGTGCTTCAGGAAGAGCTCCCACTGCACTTTGAAGGCGTTGTCGAAGGCCGCGTATTCGGGGACCTTCTGCCAGCCTTCGGCGAAGTTGATGGGCTGGGGAATGTCGGGATTCCAAGTGGCGCGCGGGGTGTTCTCGGCGCGCTGGGTCCAGCACTCGCGCAGACCGGCGACGGCCGAACCTTTGGTGCCGTCAACGTGCAGCGTGAGGAGGTCGTCGCGGCGGACGCGGGTCGTCCACGAGCTGTTGAAATGAAGGGTGATGCCCTGGTCGGTCTCGAAGGTCGAGTAGGCGGAGTCGTCGGCGGTGCACTTGTAGGGCTTGCCCTGCTCATCCCAGCGTTTTTCGACGTGGGTGGCGGCGAGGCAGGAGACGGCGGTGACGTTGCCGAAGAGGTTGTCGATCACGTAGCGCCAGTGGCAAAGCATGTCGATGATCATGCCGCCGCCGTCTTCCTTGCGGTAGTTCCACGAGGGGCGCTGGGCGGGCTGAAGGTCGCCTTCAAACACCCAGTAGCCGAACTCCCCGCGCACGGAGAGGATTTTGCCGAAGAAGCCGGAGTCGATGAGGAGCTTGAGTTTCATCAGGCCGGGCAGCCAGAGTTTGTCCTGCACGACGCCGTTCTTGATGCCGGCGGCCTTGCACTCTTCGTAGAGCGCGAGCGCGGTGGCGGTGTCCACGGCAGTGGGTTTCTCGCAGTAAACCGCCATGCCGGCCTTGATGGCTTTGCGCACGCCTTCGGCGCGGCGGTCGGTCGTCTGCGAATCAAAGTATATCTTGTTGAACGGATCGGCCAGCGCGGCGTCCACGTCGGTGGTGACGCGGGCGACGCCGTGGGTCGCGGCGAGGGCTTTGAGTTTGTCGAGGTTGCGGCCGACCAGGATGGGGTCGGGCATGATGACGTCGCCGTTGGCGAGCTTGACGCCGCCCTGCTTGCGGATGGCGAGGATGGAGCGGACCAGGTGCTGGTTGGTGCCCATGCGTCCGGTGACGCCGTTCATGATGATGCCGATGGTGTGTTCTTTCATAATGGGAAAAGGAAGCGGTGTGGTTTTGCGGGTGGTCGTTAAGAAGCGGACGGAAAATCAGGAGCGGTCGAGGTAGGCGTGCTGGATGGACTGGAGGAACTCGTGTTGGTCGCCGGCCCAGTGGCGGTGGGAGAAGATTTCGACTTCGTTAAAACCGGTGAACCCAGCCTGCTCGACCCAGCCGCGAATCTGGCGGATGGGAATGCAGCCCTCGCCCATGAGACCGCGGTCGTTGAGGAGATCGGTCGTGGGCGTGCGCCAGTCGCAGATGTGGAAACCGAAGAGCGTCTTCTCGCGTCCGCAGGCGGCGATTTCCTGTTCGAGGCGGTCGTCCCACCAGACGTGGTAAACGTCCACCGCGATGCCGACTGCGGGGGATTTGAGTTCGTTGCAGATGGCGCGGGCCTGGCCGATTGTGTTCACGGCGGAACGGTCGTCCGCATACATCGGATGGAGCGGCTCGATGGCGAGCTTCACCCCGGCGGCGGCGGCGTGGGGCGCAAGCACGGCGAGTCCGTCGGTGATCTGCTTGCGCGATTCGAAGAGCGAGAGGCCGGGAATCGCCCCGCACACGAGCACGACCATGGGCGCGCCGAGGGCGGCGGCCTCGGCGATGCAGCGGCGGTTTTCATCGATGGCCAAGGCGCGGCCCTCGGGCGTGGTCGATGGGAAAAAACCGCCGCGGCAAAGCGCGGTGATGGTGAGGCCGTGGTCGCGGATCATCTGGCCGGAGGCTTTCACGTCGCGGCCTTCGAGCGCCTGCCGCCACACGGTGATACCCTTCACGCCCGCAGCCGAGTAGTTGCGCACGGCCTCCTCCAACGCCCACGGCTTGGTCGTGATCGTGTGGATGGAGAGCTTGGAGAAATCCTTCAGCGGGGCGGTCATAGTGCGCGGGGGTTGTTAGATGAATCGACGCTGGAGCGACGGGAGGGTTACTTCAGAAAGAACGTGAGGTAGGGCTCCTTGCGGGCCATGCGCAGGAGGAGGAGCGCGAGTTCGCGGGCGTGGTAGTCGCCCCACATGCTGGACTCGCCGCAGGGAACTTTCTGGCCTTTCGGGATGTGGTCCCAGCCGTTCGGACGGTGGTAAACCGAGTGGAGGATGAGGCCTTCGTGCTTCGGCGAGAGCGACAGGTATTTATCGCTGAAGAGCGTCTTCGCGATGGTGAGGCCGGTCGCGAGGTAGCGGTCGCCTTTCTTGGCCTGCTTGTTGGCCTTGAGATAATTTCCGAGACGGATGTAGCCCTGCGCGACGATGGCGGCGGCGGAGCTGTCGATCGGCTCGTGGGCGTTGAACGGTTCGGATTCGCGGTCGAGGTAGTCGCCGTGATGGGCGAGGTCGGGCGCGCCGGTGTCCCAGTAGGGAATGCCGTCCACGGGGGTGTATTTGATGAAGAATTCGGCAGTAGCCTCGGCGACTTCGAGGTAGCGGGCGAGGACCGTTTTCTTGCCGCCTTGGGACTTGAAGGACGCTTCGGGGAGCGTCTGGAGGAACTCGAGCTGCTCGGCGTAACCGGTGAGAATCCACGCGAGGCCGCGCGTCCAGGTGGAGAACGGCGTGTAACCCTGCTGCGTGCTCGGGCATCGGTAGGAGCCGTCGTTCAAGTTGAAAATCGACTCGTGCACAACGCGGCCGGGCAGGTCGTAGGAGTCGCGGCCCTTGCCGAAGTAAACGTTGTAGCGGGCGGTCGTCTCGGCGTGCTGGAAGATGCGGTCGAGGAGCGAAATTTTGCGGTCGCGTTCGCCCATCAGGCTGTGGCCGAGCTGGTGGCCGACGGCGAGAACGCGCAGCGAACGGATGGTGTCGGCGAAGAGGGAGTGCGGGCCGTTGAAGGAGTAGATGTAGCCGAGATTGTCCGGCAGGTCGGTCCAGCGCGCTGCCTGAACGGCACCGCTAACCTTCAGCGCGAGTTCGTAGAAATCGACCTCGCCCTGGTCGGCGGAGATTTTGCCTTCGCGGGCGAGGCGGAGGAGATTGCCGTAGGTGGAGACGTTGTTGAAACCGTGATCGTGCACGCCGATGTGGCTCACGTGGCTGGCCATGTGCAGGCGCGTGCCTTCGCGGCCGATTTCAAGCGCCTTGGCGTCGCCGGTCGCGTCGAACTGGAGCACGCCCGCGCCGAACTGAAAGCCCTGCGTCCACTCGGTCCAGCCGCGCGAGGTGTATTTGCCGGCGACGGTGAAGACAGGCGTGCCGTCCTTGGCGTTCCAGCGTTTCTGGAGCGCGTGGATCTTTTGCGCGGAGAGGGAGAACAGGCGCTCGACGGCGGGCTGGAGGGCCTTGGGCGTCAGGGAGGAGTCGATTTTGATCATCGGAGGTTTTTTTGAAGTTAAAAAATTACAGGCGGCGCAGGTTGAAACCGCCGTCCACGGGGATCACCGCACCGGTCGAGAACGGGAAGTCGCCGGCGATCACGGAACGCACCGCGAGGCCCACGTCTTCCGGCGTGCCCCAGCGCATCTGCGGGACGAGGCCCTGCGCGAGGAGGTCGTCATATTTGCCCTTCACGCCGGTCGTCATGTCAGTCGCCATGATGCCGGGACGGAGCTCGACCACCAAGATGCCCTCGGCCGCGAGACGCGTGGCCCAGAGCTGCGCGGCCATGGCGAGGCCGGCCTTGGAGATGCAGTAATCGCCGCGCGCGATCGAGGCGGTGTCGGCGGAGATGGAGGTGACGAAGATGATCTTAAAACCACCCTTGAGCGCAGGCTCGGGCTTTTTTTCGAGCCAGTGGCGGGCGACGAGCTGGGTGAGGAAATACGGGCCCTGAAGATTGATACGGATGATTTCCTCGAAGGATTCGATGGAAGCTTGGGTGATGTCGGCGCGAACCTTGGGGGCGACGCCGGCGTTGTTCACGAGGGCGTCGATGCGACCGAAGCCGGCGAGCGTTTCATCGACCAGGCGCTGACGGTCGGCGGGCGAGCTGATGTCGGCCTGCACGGGAATGAACGTCTGCGCAGGCGAGACGGCGGCCTTCTGGCACAGTGCGACCGTTTCCTCGGCGGCGGCGCAGTTGCCGGCGAAATTGATGGCGACAGAGCAGCCTTGGGCGGCGAGTTGGAGCGCGACACCGCGACCCAAACCACGGCCGGCGCCAGTGACGAGAACGACAGGGATAATCAGGGAAGGTGCGCTCATGGGAACCAGTTTACACCCGTCATCCGAAAACCGTGAGGATTTTGTCGGTGCAAGTTAGCATAAAATCGACTTAGGTTATGTCCTAATGACGCGCCGGTTTCGCTCGCTTCTCATCAACAACGCCAAGCTCCGCATCCCTGGGCTGGAAGTGCTCACGCTCGCCGCGCACGGCCATATGCCGGAACTGGCTTCGGTCAGCCAGCACCGGCACGCGTGGAGCCAGGCGATCCTCTACCTCAGCGGCGGCGGACGGCAGACGTTTTCCAACCACCGCGCGCGGGTCGAGGCCGGCACGCTCGTCATGATGCCGCCAGGGGTGTCCCATTCGTTTGAACGCCTCGGCCGGCGCGCCCCGCTTTGCTTGTTGATCGACTTTCGTTTTCGAGGTGCCCGGCAGCGCCACGCATCCGTGACTAGCCTAAGCCGGTCGGAGCTTTCGCAGGTGAGGCAAAACCTCGTGCAACTAGTCAAACTCCACAAAGACGCCCACGAAGGCCCGCGCTGCGAGAGCGCCGTCGTGATCCTGCAAACCCTCATGATGCTCCTGCGTTCCGCCGACTGGCTCGACCGCGCCCCCGCCCTGCCCGACCACCCGCGCGACCGAGCCCTGCTCGGCCTCGTCGGCAAGCTCCAGCCCTCGGCACCACTCGTGGAAACAGTCACGCAAAGCGGCTATCAGCGCGACCACCTCAACCGCCTCATCAAGCGCCACACCGGCCTCACGCTAGGCCAGCACCGCGCCCAACGTCGGCTCACGTTGGCCAAAAAACTTCTATCGGAAGGCGTGCAAGTCGGCGAGGTCGCCGCCGCCGTGGGCCTGCCCGACCAGAGTTATTTCGCGCGCTGGTTCCGTCGGCAGACCGGCGTCACTCCGTCTGCTTCCCAACGCCGCGCATCCCCCACCATGCGAGCACCAGCGTCAGCAGCGAGCTGACCGGCAGAGGATCGCCGCGACCAGCGGGTTCATGCGGCCCATGACCGCCAGACCGGCAGCAAACACGTTATAAGCCACCGTGAACACGAGTTGAACCCGCTGGGAACGGCGACGCGCGTCGTTGACCTCGAAAAGCGCGCGAATACCCGCGATGCCGCAGCCGAGATAATAAAAATCCGCCTTTCGCTCGAGCACGCCCTGATGAATCGCCGGCGTGCCGCAGCAAAGCGCGCAGTCAAACGCGAGACTGTCGTTCGCCCCATCGCCGAGCATGAGCGTCTGATCGGCCCGTGGGTGTCCAGCCAGCGTGCTTTGTCCTGGGGCGAAAGCCCTCCCGACACACGCTCTTCCGCCAGCCCAAGATCCGAGGCCAAGACGGTGACCTTGGCCTGCCGATCTCCTCTGAGCACATGAATGCGCAGACCTCGACGCTCCAACGCCGCGAGCTCCTCGCGCGCGTCCGACCGGGCGCGTTCCGTAAACCGAAAAAAACCTAGCACCCGCCCCTCCTTCGCGAACACCGCGCCGGAGGCCGCAATTTCCTGATCGGACAGTTTGTCACTTAATAAGTGACAAACTTCCTCAGGATTTTTCATGTCTGTATCTTATGACTTTAGTTTATGAGGCCAGCCGGGCCGACCGAGCGACCACACGCCCAACTCAACTCGCGGCACCGATGGTCTCGTCTACCTCGCCCGCCAACGGCGCGACCCGCCCTAACACGAGCAGGTTCTCGTGCAGCGACCGGCTGAGCGGATGAGCGCGACCGCGATGTTGATCGGCCAGATCAGCTCGGCGTATTCCTTGCTACGCGAGAATCCCAGCGGAAGGGTTATGGTCGCCGCGACAATGATGAGCGGCCAGCCCCAGAAATGGAGCGCCGAGAGGAAGTCGCTGCCGAGGCGGGCCTTCATCAGTCGCTGCGTCGAGTAATAGACGCCGGCGAACATCATGTTCGCCGACGAATGCGAAGATGACCGCGTTGGTGTGCAGCGGGCGCAACCAACCGTAGGTGAGCCATGGCAGGTTGAAGTTGAGCCTCCAGAAGTTGAGCTGCGAGGCGGTGAGCATGCCCACCAGCATTCCCACGACGCCCAGATGATGGCGGCGAGCATGAACTGGCGGACGACCTTGTCGTTGTATTCGACGGTTATTTTTTGGGCGGACATCGGATGGAAAAGCGAGGTTAACCAGCGACTTGGACGGAAGCGGAGGAAACAGACGCGGCCTTCAACGCCTTGTGGGAGGCGCGAAGCTGGCATCCATCGCAGGAGCCGTTTTTGTTGCAGACGTGGGCCGCGCCGCCGTGCGAACGCTCAAGCGCAGTCCGGGGGGCTCGCTGCGGACACGACTCGGGGCGTCTCATCGGCGAGCGGCAGGAGCGACTCGCTCTCGGCGCTGTGGAGATGACGATGTCCGTGTTCGCGAATGAAAAATACGACAAAGGTGAAAACGAGACAGAGGCTGATGGTGAGCGTGAGTGGAATGACCGACATGGTTGGCAAGGCCTGACGACAGCGGTTGAGCAGGATTGAGGAGGACTATCAGTTATCGACGTCATGCTAGCGGCCCCTCTCTAAATCTTCTCCGCGCAGGGTTGGCGGGGCCTGCGCATATCTTGGCCCGCTGCGCATATCCGCCTTCGGCAACGGATGCGCCTGCTTGGCCAACCCTATGCGAAGCGACTCGCGGTAAAAACTGGCAGAATGGCACCATGGACGAGCGAAGTCTCAGCGCCCTGCAAGCGCACCGCCCCACCCTTTTGCATTAAATGGGAGTCACGTCGCCGCTGGCCAATCCAGATGCACTCGTGCATCTGATGATCTGGACGCTCGACCAAGTCTTCCGGGAACTCTTCTCGGGCTCGACCCGGAAAAATCCGCGCTGGCACCGCGCCCACCCTGCCCGTGTGGCCTCAATCCGCTCATCGCCTATTTCTCGACCGAGAAGATTTCCCTGCACGAGGCTTTGGAATTGTTCTCGGGCGGAGGTCCGATCAATCCCGCCAATGCGGAGGAGATGGAATACGCACTAGAGATCGTTACCCGCCGCGAGCTCGCCACCTTTTGCTCACTCTGCCTGCACAACCAGCATCGCAACCGCCACGAACCTCACTCACAAAAAGCAAACCTCGCGGACGAAAAAACCGGAAGGAAGTCCACGCTGCAAAATACCAGGCCGCCCGCCGGCAAGGGCTCTCAGGCCGCGCTGGCGCCGTGAAGTTTCGTGCGGTAGGCCGTGGGCGCCTCGCCCGCGATCTTGCGGAAAACTCGGTTGAACTGGGACAGCGACTGGAAGCCCGCCTCGAACGCCGCCTCGCTGATGCGCTTGTGCGGGTTGAGCAAAAGATTCCTCACCTTTTCCACGCGCACGCGGGCCAGGTAGTCGGTGAACGTCATGCCCGTGGACTTCTTGAACATCTTGCAGAAATAAAACGCGCTCATGTTCACGGCCTTCGCGACCTCGTCGAGCGACAGGTCGTCAGCGTGCTTGTCGGTGATATAGATGCGCGCGCGGGAAATGGCGGGCGCCTCGGCATGCTCCTCTTGAACGACAAGCTGGTTGCTCAGGATCGCCAGATGCTGCGCAAAGATCGAGAGCAGCCGGAGGATCGAGTCGTATTGTTTCTTGTTGACCACGCGCGATTGAAAGAAGGCCTCCTCCAATTGCTTCAGGTCCACGTCCGTGCCGAACTTGAGAAGCTGGCGGGTGGTCTGCGCAAACTGCTTTTTAGTGGGCTGGTGCAGCAGCACCTGGCCGGTCTGCAGGAACGCCACGAGATTTTCCCCCACTCGGATGGGCACGGCCGAATCGCACAGGCCGGCGAAACACTTCAGCGTCTTCGGCTCCAGCTGCGCCTCGACCTCGACCCGTTTTTGCAACTGAAGGCAGGCGGCGCACGACTGGTTGCTCTTGGCCATCAATGCGCAGAACGGATTTTCGTTGGGATCCTTGTGATGAGGCAGATCGAAGGCCTCAAGCGCCCGCAGGTTGATCGGCAGTCCCGTCGTGTCACGAAACGACTGCTCGTAGTCACGGTAGATCTGCGAGCGCTTCAGTTGTTCGACAAAAGTCCGGCTGCGTTTGGCAGAAGTATCAAACGAAGACATAAAAGATTTAAGGTAGAAACTCGACGCGGCACAGCAATGAGGAATACACTACGCGCCCCGCCACTCCGTCATGAATATCGCCGTCTTCAGCGCAAAATCTTACGATCGTGAATACTTGGGTTCGGCCAACACCCTGGCCCGGCACACGATAACGTTTTGGGACACACGTCTGATGGCCGACACCGTCCCGCTCGCCAAAGGCTGCGAGGTCGTGTGCGCTTTCGTCAACGACCGGCTCGATGCCGAGGTGATCGCCATGCTCGCCGTGGAAGGCACGCGGCTGATCGCCATGCGCTGCGCCGGCTACAACAACGTGGACCTCTACGCCGCCGCCGCCCACGGCGTCACCGTCGTCAACGTCCCCAGCTATTCGCCCCACGCCGTGGCCGAACATGCGATCGCCCTGCTCCTCACGCTCAACCGCCGCATCCACCAGGCGCACGACCGCGTGAGGCGCGGCGACTTCACCCTCGACGGGCTGATCGGCTTCGATCTCAACGGGAAAACCGCCGGCCTCGTGGGCACCGGCCGCATCGGCACGATCACCGGGCAAATCCTCCAGGGCTTCGGTTGCCGCGTGCTCGCCGCCGATCCTTTTCCGCCCGCCGAGGCCAGGGCGACCGGCTTCACCTTTTGCGAACTCGACGAGCTGTTGGCGCAATCCGACATCGTCTCGCTCCACTGCCCGCTCATTCCCTCAACGCGTCACCTCATCAACACCGCCCGCCTCTCCCGGCTGAAGCACGGCGCCACCTTGATCAACACCAGCCGCGGCGCCCTCATCGACACGACCGCCGTGATCGACGCCCTGGAAAGCGGCCAGCTCGGCCGGCTCGGTCTCGACGTTTACGAAAACGAAGCCTGCTTCTTCTACGACGACCACTCACACCAGCCCTTGCCAGACGCCACCCTCGCCCGCCTCCTCGCCCATCCCAACGTGCTCCTCACCGGCCATCAAGGATTCCTCACGCACGAAGCGCTCACCAACATCGCCGAGACCACATTCCAAAGCGTCAACGATTTCGCCGCCGGCCGCCCCTGCGCCAAGACCCTGCGCCCATCCTGAAAAAACGGTGGACAACCCGCCTCCCGCCGCCTCTGGTTTCCCCATCATGTCGCCGTCGCCCGAAACCAAGCTCGTCACTCCCGTCAGCCTTCTCGTTGATCTTATGCTGGTCGGCGTCTTCTTCATCTGCGCCTTCGGCCTCGTGCGTTCACATGTCCCCTCGGAAGACATCAAGGTCGTCATCGGCTGGTCCGCGCTCACCGCCGCCTGCATGAGCGGCGTTTTCTGGCTCGTCATCCAGATGTTCCGCGTCGTCGTCCGCGCCCAGCGCGCGGAGAAAAAATAATCCGCGCGCAGGCCCGGAGCAGATTTTCCCGTGGCCGACCAACCTACTCCCCCTGCCCCGCGCACGACTGCGGCGGTTGAGGATTACTTGGAACGCATCAGCGAGCTCATCCAACGCAAAGGCTACGCACGCGTCGTGGACATCGCCGGCGAGCTGAAGATTTCCCAGGCGAGTGTCACCACCATGGTCCAGCGCCTCGACGGTGAAGGCCTTGTAAAATACGAAAAATACCGCGGCATGGTCCTCACCAGCGCGGGCGAGGAGGTCGCCGCCCGCATCGCCCACCGCCACGAGCTGCTCACCAATTTCCTCACCCTGCTCGGCCTCGAAAAAGAAGTCGTCGACCACGACGTCGAAGGCATGGAGCACCATGTAAGCCCCGAGACTTTCGAGGCGCTGGAGAAACTTAACCGCTACCTCGAAACCCACCCCGACATGGTGGCGAAGATCAAGCGTTAGCACGGGCGCAGGCTTGCTTCGCGTTTACCTCTTTACCTCCCGCCCGCCGACCGTTTTGGCTCCAGCACCCTCCGCCGTTGACAGCCCCCCGTCGCGGCCTATTGCCTTTTCCTTTTCCCGCTTCGCGTGAAGCGTTCCTTTTCCCAACCACAAACCCTGATTATGGCCGCTAAAAAACCTGCCAAGAAAACAATCGCGAAGGCCAAGCCTTCCGTCAAGAAACCCGCCTCCAAGAAGGCCCCAAAATACGTTTACACCTGGGGCAACGCCAAAGCTGATGGCGACGGCTCGATGAAAGCCCTCCTCGGCGGCAAGGGCGCCAACCTCGCCGAAATGACCCGCATCGGTCTTCCCGTGCCTCCCGGTTTCACGATCACCACCGAGGTCTGCACCTACTACTACGCCAACAAGAAGACCTACCCCGTCTCCCTTCAGTCCGAGATGGAAGCCGGCGTGAAGAACATGGAGAAAATCATGGGCACCACCTTCGGCGCCAAGACCGGCATGCCCCTCCTCGTGGCCGTGCGCTCCGGCGCCCGCGATTCCATGCCCGGCATGATGGACACCATCCTCAACCTCGGCCTCAACGACGAGACCGTCGTCGCCCTTGAGAAGGCCACCGGCAACTCCCGCTTCGCTTACGACTGCTACCGCCGCTTCATCCAGATGTATGGCGACGTCGTCATGGGCGTCCAGAAGCGCGAAGGCGAAGACCACGATCCCTTCGAGCACACGATCCACACCTTCAAACACGAGACCTACCACCGCGACATCATCGACTCCGAGCTCACCGCCGCCGACCAGCAGGAGCTCATCAAGCGCTTCAAGGCCCTCGTCAAAGACCGCACCGGTAAAGCTTTCCCGAACAACGCCTGGGACCAGCTCCGTGGCGCCGCCGGCGCCGTGTTCGGCTCCTGGATGAACGACCGCGCCAGCGTGTATCGCCGCAAGTATAACATCCCCACGGAATGGGGCACCGCCGTCAACGTCCAGGCCATGGTCTTCGGCAACACCGGCGAGACCTCCGGCTCCGGCGTCGCCTTCACCCGCAATCCCGCCAACGGCACCAACGAGTTTTACGGCGAGTTCCTCGTCAACGCCCAGGGCGAGGACGTCGTCGCCGGCGTCCGCACCCCCGAGCCCGTGCTCAAGCTCAAGGACGTCATGCCCAAGTCCTACGCCGAACTCCTCAAGGTCCGCGCCACCCTCGAAAAACACTTCAAGGACGTGCAGGACGTCGAGTTCACCATCCAGGAAGGCAAGCTGTTCATGCTCCAGACCCGCAACGGC
>JANXRL010000107.1 GCA_025352985.1 Verrucomicrobiota bacterium
CTCGTGTCGCTGCGCGATCACATGCACCGGCTCAATTCCTTTGAGGGCCTCCAGCCCCACCTTCGCTTTGAACTCCGCACTGAATGAACGTCTCTTCTTGGACATATTGGACTCCTTTTTGGTTTAATTATCCCTCCTGTCTAACTTTCGGGGTCCACCTCACAAATCGGCGGATGACCCGATGGGAACAAAATAAGCGATGTAGCTAGCCCACCTAGCAAGCCGATTGCCGCGACAGGTATGCGCCCCTACAGATGAGTGGATTCAGCACCCATCTGATAACAGGATGCAGAGCCTGAGTTTTTTATTCCGGAAAAATTGGGAATCGCCCTTAGTATGAACGCATATTTGGCTACCGCTTATGCTCTGTTTCTCCGGGAAAAGGTCCCCCTAACTTCTATCTTTCCCATGATTACTTTAGTTGATTCGATTCGTATTTTGGTTTGGCGTCATTTGGTGGTCATCATCTGTTTTTCGGGATGCCTCGTGGGTGAGCTAAAGAGCCGCGACTCGCACGATATCAGTTTCTCCATTGGTTGATCGTTCGGCAGCGCAGGTAATTTTGCCCGCCGGCACCACGTGGTCGTCCTGCAAAGCCGTGAGCCACGTAGCGAATGGACCACCGTGCAAACCTTCGCCGCCCAGTCCAGTCTGTTGACGCTGAAGCTGCCATCTCAGGTCAACGCACGTTGTTTAGCATCAATGCAACCATCGAGGCGGTATCGCGCACCAAGTTTCCTGCTGCGTTTTACAAGGGGCTAAATTATTTTGGTCCAAGCCAAACGACGTCAAAGGCTAATTTGAATCGCGTGGTTCTAGCTGCAAGTTCCGCCGCAATGGAGGATGTGCCCGCCTCCGCGACCTCAGATGTGCCAGAAGAGGCAGACATCTGGAAAATTTCCGACACCACGGCTTATTTTTTCAACCAGCTTCGCGGTTTGCAGGTCATTGATCTGACCAAGCCGGCTACCCCAGCGCTAATCGCCAGTGTTCGGATGCCGGCGGTGGGTCAGGATTTATACCTGTTGCTTTCCGACACTGGCAGGCAGGATGTGTTGCTCGTGACCACGGAGCAGTCTGCCGACTACGGCAAGATATCGACGCTGTTACGCGTTGTGCGCGTGGAGGGAGGCGTTGCTCGCATCGTGCAAACGGTCCGCGCGGCGGTTACACGCAGGGCAGCCGTTTGCTGGGCCGCAGACTTTTCCTCTGCACGACGGATTGGAATACCGACCAGACCACTTTGTCCAAGTGGCTGATCCCGACTGAAAGTGCGCCAATTAACCAAGGTGATACCGTGCTGGCCGGCGGCTTCGGTGCGCTGGCTGCAGGTGCGGATTGGCTGGCGCTCGCGATGGCACCGGTCGTTCATTGGAGCCAATCGGTTTTGAGTATGTTTCACATCGGCGAGACTGGCCTAAGTCCGCTGACGGTCGCTCCCGTCGCGCTGAAAGGCATGATCAATGACCAATATAAAATCCAATGGCGTGCAGGCGTTTTGACCACGATCGCGTAAGCCTGCACATCGGTGGCGGTGCGTTAACTACATGGTTGGAAACTTTGCGCGCCGACGGACCGACCACCGACGGTTTACGGCTGGGACAGTTGGAACTCGCCTGCGGCGAGGCTCTGCACGCACCGCGTTTCGCCGGCGACAGAGCCTACTTTGTGACGTTCCGTAATACCGACCCGCTTTTCGTGGTGGATCTTTCTGATTCTTCAAATCCCGTGATCGCGGGTCATGTTGAGGTGCCGGGTTAGTCCGCGCACATCGAGCCGATCGGCAATAAGCTGTTCACGGTTGGTTGGGAAACGGGGGCAGTGACGGCTTCACTGTTCGATGTCACCAATCCCGCCGCACCCTGTCTCCTGCGGCGACTCGCGCTGACGGACGGTTACAATTACAGCGAGGCCAACTGGGATCCCCAGGCGCTCGAAGTCCTCCCTGATGCCGGTCTTGCGATGGTGCCGCTCGTCACCTACGGCACCGGCGAGGTGACGAGTGGAGTGCGCCTTATCGATATCGATCTGGCGGGCGGCGATCTTAAGTTGCGAGGTCTTATCCCCGGCCAGTTCGATGCGCGCCGGGCTGCGTTGGTGAGAGACGTCGCGGTCACGCTGAGTCAGCGCAATCTTGAGACGGCGAACATCGCTAATCGTGATCAACCCGTAGTGTTGGCCAAAACGTCCCTTGCCCGGCCGGTGGACATTGTCCTGCCGGTCGGCGACCGGGTGCTGGCGGTGGAAACCGGCGGTGCATGGAGCAATACCGCTCCAACTATCCGCACCTCGCCGCTGTCCGCGCCCGATACCGTGCTGGCCGAGTATCCGCTGTCGCCAGGCTATATTCACGACGCGGCGTTGCGCGATGGCCGTCTCTACGTGTTGCGTGAGACGAGTGCCGCGAACGGGCCGGTGATCCGTTTCTGGATTATGCAGCTCGGGCAGTTGCACCTCGATGTTTTCGATGCGACCAATCCGCTTGCACTTCGCTTGCTGGGTTCTTGCGTGTGGCATGCAAGCGGGCTCGGTGCTTCGAGCATGAGTCGGCTGCTTTGGCCATCGACCAATCGTCCGGTCGTGGTTTTGGAAAATGAGGCGTTTTGGTATTTCATGCGGATGGTGCTGCGCAGCACGTCAAGTGGCATCACTACATCCTAGGCCAGCTCGACAACCAGTCGCGTCATTGCCCCGGGATTGTCCTAGCCGGGTCGTGGCCAACCACCTTGCTGGCCTTTGACTTCACCGATCCGACGGCCCCGACGGTGGGGGAGCCGCTGGCTTTGGCAGCAACTGATGCAACGCTTACTGAGCTTAAGACGGCGGGGGCCGGCCTTGTTGTGATAGGCGTGGATTAGTGGCGTGATCGTGTCGTCGGGCGTGGTCCTTCGGTGACGACTCAATCTGAACTTGTTCACGAGGTTCAAGTGATGGACACGCCCTCATAGACTTACCCGGATCCCTTTTTGATGTTTCCGAACTCGGTCGCGACGGTTTCCTAGCCTTCACGCGGATTATCGACAATCAGGTTGCCAGCAACGTCCCGGTCAGCGCTTGCGACGGGCGTGATGCGTTTCAAGTTGCCCAGACGGGAGTCCTGATGGGAGCGATAACGGTCTCTGGTCGGAAGCTATTTTATACCACTGGAAAAGGAGTAGAGTGCCGGCGCCTGACAGATGGGGGGCAAATGGGTCACAGCCGGTTTGATTTCCTTGTCGTGGACACCGGCCCAACTGCGCGTTGTAAGTAATTAATTGCTGGCATCTGACTGGCGCCAGTTGATGGTCGCGCCCGTGGACGCCAGTTTCGCATCCGAGGATTGGGTCCTTATGGTAGGATTCGACTTGGGGAAAGTAGTGCACGCGCAGGATGGTTCATGGATCGTGCCGATGTGAGACTATGGATTCGAGCTGGCTAAGCCCTGATGCGTATGTCGCTGACAGATTTCGTTTGAGGTGAATCGTCGGGGCGGCAGGTTACGCGCATGGGGCTAACGTTGAGAATCCTGTGCGCGGGGGCTTCCCGAATCTGGCTTGCAACCGTGTTGCTGGCAGTTTCCGCAGTGGCTCTCACCTTGCGGTTGGCAGCGGGACGTTTTCATGGCGATTTGAACAGCGATCAACTGCTGCCGCAGATGTTTCTCCACAGTTTGCTGCAGACCGATGATCCCATCTCGGGCTGGATTTATGGTTCGGCGACATTCTGGTTTCCTGACTATCCCGTGTTTTGGCTACTGTATGTGCTGACAGGTATATCGGGTCTGGCGTTTCCGCTGTATGCGGCGTTTGTGTTTGTGGGCATCGGGCTGGCGATGGGATGGGCGCTGGCCGAGGCGGGTTTCCGCGAAGGTCGAGGCTGGCTGGCGGGGATGCTGGTGGTGAACGGCGTGCTTTGGTGCCAATTCGTCGCCGAACATGGGCGCTGGTTATGGAAGGCGGGCTGGCCGGCCTTTCACGGGGGCACGGTGATCAACGGATTTGTCATCCTCGCGTTTGTGCTGAGAGCGTTGCGGCTGGGGGGATGGACACGCTGGCGACTGGCCGGGGTGACGGCGGTGATGGTGTTGGGGCTACTTTCAAACGCATCGATTATTTTTCATTGGATCATGCCGCTTAGCGTGGTGTTGGTCTGGCAGGCTTTGCGCCGGACTGAGACCGTAAATCTGGCGTGTAGGTTTTGCGCAGGGGTGATGGTTGCGTTTGCGATCACAGTGGCGGTGCGGGCTGGGCTGTGGGTAGGAGAATATTTTTATCACGCGCCGCTGGTCCGAGAGTTGCCCTGGATTTCGGTGATCGCGGCTGGTTCAAAGCGGTTTTGGATGGATTTTGTGCCGCGTGGTTTGTTTGCGCGGGAGTGGATATTCTGGGTGCTGGGACCGCTCGCTGTGATGTCCTCCTGTTGGTGGTGGCTCAAGCGGCGCCCGAGGGCGGCGGGCGTAACGGATGCGCGGGAGATAGCCTCGCCCGTCGGCATCGGTGGTCTCGTGCTGGCCCTGCTTTTGCCGTTTTCCACGGGGTATTGGATCGATGCGAGCTGCGACCGATATATGTTCAACTGGATATTTGTGCCGCCTTGGCTTCTCGTGTTGGCACTGGCCGGGCGTGTCCCGCGAAGCCGGTTGCTTTGCGGCGGCGCCGTGGTGTTGACGGTCGCCGGGTTGGCTGTGTCGATGCCGAAGCTGGATCGTGAGGCGCTCACATTCCCTCGTCCGGCCGGTGCGGAAGCACTGCTTGAGTTTTGTCGCGAGCGCGGACTGACGGTGGGGGCGAGCGACTACTGGGCCGGGCATTATCTGACCGCAGTTTGGCGGCATGAGGGGCCGCAGCTCATGGATATCCAAGATGCGTCGCTTACTTTTTTTTGGTGCAACAATGTCTTTGAGTATTTTCCTCATCGATTGGTCGGCACCGGGCGAATGCCTGCTGACATTCAATTCGTGGTGCTTGACCGTCTCAATGGTCAATTACTGAAGGAGCGACTAGGGGGAGAATTGGCGCTAACTACGGTCGGTGGCTACGGGGTCGCGGTGTTGACGCCGACGCAACGTCTAAGGGCCTCCGAATTAATCTTGAAGGAGGCGCACGCCTATCTCGGGCATGGACGTCACGCTGACTGGTTGAACCGGGAGTTGGCCAAGCCCTGAACCGGGTGTTTTTACGTGGAAGGCAGTGTCAGCAAGGCTTGCTTGAGCGGTTCGTGCCATGCCTTGGTTTGCGGATCGTAAACGCCGAATCCGGAACAAAATTCCCAGTAGGCCCAACTGAAGCCGAGACGCCGTGCTTCCATTGCCACAAATCGAGTCCAGCTTGCGCGCGATTCGATGTCAGCCTTCGAAAAGGCGCCAAACTCTCCCAGAAAAACCGGACGGTTATACTCGCGCGACCATTTCGCCGCTTTCTCGAGCGCAACACCTACAAATTTTCGTTCGGTGTCACTGCCTGTCCATCGGAGAACCGGCCATTTTTCTGCGCCATCTATCCAAGATGCTCCTTGGTGCGTGAAGTGAAACGGTTCGTAGAAATGCACCGTCACGATCAACCGCTGATCCTCGGGCGGCAATCGCAGTGAGCCCAGTTGATCGATGGAATTCCAACGATCGGGGCCAACGATCACTGGTCGAGACGGGTTGGTTTTTCGCACCTCCTTAAGCAGCACCGGAATGGCCGCATTCCACTTTTCGCCGACGAATTTGTCGTGCGGCTCGTTGTAGAGCTCGAAGTAAACGGATGCGGGCCGGTTTTTGTAGCGCTTGGCGATTTGCGTCCACAAGGCGGTCAGGCGGACGAGGTTCGCATCGGGCGCGGCGTCCATCTCCTCATAGTGGTGCGCATTGACGATGATGTTGAGCCGGTTGGCAGTTGCTTGATTGATCGCCCAGTCCACCCGTGCCGCGAACATGGGGTCGATGGTATACGGAGCAGTGGCCAAGGCATGCGCAGACCAGCGCACCGGCAACCGCACGGTGTCGAAGCCGGCCTCGCGGATCATGCGGAAATACTCTGGCTGTAGGGTCACACCCCATGCGCCTTCGTTCGGTGCATCAAGAGCGTTGCCCAGGTTGACACCGCGTCCGAGACGCGCGTTGGCCGCCTGAATACTCTCCATGGGATCGGCGGCCACTCGCGCCGCGACGAGTGCGGTCAGCGTGCATACAAGAACTCTCAAACTCATCTTCATAGGATGAATTTTGCGCCCGTGTGGTTATGGAAACAATGTTCAAAACACACGGCCAAGGCCGTGTCGTCTATTCGTGGATTACTCTTCTCCGGAATACACGTGAAACAGCATATCGTGGAAGAGAGGTTCAGTGCATTGGGGTTCTTTGGCGATGGCGGTCTGGATCTGCATCATGGACACGATGGATGTGAGCCTGGCCTGAAGCCGCGCGATTTCGATGGTCCGGTGCAGCTGCATGTAGTCGCCCGGCCACTTTTCCAGCTCGATCCATTTAAGCGCGGCTCCGCCCAAGGTTTCCCTTCCGCTGCTGACGCGGTGGAGAATGGCCTTGGCAATCTCGGGCCAGTCCTGACGGCGAGAGAAGAAGTCGGGAATCTGAAACATGTTGGCCATCGCCCTCATCAGGAGGAACTCGTTAAAATGTAGTTCGCAGAGGGAAGTCTGCGTGCAGAGGACGAGGCGGAGGCGTTTTGATAGTTCGGCGTGCGGCGCAAGCCGTCCGCGGACAAATTTTTCGAGCAGGCCCTGCCTGTCGTGATCCAGGCGTTCCGCGTCGAGGACCACGAAGAACAAAGGGTGCCGGGTGGCATGCGCGGGCCTCAAAAGTGCGTCGAGGCGTTGTGAGTCCAGCTCATCGGCATGGCAGACAAGTTTGTGGCAATTGGCGGTGGGGGCGGCGTTGATCGCGAGCTCGAAGCGGCCCGAGCCATGGGGGCCTTCGATAATGGCCACGGAGCGAAAATCGCGCAGTCGCTTGAGATCCGCGTTGAGTTTGAATGCCGCTAGGGAAGCGCCTGCTGTTAGCGGGCTCGCAGGCGGAGCGTCATAGGCGTGCGCGTCCGCGCCGAGGGTAGTCCTCGTTGATGGGCGTGCGGGCCTTTGGGCGAGGATGTGGGCGATTTTTTCGCGGAGCGTGCTCGGGTTGACGGGCTTGGAGAGCAGATAGATGACACCGAGCTCTTCGTAGCGGGTGGCTTGATCGGGGGTGACGGTTGCTGAACAGATCAAGACAGGCAGATCGGGCAAGAAACCGCGCAGTTCGGCGAGCGTGTCCACTCCGTTGAGATTGGGCATCTCGTTGTCGAGAATTGCCAAGTCAAATGGTTGGGCGCGCAGAGCGGCCAATGCCTCTTTGCCGTCGAAGACGCTGGTCACGGTATGACCGGTATTTTCGAGCAAAAGGACGAAGACGTTGCGAAAGTGCAGGGAATCGTCGGCAATAAGAAGACGGGCGGCATCGGGATTGGTCATGGCGGGCGTTATGACACGGCTACACTTTCAAACTGGCGGCTTGGGAATGCGTTTGCCCGTGACGGGGCGGGTGGGCAATGCGGCGGAAATTCACAGTGACTTTTCCTAGCCTCTTTCGGGCCATTCCCTCCGCCAAATGGAGTCATGCACGATTTTTCTGCCCAAACCCATGGGCGCCATTACGCCAATGGCCGTGGCTTTTAGGAAATTCTGAAAGGGGTCACCCGTTACGAAAGCGAGGGACTACTTAAGCTTCAGCGTAATCACTGTGCGTATGATGTCGATCAAGGCGCCGTCGGTGAATGGTTTTTTCAACTGGGCGTTCACGCCCAAGGCGGCGATTTGCGGCAGGACTTTGTGATCGGTCGAAGCGGTGAACATGATAACCGGAACGAGTCGGAGCTGGGGGTGAGACTTGAGCATGGTAAGCATTTCCAGGCCGTCCATGATGGGCATGCTCACGTCGAGCAGCAGGAGATCGGGAAGGTTCCGCTCCATGGCAAAGAGTCCGTTAAAACCGTTGGCCGCTTCGTCCACGGTGCAGGCAAATCCGCCCAAAGCTTTTGTGGCGATGATCCGGACTGCCTTGGAATCATCAATTACAAGAATATGGGGGCGCATGACGGGTGGCAGGGATCAGCGCGAGTCTGCAGGACTGGGCAAAGACATTGTGCGGGCGAGGCAATACGCTTTGGCGACGTGCGTGCGGCAAAATGATGGAGCTCGCCCAAATTCGATTCGCCGCGGACCGCCAATAAGACAAACTTGGCCTCTTACTCCGCTTTTTTAAAAGCGAGGTGGGTGGAAGCGCGGCTCCGGGCAGGCGGAGACTCACGGTCTAACTCCTCTTGCGTGGCGAGCTGGTAGCTGATTTTGCCCTCGGCGATTTCTCGGAGCGCGGTGTCTTCGGGAGAGAGTTTTTCCAAAGATTCCACTAAGGGACGGCTGCCTTGCCTGAGCTGCTTCACACGTCGCGAGACGATGTTGACCAAGATCATGGGGTCATCGACGACCAGCAGGGCGTTTTTAAGATAGTCGTCTCTCATGGAATTAATGACGCCATCGGGAAGTGGGGGACGGCATTTAATATGACATCCTCAGAACCTCTTGTTTTCGGCGGTTCAATCACCATGGAAAGGACTTTGCGTGAAGACGATGCATATCGCGTCTTTTGCCAAGTGGATCACGCAACGCGCTGACGGGATAAGCGATTCAAGGGATTATAGTTGGGGTGGGGAAGCAGCGCGGCGGGATTTCGGTGTTTTTACACAAGTGTCAGGATGCTCCTTTTCCGTGGCATGGGTGATGCTGGCTAGAGATTTGCAAAATCCTCCCTGAATGGGCTGCGATGACGCCAGCCACCTATGGAATCCGAATCACCCGTCACAATACATCAGATACTCAATCGCGGCTCCGTAGCATATAAACTGAAGTGGACGGAAACGGGAATCGAGCACGATAAGAGCTTTCCGACGGAAGCCGAAGCTGTGATGGAGATGGGTGCGATCGAAGAACGGATTCGGGTGGCGGCGATGGCGGGTCAGGGACTGACGGTTAATCCTTTTGGAATGCACATCCCTTTTATCAACTCGAAGGACGTGCATTTCGCGGCGCTCAAGCTGCAACCACGGGGGTTAAAATTCAGGGAATCGATTGAGGACTATGTCGCGGCCGTCAACATCGCCAAGGAAATGGGTATGAGCGTGGCGGCGGCGGTGGGAGGGCTAGCGGAACTGAATCGTTCTCTGGAGCCCTACGATATGTCGCCGCAACAGGCGATTTTCGAGTGGCTGGAAATAAAAAGCCAGATCGGCGATCGTCCGCTATACGAGGTTCTGCGCGCGTATTTGAAGATGTCGGCTCAGACCGGGACGCTGAAGCCAGACGAGACGGCGGGTGAGGTTCCGAGCGCGACTTAAGGTGCCGACGGATCGGCGATACCGGATTTTTTTGGGCGGTGCACGCGGTGGAGTTGCCAAGCGTTCCAGAGGTTGTGCCAGAGAATGTAACAAGTGGGCCCGAGTGCGACCAAGGGGTTGGCATAGGTCAGGGCAAGGTAGAGGGTGAAGCTGGTGTTTTTCTGGCCGAGCGACTGGCTCGCCTCGGCGGGGTAGTCGCGTCCTCCGATCCAGCGGCCGAAGAAAAAATTGGCGGCGCAGATGAAGAGCGTCACGCCTGCGATCTCAACCAAAACAACGTGCGACACATCGGCCTGCGTGCGCAGGAAGTAGGAGGCGTTTGCCATGACGAGGAACAGAGTGACCATCCAAGCCGCAAAGGAAGCGTTGCGCAGGTGACCCGGCCATGCGGTGGCGGCCGGATGCAGCCGGCGCACGAGGAGGGCGAGCGCCATCGGCGTGAAAATAAGGAGTGCTACGCTGCCGGCGATGCGGCCGAAAAACGTGACGTCGACTTCGCCCAGAACCCAGGGCAACAGCACGGGAAGCAGGACGGCGATGACGATGTTGGTGAGAAGGAACGCGGCGGTCACATAGGTGACGTCACGGCGCATGAAGTTGATGATGACGGGCGCGGCGGCGGCGGTGGGTGCGACGCCAGCGAAGAAGCCTGCGAGTCCGACAGTGCGCCCGCCGACGATCCAGCCGAGCGCGAGACCGGCGAAGGCCATAAGCAGATTTACGACGAGCAGCGCGAATTGGCTGCGATGAAGGCTGTGGCGCGTCCAAGTGGTGCCTAGGAAAACGAGAAAGATCATCCCCATGATGAGCCCCGGGATCGCGCCGGCGGCGGCGTGAGCCTGCGGGATGAGCGCGCCGAGGGCGAACGAGATCAGGATGGCGGCGGTGCGGGCTAGGCTGGAGAGCATTGCGGAACCGCAAGGCAACGCGCTCGGGCTCGCAGTGGCAAGGGGGTGTCTTCCCCGGCGCGAATTACTCGACGATGGCGGGCGTCTCGATGCCGAGGGCGTTGGCGAGGTCGGTGAGGTGCTCCTGCGTGATGATTTTGCGGAGCGTTTCGCTTAGGGCGAATTCGCCCATCGTCTCGGCCTGACGGATGCGTTCGCGGTAGGCGATTATGGTGACGCGTTCGTTTTCGAGATCGAAGCGCAGCATGTCCGCGGCCTTGTCGGACAGCTTCACGGGTTTGGGCATCGTCACGGGCGTGCCATTGAAATAGTCGATTTGCTTGGCGATCTGGATCGCGTGGCTGAGTTCTTCGCTGGCGTGCTTTTCGAGCTCCGCCGCGATGGCGTTGTATTTCGCGCCCTTGATGGTCTGGCTGTAAACGATGTAGGCGATGACCGCCTGGTATTCGCGGGAAGATCCTCATTGAGGAACTTGATCATCTGTTCGCGGCTAATTTTCGCGGAGGATTTTTTCATGGGGCGGTGGTGACGTTCAACCGGCCTGACCCCATAAATGCGCGGTGGTTCGACTCTATCGGCGAAGCCTCAGGCTCTTAGAGCAAACTGGGGCAATGCCTCGAAGCATTGGGCGAAGGCGGGCTTTTCGTCTTCGGGCAAGGATAGTGGAAATTTCGAGCCGCTGCGTTTCCAACGGGCGAGCCACTCTTGTCCGAGGATGCGCGCGTAGGCGGGGTGAGCGGCTGCGCCGGAAGCCTGCGTGAAGGCGATCGTGGTGTCGGCCTTAGGCCCTGTGCCGACTCCCGCCGCGACGGTAAAGCCGGAGGTGAGCAACGCTACGCGGACGGCGGTCGCGGCCGAGTAGGTGTAGAGTTCGGCGCTCTTCGGCGCGCAGTGTTTGGCGATGCGTGCGAAGACGGCTGGAGTCCACAGGCCGATGTTCGTCTTCGCGGAGAACGGATCGTAATAGATGAGATCGGGGACGGCGGAGGTTTCGAGAAACTGGAGGAAGTCGCCGGTGTGCAGCTCCCATTCGAGCAGGTCGGAAGCGTGCGACCAGCGGCCGGTTTCGATTAACTTATAGGGTGCGCCATGGCGCAGGTGCGGGAAAAGGCCCGCGTGTTTCGCGGCGAGTTTGAGCGGGTCGAGATCGCATTCGAAACTCACGATGCGGAGCGGGCGAAGGACGGTCGTGCCGCGCTCGGCTAGTTCGCGCTCAAAGCATTGGATGGCGGCCATGGCGTTCGACGCGGCGCCCAAGCCGACGTCCCAGATGACGAGTTCGGCGGTATCGTCGTCGGATTTTTTCAACAGCCGCGCGGCGAGGCGCGATTGGTCGATGTAAAGCCGCTGGGCCTCGTCGCTCGGGGCGGACACGGAGTGCATGACCTCGCCGGAGCTGAGCTGGCGGATGCTGGAGAAGCCCTGCGCTGAAGTAAGGATGTCGTAATCGCCGAGGGCCTTGGGTGTGCGTTCGCGCGTTTTTTTGGGCGGGACTGGCGGGCTGTCCTCGTCCTGCCGGACGAGTTCTACGCGCATCTTTTCGTAATAGGAGAGAAACGTGCCGGCGAGGATGTGCGCGCGCATTTCGGACATTAAACGGTGGTAAAACCGGATATTGTGGATGCCGAGCAGGTGCCAGCCTAGGTATTCGCCGGTCTTGGTGAGGTGGTGCAGGTAGCCCCGTTCGTAGTGTTTGCAACAGTGGCAATCGCAGCGGGAATCGAGCGGACTGTCCTGGAATTTATACACGGCACGCGCCATGTGCAGGCGTCCGTGCGAGGTGAACACGGTGCCGCGCTGCGCGAGTTGCGTGGGGATGATGCAGTCGAACATATCCACACCGCGATGGACGGCCTCGAGGATGTCGATCGGCGTGCCTACGCCCATGAGATAGCGCGGGAGATTTTCCGGCAGGTGCTCCGTGACGAATCCGGTGAACTCGTAGCGTTCTGCGTGGGTTTCGCCGACGGCGAGACCGCCGATGGCAAGGCCGTCGAACGGCAGTTCTCGCAGGAATTCTGCGCTTTTTTGGCGGAGGTCGTGGTGGCAGGCGCCTTGGACGATGCCGAACATCGCCTGAGGTGAGTCACCTCGCGCCGCGAGCGAGCGTTTCGCCCAGCGGTGGGTGAGTTGCATCGCGGCTTCGGCCTCATCATGCGGGGCTGTCGAGGGGATGCACTGGTCGAGCACCATCATGATGTCGCTGCCAATGGCTTTCTGCGTCTCAATGCTGACCTCGGGCGAGAGAAGCAGTGTGGTGCCGTCCACGTAGCTTTTGAAACGGGCGCCGTCCTCGTTCATTCGGCGCTCGCTGGGGAGGGAGAAAATCTGGAAGCCGCCGGAGTCGGTGAGGACGGGGCGGTCCCAATTCATGAAGCGGTGGATGCCGCCGAATTTTTTGAATACTTCGGGGCCGGGACGGAGGAGGAGGTGATAGGTGTTGGCGAGAAGGATGTTGGAGCCGGTGGCGCGGAGCGTTTCGGCGGTCTGTGACTTCACCGTGGCTTGCGTGCCCACGGGCATGAATATGGGCGTCTGCACCTCGCCATGCAGCGTTTTGAAGCGGGCGGCGCGGGCTTTGGAGCCGGTGGCGATTTTTTCCAGGGTGAAGGCGAGGCGGGACATTTTCGAATGATCGTCGTGAAAAGTGCGCATCAGTAGGTGACACTTTTCGGCTCATGCGAAGTCCTTTGTTGTCGACGATGAAAAAGCCTTCGGGACTTACGAGCCGAGTTCTCTTGGCTCAGGCGGGGGATTGAGGATCTGGCTGGGCATTTCCGTGGGCGTATCGGCGTTCGATGCGGATGCGGCGTCTGGGGCGGAGGTTTCCAGCTCGGCTTCGTGATGGAGCAACAGGTCGAGGTGTTCGTGGAGGTTGCCGTAGATCTTGTGATGAGAGCCCCAGTGAAGACGGTGTGTGTTCAGAAAAGACATGAGGGTGTGGAAGGATGCGTTTTGATTAAACAACGGGCGGGCATGCCAAGGGAGCGAAGCACAGGGCTTCTCCCGAAAATGCGGCGGATATTTCCGCAGCGGGTGGTTTTTAGACGCTTGCGGGCGGGCCTCGGACCGGGCGCGAGGTGATTTTGATAGAAAAGATGCTTAGGGACGGATCACTCCGGGTGGTCCCGCTTACGATAAGAGCATGGCCTTTGGGTCCGCCAAAATAGTCGAGACAGGCGGGCGATGAGGCTGGCCGCTTTGAGTGAGATTGGTCCTCAAGGTTGTCGGCTCCTTTGAGGGTGAAATCAGCGGGCGGAGGCGGGGTTGCCGACTTTGAAATGTCCCACTGAGGCGCAGCCGCCAAACGGCAGGCTGATGGCGACGCTTCCGCTTGATGCCACAAAACGGTGGCGGCGATCCAGAGAACATAGAGCCAGCGTCGGCCGAGCTTCATGCCTTATAATAAAGCATTTCGGATGCCATCGTTGAGTCCACCCACCCAAGCACGGGATAGTTTGCCACCACCGGGGATTCGGGCCATCAGCATTTTCCCGTGTTCAGCGGGGGAAACCCGTATCCGCATGAAAATCAAATCTGCCGTCTTCGAAACCAGCGCTCCGACGCGTGCGTCGTGCCCGAACTGGGCGTTGCCGGAGTTCGCCTTCATCGGCCGGTCCAACGTGGGTAAATCCTCCCTCATCAACCTGCTCGCGGAGCGCAACGCGCTGGCCAAGGCGTCCGTCACGCCCGGCAAGACGAAGCTTATCAACCTTTTTCGTTTCAACAGCTCCTGGTGTCTCGTCGATCTGCCCGGCTATGGTTACGCGAAGGTCGCCAAGACGGAACGCGCCGAGTTCAACCACGCGGTCGCCGATTACATCGAGAAGCGCGACAACCTGCGTCATCTGTTTGTTCTGATCGATTCGCGCCTCACGCCGCAGCACATTGACTTGGAGTTCCTGCGCTGGCTACAGGGCGTGGGGGTGGCGTTTTCACTGGTTTTCACGAAGACGGACAAGCATTCGGCGGCCGCGACCGCCGCGACCATCGCCGCATTCAAAAAAGCGTCGGCGGATTTCCTGCCGGATTTCCCGGCGGTGTTCGCCACCTCCGTGACGAAGAAAACCGGGCGCACGGAAATCCTCGTGGCTATCGAGCAGCAATTGAAGCATGCCTGATTCACTGACGCTGACCCCCATCGGGTTTATCCGCACCGGAAAGCAGGTGAAGTTTCAGGCGCGCCACCAACCCGCCGAGGGGGAGGAGGAGCGTAATGTTCTGGAGCTGTCCCCTGGCTGCAACTACGAGCAGGCGCTTCAGGATCTGGCGGGATTCGATAGGGTGTGGCTGTTGTGGTGGTTCCACCGCAATAAAACATGGCGCCCGCTCGTGATGCCTCCGCGCGGACCGGCGAAAAGGCGAGGGGTGTTCGCGACGCGCTCGCCGCACCGGCCCAATCCTCTGGGCATGACGCCGGTGCGGCTGATCGGCGTGGAGAAACGCCGCCTGATCCTCGGCCCGTGCGATTTGGTCGAGGGCACGCCGGTCTTCGACGTGAAACCTTATGTGGCCGCGTATGATTGTTTTCCCGAGGCGAAGGCCGGCTGGATCGGCGAGGTGGACGCGGAGTTGAGCAAGCCGGCGCGATTCGTCGTCCATCTCTCCGCACTGGCGGACATCCAGGCGCGCTGGCTATGGGAGCATTGGGAGGTCGATTTTCTGCCGAGGCTCATCGAGTTGCTTTCGCGTGACCCGTCACTGCATCGCACCCGGCGGATTACGCGGCGCGACGACCGGCTGCGGTTGATCGGATGCGGTGCGTGGCGGGCGGTGTTCAGCGTAGATAGCGAGAGGGTTGACGTGCTGGCGATCGAGCCTGGCTTCCCTATGCGTTTCCTGACGCGGCCCGGCTACGAGGACGTGCCCGACCGGGAGGCGCAGATGGCATTTCTCGAACGTTGGCCGGAGGTTGTCGCCTAGAACGGGTTGCGGCTCAAGACGGATGGAGTGGTGGGCAGCGAAGACTGCCACCGCTGGCTTTTGTGCACGCTGATCAGGAGATAAAGCGCGGCCACGAAGGTGTTGGCGGCAGATTCAGCCGTGTAGCGGGTTTCGTAGCATGCACGCGCGCGCAATCCCATGGCAGCCTGTTCGTCGGGGCGCAGTTCGATCCATTGCTTCAAAATTCTTTCGCAGCCTTTTGCGGTGTCTTCGTCGGCCAAGCCTGCGTAGTCGTCGACGATGTCGCGCCATATGTTGACGCCTTTGGCGAGGAGCACCGGAGTGCCGGTGGAAAGCGCCTCCGCAACGACGAGGCCGAAGTTTTCCTGATGGGACGGCAGCACCATCACTTCCGATGCCTGCAGAACGCCCCATTTTTGGGAGCCTAGCAGAATGTCGGTCCAGTAAAACACGTCTTGGACCTCCAGTTTTTCGATTAACGCGCGCAGCGTGGCGGCGTAGGCACCGCTAACCGGGCCGGCGATTACCACGCGCATCGTGTTGCGGTCCCAGATGCCACGGACAACCAACGAGGCTACGGCCTTGATCAAAAGATCCGGGCCTTTTTTAGGATGCACGCGCCCGAGGAAAGTGAAAAGGCGTTTGCTTCGCAGCGACGGGTGGGCGGAAAGAAACTGCTCTTTCGGTCCATTTTTCGGCGGCCAAGGCAGCCCCTCCGTGCCGTAGCGCAGGACGAATTCGTGGCAGTCGTAGAGCCAGAACGATTCACGGGCGAGCACCCGTTCTTGCTCGCAGGTGAAGAAGACGGCGTGGGCGTCGCGGAGCACCGGATAGCCGGCCCACGGCCAATAGAGGAGTTTCTTGAGATGCTTGAGCGGGTAGCGGTGCTTAAACCAGGGATCGAGCATCCCGTGGGTAAAAACGAAGTAAGGCACGTTGGTTTTACGCAGCCCCAGCCAGGTGCCGTAGCTGTTGAAATTCCAGATGCCGTTTATGATCACGCAATCGTAATTGTGCGCGTGCTCGCGGAGCCACTGCACATAACGCGGAGAAAAACCGTATATCCCAAGCTTGGTGGGACCGAGGGCATGCACCTTGATCGGGATGTTTTTCAACCATGACGCATTGGGATCATCGAGGGTGACCAACTCGACCACGTGACCCAGCAGGACGTTCCGCTTCGTCAACTGGTGCACGCCTTCGACCGGGCCGCCCGACGCCGGATTAAGAGTGTTGAGCGAGTGTAGGATGCGAAGGGGCATCGGCTTTTTTCGTTGATATGCAGATCGGGCAAAATTGGTAGCGGTCGCGGTTGTGGATGTGCAGATCTTCGGCTCGTTGCCAACCGGCTTCTTGTGGGCCGATTCGTCCGCAGCCCGGGCAAACCGCGAGCACCTGTTCAAGCATGGCGAGGCGTTGTCGGTGGGCTTCGAGGGTTTTGCGATAGAGCGCGATGCCGAAAGTGACCGCGATATATACGACCAAGCGAACGCCAATCTGCTCCCATAGGATCCAGGATTGGGAGTAGCGATGTCCTGATTTAATATCAAGAGTCGCCCATAACACGATAGCGGCGAATGAGGCCAACGCGCCACCCCGTTTGCCCAAATTCCAGGAGCCGTAGGCGATGGTGAAAAGATAAAGCGGCCCGACGCTTACTTCGGCAGTCGTGATCCAGTCGGCCCAAGCGACCAGAGCAAGCATCGCCGCCAGTGTAAGGTAGCTCCTGAGGGGTTTATAAATTGTAGCCAAGAGATAGGATTTTTTTGATAAAATGATGCATCTGTCGTTTGTGGCAAGCCGCCTCTGAGGTTTTGGTGATGGGCGGCTTGTGCTCGGGGGGCGCTACAGCCAAGCTTAGCAATCAACCATGACGTCTGCGCAGCTTACCGTTTTATTGTATTATAAGTATGTCCGCCTGGATGATCCGGCGGCGTTTGTGCGCGCGCACCGGGAGCTTTGCGTTTCGCTGGGCCTGCGGGGACGAATCCTAGTCGCCCACGAGGGAATCAACGGCACAGTTGCGGGCGCACCCGATGCGGTGGCGCGTTACCAGGAGGCGTTGCGTGCGCATCCCGAATTTAGCGATGTGATTTTCAAGGTGAGTCACGCCGATGCGCCGCCGTTTCATCGGCTGGAGATCAAGGTGCGGAAGGAAATCGTCACGCTCGGCGCGGGCGAGGGTATCGAGCCGGTCGCGGGGGGAGCGCCGCATCTTTCGCCGGATGAGTGGAAGCGGATGATCGAGGAGGAGGACGTGGTGCTTTTCGACGTGCGCAACCGCTACGAATCCGCGGTAGGCCGTTTCAAGGGCGCGATTACCCCGCCCATCGAAAACTTCCGCGAACTGCCGGCGATTTTGCCTCAATATGAGGCGCTCAAGGACAAGACGGTGCTCATGTATTGCACGGGCGGCATCCGCTGCGAAAAGGCGTCGGCGCTTTTTCGCGAGGCTGGTTTCAAGCACGTCTTCCAGCTCGAAGGAGGCATCGTGACCTATGGCGAGCGCCACGGCTCGGCGCATTGGGAGGGTGACTGCTTTGTCTTCGACGAGCGCATGATGATTTCGGTGGGCGACTCGTCGGAACGCGAGCCTATCGGACGCTGCGAACACACCGGCGTGCCGACGCGCGACGTCGTCAATTGCCTTCACGACCCGTGCCATAAAATCATGCTCGTCTCGATCGAGGCGGTCGCCGCCGATAAGAACAACCGCCTCTGTCGCGAGTGTCGCCGCGCGGGATTGACGGCGGAGACGGCCGAGTATCAGGGCAGTCCCGCGCGGGGGGTTAAGGTTTAGCTGGCTTGTCCAGGTCGGGCAGGAAAGCGGCCAGCAACCCGATGAGCGGCAGGAAGCCGCACACCTGAAACACGAACGGGATGCTGGTGTGGTCGGCGAGTTTACCCAGCAGCGCCGAGGCGATGCCCGCCATGCCGAAGGCGAGTCCGAAGAAGATGCCGGAGATCATACCGACTTTTCCGGGCACGAGTTCCTGCGCGTAAACCAGAATCGCGGAAAAAGCGGACGACAGAATCAGGCCGATGACCATGCTGAGCAAGACGGTGGCGGTGAGCCCGACGTGAGGCAGCACGAGCGAAAACGGAGCGACGCCGAGGATGGAACCCCAGATCACCTTCAGGCGTCCGAAACGGTCGCCCACCGGTCCCCCGATGATCGTGCCGGCGGCCACCGCAAACAGAAACACGAAGAGCAGCACTTGGGCATGCGGCACGGTAACGCCAAACCGCTGGATCAGGTAGAACGTGTAGTAGTTGGTGAAGCAGGCTAGGTAAAAGTATTTCGAGAAGATCAGCGCGGCGAGGAGCGCGAGGGTGGCGGCGACGCGACCTTTCGTAAGCGTGACGGCGGGCTTAACGCGGGCCGAAGGTGTGGCGGTGCGGGCGCGCACGAGGTGGTCTTTATACCAACCGCCTACGCGCGAGAGGAGGACGATTCCGACCAGGGCGAGCAGCGTGAACCAGAGCACGTGGCGTTGTCCGTGTGGCGCGACGATCCAGGCGGCGGCCAGTGGCCCGAGCGAGGTGCCTAGGTTGCCGCCCACCTGGAAGAGCGATTGCGCGAAACCGTGTTTGCCGCCGGAGGCGAGGCGGGCGAGGCGTGAGGACTCCGGATGGAAGATCGAGGAACCGACGCCGATCAGCGCGGCAGCGCCGAGGAGCGCGTGAAAGTTTTTCGCGAATGCCAGCAATACCAGTCCGACTAAGGTTATGCCCATGCCGATGGGAAGCGAGCAGGGTTGCGGATGGCGGTCGGTGACGGTGCCAACGACAGGCTGAAGCAGCGAGGCGGTGAATTGGAGGACGAACGTGATCAGGCCGATCTGCGCGAAGCTGAGTTGGTAGGATTCTTTCAGCAGCGGGTAGATTGACGGGAGCAACGACTGGATGGTGTCGTTGAGCAGGTGCGACAGGCTGAGGGCCAGCAAAACCGCGAAGACGGTTTGCTCGGCTGAGCGTGGTTCGTCCACGGACAAGGCGGGAACGGGTTCGGTGGATTTCATGGGCGCTGCTTTGTCATACGCCGCCTTCGATTTCTTGTCCGGGAGGAGCCAAAAAAGCCCCCTCCGGAAAAGACTGGAGGGGGCGAAAGTGGGTTAGACGATCAGTTCCCTCACGGTGTGCCGACGACGAGCACGGCGACCCAAGCGGCCACGGTAATGTGGGCGGCTTTGGCGCCGGGATTGAGGCAGCGGATGTTCATGAAGATTTTTTTCGTAAAATGCAGTGAGGAGGCGGGGCGTCACGGGAGTCGCCGAGTCTTCACCCTTTGGCGAGGCAGCACTGTTTGTATTTCTTGCCACTGCCGCAGGGGCAGGGATCGTTGCGGCCGACTTTGGGCTCCGTTGATTTCGTCGGGGCGGGGCCGTTGCGGAGGGTGCGCGCAAAAAGCCATTTGCCGCCGATGCGGGAGAACTCCGACTTTTCGTGGAGAACCTGCTCCGAGCCTTGTTCGTCGAAGTAGGCGGAGAAATCGACGGTGGCGGTGTCGGGCTTGGGGCCGGTTTCGTGGGAGTGGATGGCGAGGCGCGTCCACTTGATCGGCTCGCCGGCGGGTTCCGCGATGTAGGGCTTGTTGTGGGTCGGCAGGTAGGTGCGGTGGAGGTAGCCGTAGTCGCCGACGTAATGCGCGGTGAAGCGCGAGCGCATGAGCTCCTCGGCGGTGGCGGGAAGGCGCTTTTCTGCGAGGGCAGGTCCGCAGCAGGCGTCGAAGAGTTTGCCGCTGCCGCAAGGGCAGGGATGGCCGGAAAGGGAGGCGGGGGATGCGTTCATCGGTGAGAACTAGAATGCCGACGCCGCGGAATGCGAGCCGGAAGCCGGACGAGTTTTCGGCCCGCATGGTTGCGGTTATGTCACGGTCGGCACCACAAAGCCTTCTCGGTAGTCGCGGGTGAGAAGTTGGTTGGCCCGGTCAACGCCTTCGCCGTCGGTGAAGCGTTGCTGCGCGTCGCTCCACTCCAGCCAGCTTCCGAGTGTCAGCGGGGTTTTCCCGAGGTCGATTTTGTTTTTGTCCAGATGGGTCTGGATGCGCCCGAGGGCTTCAAGGGCTGCGGGGTGGGCGGACAGTTTTTCGCGGATGGCTTCGGGTGCGGCGGCGGCACCGACGCGATGCGAGAGATTGGCCATGTGCGCCAGATTGCTGGAAATGCCGGCTTCTCGCACAGGGGCGTTCAGGTCCTGGGGGCGTCGGGTGCGGACGGCGTTGATGAAATTTCTCATGTGCTTGCCGCCGCCATCGCCGGTGAAGCGCCGCACTTTTTTGCCCTGGAGGTCTTGGATCCAACCGCCGCTGTCGCCGGTGACAAAGGATCCGTTTTCGCATTCCACGATGACGCCGACGCGAAGTTGCTTGTAGGCGTCCACTTCATTTTCACCCGGAGCCATGGGCAGGCCGCGCACCTCAAAGAGGATCGGGGCGGTCGCGTAGTCGTAGAGCACGAGCTGGGTGTTGGGCGTTTGGCCGTCGTCGGGCTCGCCTAGGCGCGCGCCTACGCTGACGACGCGGCGGGGCAGTCCGGTTTCGCCGAGGACCCAGCGGGCGAGATCGAGTTCGTGGGGTCCTTGGTTGCCGATGTCGCCGTTGCCGGTGGCCCAGTCCCAGTGCCAGTCGTAGTGCAGATTTTTGCGCATGAGCGGGGCCATGGGCGCGGGACCGCACCAGAGGTTGTAGTCAACGGTGGCGGGAATGGCTTGCGGGCCGGAAACGTGGCCGATGGGCGGGCGCAGTTTGTAACAGAGCCCGCGCACGAGGCGGATTTTGCCGAGGCCTCCTTGCTTGATGAATGCGAAGCCGTCGATGTGTCCCTGGTCGGAGCGTTTTTGAGTGCCGGCCTGCACCACGCGACCGTATTTTTCCGCAGCGCGGGCGATCTGGACGCCCTCGAAGAGATTGTGGCAAACGGGTTTTTCGACGTAAACATCCTTGCCGGCCTGACAGGCCCAGATGGTTTGCAGCGTGTGTTGATGGTTGGGCGTGGCGATGACGACTGCGTCGAGATCTTTCATCTCCAGCATCCGCCGGAAATCGGCTTGCGCGGCGGCTTTGATGCCGATTTTGGCAAGGCTTGCTGTTCGCGCGGCGAGGATGGTGCTGTCCACATCGCAAAGGGCTACGATACGCACATCAGGCATGGCGCGGAGCTGGTTGACGTGTTCCCAGCCCTTGTGGCGAAGGCCGACAATGCCGATGCGCAACGCGTCCGACGCGCCGCCGGCGCGCAATGGACGCACGCCCACCCAAGCGGCGGCCGTAGCGGTGGCGGTCAGTTTGATAAAATCACGGCGGTTAAGAACCAGGGGCATGTGCAATCAAGATTGAAGATAACGGTGGACGGGGCAAGGCGGGTGCTGAAAGGGTAACCTGCGTTGAGTCTGCGCCGTCATAAAATTTACCTCTTACTCGATGCGATCTTTTATCCCCCTGTTTGCCGGCCTTGTCATTGCCGCTGCTCCTGCGTTTGCGGAAGACGGCTTCGCGGATTTGTTCAACGGCAAGGATCTCACGGGTTGGGAGACGCGCGGAGGCAAGGCCAGTTACACCATGGAAGACGGCGTGATCGTCGGCACCTCGGTTCTTAACACGCCGAATTCGTTTCTTTGCACGAAGCAAACCTACGGAAATTTCATTCTGGAACTCGATTTCAACGTCGATCCCGCGCTGAACTCCGGCGTGCAGTTCCGCAGCGAATGCTTCGACCATGTCACCGCGCCCACCGGCAAGGACGGTCAGCCGCTGAGGGACGCCAAGGGCAAGGCTATCACCGTGGCCGCGGGTCGTGTGCACGGTTACCAATACGAGATCGATCTCGATCCGGTGAAGAAGCGCTGGTGGGCCGGCGGCATCTACGACGAGAGCCGCCGTCTTTGGCTGTTCCCCGGCTCGTTGGGCGGCGACGCCAAGGCGTTCACCGAGCAAGGCGTGAAACTCGCCACGCCCGCCGACGGTTGGAACCACCTGCGCATCGAGGCGATCGGCGCATCGCTCAAGACCTTCCTTAACGGCGAACTTCGCGCCGCCATCACCGACGACCTGACGCCTCGCGGCTTTATCGGTCTCCAGGTCCACAATGTCGGGAAAAATGAAAAGATGGCCGGCTTGAAGGCGCGTTTCCGCAACGTCCGCATCAAGGTTCTCGCCGACACGGTCCCGGCGGAAACGCCTGCAGCGACGGTCGGCGCATTCAACACGCTGACCGACCAGGAAAAAGCCGAGGGCTGGCGCTTATTGTGGGACGGCCACTCCAGCGAAGGCTGGCGGAGTTCCCGCAGCGAGAAATTCCCCGAAGGCGGTTGGGTGATGCAGGACGGCGTTCTGACCGTGACCGGTTCGGACGGGAAGGAATCCGCGCGAGGCGGCGACATCATAACGCGCGAAAAATTCTCCAACTTTGAGCTGAAGGCTGACTTCAAAATCAACCCCGGCACCAACACAGGTATCAAGATTTTTGTCCAACCCGAGCTGAGCGCGATCACGCCGTCGGGCAAAAAAACGACGGTGGGTTCAGCCATCGGGCTTGAATATCAGATCCTCGACGACCTGCGCCATCCCGACGCCAAGCTCGGGCACAACGGTGACCGCACGCTCGGTTCGCTTTACGATCTCATCCCCGCCTCGTCTGCCAAGAAGTCGAACCCTGTCGGTGAGTGGAACCATGTGCGCATCATCTCGCGCGGCCGGCATGTCGAGTTCTGGCTGAACGGCGACAAGGTGACCGAGTTCGAACGCGGCTCGCCGGCATTTCGTGAAGCGGTGGCCGCCAGCAAATATAGAAACATCCCCGGCTTCGGCGAATGGCCCGACGGGCATGTCCTTCTTCAAGATCACGGCAACGTCGCCGCTTTTCGTGATTTGAAAATCCGCCCGCTCGCCGGTGAGTGATGCGCTAAACTCAAAAGATTTCTGACCCCCATACCTCCCGTGACTCTTCATAATCGCCGCAGTTTCCTGAAGACCGGTGCTGGCGTCGGCGCCGGCCTGATTTTCCTCCCTAATCTCATTCGCGGTTCGCTCTTCGCGGCCACGACTCCAAGCAAGCGCATCCAAGTCGCCCAGATTGGCTGCGGTCGCATGGGGCACACGGACATGGAGGGCGTCCTCGGCTGTCCGCAGGCGCGTATCGTCGCGGTTTGCGACCTTGATTCCAAACGCGTCGCCATCGCCAAACAAATGGCGGAGACGTTTTATCATAAAAAAGGCGAAGCCGGTGTGGAGGTGAAAGCCTACCACGATTACCGTGAGGTGCTCCTGCGGTCTGACATAGATGCGGTCGTCGTGAGCACGCCGGATCATTGGCACGCCCTGGTGGCCGTCGAGGCGGCGCTCGCGGGCAAACATCTCTACGTCCAGAAGCCCGTGACTTACAGCATCGCGGAGGCGATCGCGCTGCGCATCGCGGTGCAGGCGAAAAAAGTCGTCCTGCAGACGGGTTCCCAGCAGCGCTCGGAGCGCCCGTTCGTCGCGTTTCGCCCCGCGAGCGAGGCCGTGCGCAACGGACGCATCGGCAAGCTTCATACGGTCAAGATCGGCATCGGCCTCGACAAGCCCAGCGGCAAGGCGCCCAAGCCCATGGAAGTGCCCGCCAATCTCGATTTCGACCGCTGGCTCGGCCCCGCGCCCGAGCAGCCCTACATGGAGGGCCGCGTGCATCCGCAGGATGGTTTTACCCGCCCGGGTTGGATTACGACCGAGGATTTCGGGCTTGGCATGATCACCAATTGGGGCGCGCACCACATGGACATCGCGCAGTGGGCGATGGGGCAGGAGTTGGGCGGCCCGCTCACGATCGAGGCCCGCGCCCAGTTCATGCGCGACGACGTCTGGACGGTGCACCATACCTACCACGTTGAGATGATTTATCCGGACAACGTGCAGGTGATCATGGACAACTCCTTTGAGAACGGCATCCGTTTCGAGGGTGCCGACGGCTGGGTGTTTTGCGCCCGCGGAGCCGAAAAAGTGACGGCGAGCGACGGCAATGCCGCCGACCCTGCGGACAAGAAAGGCCCGTTGCGTGCGAGCGATCTGAAGATTCTCGCGCCGCTCGGCGCGAATGCTACGCGCTGGGCACCGAGCCGAAATCATTACGCCAACTGGATCGGAAGCATTGCGGCAAATGCCCAACCAGTCGCGCCCATCGAGCAGTCCTCGCGCAGTCTTGAGGCCTGCGCGACCGCGTGGATCGGGATGAAGCTCGGACGCAAACTCACCTGGGATGCGGCCAAAGAACAGTTTGTCGGCGACGAGGAGGCCAACGCCTTGCGCAGCCGCAAGGCTCGTCGTGCCGAGTTCGACATCTGCGAAATTCTAAAAAAAGCCGGCCTGCCCGCGCCGGTCTGAGTTTGTTCAGGCGACGTTTTCCTAGGATGTCTTTACGGGCACCGTCGTTTTGCGCGCCTGAGCGGCTTTCACGAGCGGGTAGCGGATGAGGCCGTGGTAAATACCGAGGATCGTGAGCATGCCGAGGACGGCGTAGATAAGGCCTTCGACGGTCGTGGGCACGGCAGGTTTGTAGATGTCGAACGTGGCGCGGGCGATGGACGGGTCGAAATGCGCGAAGAACACGAAAGGTTTTTTCCAGAGCGATGCGTTGCGTATGGCGAGGTCGGCGGCGGCGAGCGAGTCCACGCGCGTGACGGCGTCGCTCATCACACCGGCGAGGCGGGCGACGCTTTCATCGGCGTTGTGGCTCGTGCGCTGCATGAATTCGGCGAGGGTGAGCTTGGATTGCGCGGCGACGTCGGTGAACTGTGCGAGTTGGCGGCGGGCTTCGTCGAGGCGTCCGCCGAGGCGCTGAAGATACTGCTGGATGAACTCGGGGAGCTGACAAAACAGCACGGCGCCAAACACGCAGAGCAGGCGGTCGATGAGGGTATCGCCGGCTTTTACCACGGGGCGGAGCGGGGCGGTCCATTTCATGGCTGGAGATTCGCGTTTACGGTCGAGGGGCGCAAGCGCGAGTCGAGCCGGTTGCTCACAACGCCGCGCGGATGACGGCGCCGAGGCGGGCGATACCTTCCTCTATGCGGGCTTCGGTGGCGTTGCTGAAATTGAGGCGCATGGTGTTCTTCACCGGCGAATCGACCCAGAAGGGCGCGCCGGGGACGAAGGCGACTTTTTCGCGGGCGGCGGCTTTGAGCAGTTCGAGCGTATCAATGGACTCGGGAAGCGTGACCCAGAGGAAAAGGCCGCCATCCGGTTTCGTCCACGTGCAGCCGGCGGGGAGGTGGCGGGCGAGGGCGTCGAGCATGACGTCGCGGCGATGGCCGTAGACGGAGCAAAGCTTGGCCACGTGTTCGGTGACGACGCCGGGTTCGCGGACGTAGCGCCAGACGAGGCGCTGGGTGAAGGCAGAGGTGTGGAGGTCGGCGGCCTGTTTGGCGGCGACGAGTTTTTCGTAGACTTCGCGGTCGGGGGCGACGAGCCAGGCGACGCGGAGGCCGGGGGTCATGATCTTGCTGGAGGTGCCGAGGTATAGCCAGTGGCGGGCGTCGGGGAAAGTTCCGAGCGCGGGAACATCTTCGCCGGAGAAGCGCAGGCGGCCGTAGGGATCGTCTTCGATCACGGGCAGGCCGAAGTGTGCGGCGATGGCGACGATCTCGGCGCGGCGGGCGGCGGGCGTGGTGCGGCCGGTGGGGTTTTGGAAATTGGGAATCAGATACAGGAACTTCGGCTTGCGCGCAGACGTTTCGAGGAACGCGCGCAGGGCTTCGGGCCGGAGGCCGTGTTCGTCGGACTCGAGGCCGACAGGGACGGCTTCGTAGGCTTGGAAGGCTTGGAGCGCGCCAAGGTAGGCGGGGTTTTCAACGAGGACGACGTCGCCGGGGTCGAGGAAGACCTTGGAGATGAGATCGAGGCCTTGCTGGGAGCCGTTGGTGATGAGGATCTGGTCGGGCGCGACGCGCAGGCCGACGGTTTCGGCGAGGTGGGCGCTGACCCATTCGCGGAGCGGCAGGTAGCCCTCGGTGATGTCGTATTGGAGGGAGGCGGGGCCGTCTTCGGCGAGGAGGGACTGGCCGGCGCGGGCGGTGGCTTCGATGGGAAACAACTCGGGCGCGGGCAGGCCGCCGGCGAAGGAGATGACGTCGGGAGAGCCGGTGACTTTGAGGATTTCGCGGATGGCGCTCGGCTTGAGGCAGGCGGTGCGTTGGGCGAAGGAAAAAGCGGACGGCGTGTTCATGGCAGGTCGATGGGGTAGGGACGGAAGCGTCCCCGGCGCTCGGGTTCGAGCAAATCCGGTCGCGGGTTGAGCAACAGGAAGTCGTTTCGGGCGAAGTCGCCCGCGGGGGCGGGGCGGGCGGGTTCGCGGTTCAGGCGGGGCGCGGCGCCGAAAGGTTCGGGCCAGCGAGTGCGGGTTTGGATGCGGTTGGTTTTCATGGCGGTTGGTTTGGTTTTAACCGCCCCCTGCGGGTGCTGCTCCGGACAGGGCCAAAAAAAAGCCCCCTCCGGTTGGCACCGGAGGGGGCGAAAGTGTTTACACGTTCAGGCCCCTCTCGGTGCGTTGGTAACGGACACGATGGAGATGGCGACCACGGAGGCGTGGGCGAGGGCTTTGCTGGAAAGCGTCGTGTTGCGGAGGTTCATTAAAGCGAGTGAAACGAAGGCGAAAACGTGCGATTGGTCAAGCGCGAGGTTGAAATCGCTCAGGCGGCGCGGGCGGCGGCGCGGCGGTTTTGCACGGCTTGATCGGCTTGGCGGTCGAGCCAGCGCATGAAGGCAAAGCGAGGCTGAGGGCTGACGAATTCCTTCGGGTCAACGGGCTTGCCGTGGGTGTAGAGTGTCTCGGGGTCGATGTAGGTGCCGAAGACAAAATCACACAGGGGCAGGCCAAAGACGCCGGAGATGGCTTCGTTGCAGCGGATGTCGGCGTGGTGGCGGAGGTGGAAGGCATAGGCCTTGCGCCAGAGGCGACCGTATTTGGGGTGCTCGACGAGGCGGTCCCAGGTGTCCTGCGGCCAGTGCTCGACGGCGTGGATGAGTTCGTAAAGCGAGAGGGACCAGGCGACGGCGAGCCAGCCGGCGAGGAAAACGGGGGCGGTGGGAAACAGCCACTGGGCGATGACCAAAAATGGAGTGACGACCAAAGAGAACACCAAGAGGGAATACCAGGGGAAGTAAGAGGCCTCGTGCTGTTTTTCCTCCTCGATGGGGAAGGTGTTGTGGACGACATTTTCGACGAGGCCGGGGATGTCCTCGGTGCCGCGCTTGGTCCGGTGATAGCCGATGCGGGTGAGGGCGTGGTGCAGGGTGTGCTGGCGGTAAAAATAGCTCAGGAACGGGATGAGCGGGGCGTGCAGGATGTAGCGGTGGAAGAAGAACTCGAAAACGCCGGCGCCAGCATGGACCACGAGGAACGTGAGGGCAAACGCGACCCAACTGCCCGCGAGCTGGGCCTTCCACGTGGCGGGAAACACCAGCGCGAGCACGCTGAACAGCACGGCCAGGGTCACGACAATGGTCGTGATGAAAACCGCCGGAGAGAATTTTTCTTCGTGTTGGTGGGCACCCTCGTGAGAATGGTCGGACATGGATATAGAGACGGGCTGGAGTTGAGACTGGGAGTGCGGACTTTTAAATGGAGGAAATTATCCCATCAGTAAAACAGGCCGCCGCCTAGCGTATTCTCAGTTAGAATTCTGAGCCGGGGTTAGCGTATTGCATTTGCCGCCGGGGACGGCGGTAAACGTAGGTGTCTTGAGGGGTGAGGTTGCGTATGGCGAGAGCCGGGCCTCGGGGTTACTTATTGCCGCCAAAGAGGCTTTTGAGGCCCTTCACGGCGCCGGAGGCGGCGTCGGTCGCGGTGGCGCCGGCGGCGGAGCCGATCTTGCCGACGGAGTTGGTGACAGCGCTCACGATGTTGCCGAGGACGTTGGTCATGACTTTGGTCACGAGCTGGTCGGGGGTGATGCCGCCTTCCTTGGTGCCGAGGTCGGTGAGGGTGAGCGGCGGCATGGGGAGCGTGATGGCGGTGGGGCCGACCCCGAGGGTGACTCTGGCGTTCTGGAGGCGGAATTTTTTTACTTCAAACTTGAGCGGTTTGCCCGATTTCGTCGCGGGCATGTCGGCGCGGTCGCCGGGCTTGGCGTCGGCGCCGCCGGTGGCTTTTTCGATGTTGTTGAGCAGGTCCTTGATGTTGCTGCTGATGATCTTGGTTTCGTAAACGAATTCGGGGCCGTCGATGAGGACGTCTTTGACGACGATGTGGTCACCGAGGACGGAAAGAGGCGCGACGCTCACATGGACCGCGCCCATATAAAACGCCTTGTCGCTTTTCCAGCCTTCGGGGTTGCCGACGAAGAGTCCTTTCATGGTGAAGGAGTCGGTGAAAGGCGAGATGCTGACGCTGTCGAGGGTGACCTTGGTGCCGGTGATTTTGGGGCCGAAGGTGTTGACTCCCTTGGTGATGATGGGGCCCAGGGTGAATATGAGCACCAGGCCGCCGACCAAAGCGAGCCCTGCGAGAACGCCGAGAATGGTGAGGAGTTTTTTCATGATTTGAAGAATTAAGGGAAAATCTATGGTCCACTCGGATGACGGCAAGCCTGACGTGAGCAGGCGCACTTTTACCCGCGGTGCCGCAAGGAATGCGCAGTCCTTGCCAAGGTGCGGTTGGAGTATTTGACGGGTTGTCTGCATATTGGCGGTGAGATGAGTCACTCCTTTACAAAACTTTCCGCCGACGAGGCCGCCGCGCTTATCAACGACCGCGATATGGTCGGTTTCAGTTCTTTCACCGCCGCTGGCGCGCCCAAGGCCGTAGGCAAGGCCATCGCCGCCCGCGCGCGTCGAACATGCAAAGGGCCGCCCGTTCAAGATCGGTGTCATCACCGGTGCGTCCACGGGCAAATCGCTCGATGGCGAACTCGCCCGCGCTGGCGCGCAGCGCGGACCGCGTGATCATTGAGATCAACCGCACGCATCCCGTGGAGCTGCGCGGCCTGCATGACATTTACGAACCGGCGGATCTTCCCTACCGCCAACCGGTCCCCATTTTACTGGCTTCCGATCGTATCGGCCAACCGGTGCTGCGCATCGATCCGAAGAAAATCGCCGGCGTGGTCGAGTCGCAGCTCGATGACGAGGTCTCGGCGTTTTCCGAGGTCAGCGATATCACGCGGCGCATCGGTGTGAATGTCGCCGAGTTTCTCGCTTCCGAGCACCGCACCGGCCGCCTGCCAAAGGAGTTTCTCCCCGTGCAGAGCGGCGTGGGCGACGTGGCCAACGCCGTCCTCGGTGCTATGGGCGTGCATCCCGACCTCCGTTTGAGATGTATTCCGAGGTGCTGTAGGATTCGGTCTTCGCGCTCATGCGCACGGGCAAGATCCGCTTCGGCAGCAGCGTCGCCATCACCGCGACCAAGGCGCAGCAGCTGGAGATCTACGCCAACCTCGATTTCTGCCGCCACCGCATCGTGCTGCGGCCGCAGGAAATCACCAACCACCCCGAGGTCATCCGCCGTCTCGGCGTCATCTCGATCAACACCGCTATCGAGTGCGACGTGTTCGGCAACGTCAACAGCACGCACGTCCTCGGCCGCAGCCTCAAGAACGGCATCGGCGGATCGGGCGACTTCACGCGCAACGCCTCGCTGTCGATCTTCACCTGCCCGTCGGTCCAGAAGGACGGTAAGATCAGCACGATCGTTCCGCAGGTCAGCCACGTCGATCACAACGAACATTCGGTCAACGTCATCGTCACCGAGCAGGGCGTGGCGGATCTGCGCGGCAAGTCCCCTCACGAACGCGCCCGGCTCGTCGCGGAAAAATGCACGCACCCAACGTTCCGCGACATGCTGCACCGCTATTGCGAGGCATCGAAGGACGGCCATACGCCGCAGACGCTCGCTCACGCCTTCGCCCTGCACGAGCAGTTCCTGCTCACCGGCGACATGCGCGACGCGGCTGTCTGCAAAGGAGGCGCAACCACTTTTACCTTGTCAGCGGCGGGGCGCGCCCCTGCTTTGGCGCGTTCCCTCATGGCGTCCAACTATACCGAAGCCTCGATCAAGACCCTTTCTCCGCTAGAGCACATCCGTCTGCGTCCCGGCATGTATATCGGGCGTCTGGGCACCGGTGCCAACGCCGAGGATGGCATCTACGTTCTCATCAAGGAGACCATCGACAACTCCATCGACGAGTTCACGATGGGCTACGGCAAGAAGATCGAGATCGAGCTCACCGACCGCACCGTGCGCGTGCGCGACTACGGACGCGGCATCCCGCTCGGTAAACTCATCGACTGCGTGTCGATCATCAACACCGGAGCAAAATACGACAGCGAGACCTTCCAAAAATCCGTCGGCCTGAACGGCGTCGGCCAGAAGGCGGTCAATGCTCTCTCGGTTTACTTCTCCGCCCAGGCCGTCCGCGAAGGTGAGACGCGCATCGTCGAGTTTGAGCAGGGTAAACTCCGCAAGGACCATAAAACCCACAAGACCGCCGAGAAGAACGGCACCATCATCGCCTTCACGCCCGACGAGGCGCTCTTCGGCAAGGACTTCAAGTTCCGCACCGAGTTCATCGAGGAGATGCTCTGGAACTACGCCTACCTTAACCGAGGCCTCACGCTCACCTTCAACGGCAAGGCCTATAAATCCGAGTTCGGCCTCAAGGATCTCCTTACCAAAAAGCTCACGGGCGATCCGCTTTACCCGATGGCCCACCTCGAAGCCGAGGACATCGAGGTCGCCCTCACCCACGGCGCTCACTACGGCGAGGAATATTACTCCTTCGTCAACGGCCAGCACACCACCATGGGCGGCACTCATCTCACCGCCTTCCGCGAGGGTCTCGTCGCCACGCTGCGCAACTTTTTCAAGAAAGACTACGACGCGGCCGACGTCCGGCAGTCGATCATCGCCGCCGTTTCGTTGCGCGTGCAAGAGCCCGTTTTCGAGTCGCAGACCAAGACCAAGCTGGGCTCCAACGACCTCGGCCCCAAAGGCCCGACCATCCGCCAGTTCATCAGTGGATTCCTTCAGCAGCACCTCGACAACTGGCTTCACCGCAACCCCGAGGCTGCCGACGCCATCAAGCGCAAGATCGAGGACAGCGAGCGCGAGCGCAAAGAACTCTCCGGCATCCGCAACCTAGCCCGTGAGCGCGCGAAGAAAGCCTCGCTGCACAACCGCAAGCTCCGCGACTGCCGCGTCCACCTTGATTCGAAAGACAAGCGCGCCGAGGACAGCACGCTCTTCATCGTCGAGGGCGATTCCGCCTCCGGCTCGCTCACCTCGTGCCGCGACGTGCAGACCCAGGCCGTCTTCGCGCTGAAGGGCAAACCGCTTAACACCTTCGGCCTCACTAAAAAAGTCATCTACGAGAATGAGGAATTCCACCTCCTCCAGAGTGCGCTCAACATCGAAGAGGGTATGGAGACCCTGCGCTACAACCGCGTCATCATCGCGACCGACGCCGACGTGGACGGCATGCACATCCGCCTGCTGCTGCTCTCGTTCATCCTCCAGTTTTTCCCCGAACTCATCACCCAGGGGCACCTGTTTATTTTGGAGACGCCGCTCTTCCGCGTGCGCACCAAGAAGCAGACGATCTACTGTTACTCCGAGGCCGAGAAACAATCCGCCCTCCACAAGCTCGGCCAGAGCGCCGAGATCACGCGCTTCAAAGGTCTCGGCGAAGTGTCCCCCGCCGAGTTCAAGGACTTTATCGGTGAAAACATCCGCGCCGAAAAAGTGACCCTCGACCGCCTGCATGACGTGGGCGGCTTGCTCACGTTCTACATGGGCAAAAACACGCCTGACCGTCAGGAGTTCATCATCGGCAACCTCAAGGTAGAGAAGGATTTGGTGGAAGTGGGCTGAGGCTTTTACGCGTGCTAAAACTGTGCGTAATTAATCCATTTAAAAAACGTTTAGCCCTTATTTTAAGGTTGATACATAATTAAAAACTGTGCGTAATATGCGGCGTAATGGCTCGTCCGCGTCAGGTTGAACCCTCGGTTATCGCTCTTCGTCTTCAGGCGGGCGGACCGCAGTCTGCGCAGGCCTTGGCGGCGGCGTTTCGGGTGGACCGCTCCAATATCAGTCGGGCGCTGGCGCTGCCCGCGATCGCTCCGCAGTTGGTGCGGCTTGGCACCACGCGGGGGATGAATTACGCGTTGCGCCGTTCGGTGCGCGGGCTCGGCGACACGTTTCCGCTTCGCCGGGTCGATGCGGCGGGGCGGGCCGAGGACTGGGCTGAGCTCACCGCCTTGCATGGCGGGTGGCAGCTCCGGTGGGCGAATCCGCAACGTGCGCCCGATTGGGCGGGGCGGCTTTTCGGTTTGGGTGGCTACGTTGAGGGATTTCCGTTTTTTCTCGGGGAGACGCGTCCGCAAGGTTACCTCGGGCGGGCGATTGGGCGGGCGTTGACGCCCACGCTAAACTTGCCGGCTGACCCGCGCGATTGGAGCGACGATGACACGTTGGTTTATCTCCAGGCGGCGGGCGACGACCTGCCCGGCGATCTGGTGGTGGGCGATGGGCCGCTGCGCCGCGTGCAAGACCAGTTGCTGAATCCTCCTGCGTCGCTGCCGTTCGGCGAGCGCGCGGCTCGCTACGTCGAGCTGGCTGCGGCGGGGGCTTCGTTGACCGCGCCCGGCTCGTCGGTCGAAGGCGAGCAACCCAAGTTCCTGGTCACGCTGGCGGCCGACGACGGCGCGGTCACGCCGACGTTGGTCAAGTTCACCGATCTCATCTCCACGCCCACCGGACGCCGTTGGGCCGATCTGCTCGTGGCCGAGGCGCACGCGCTCGCGATTTTGCACGCGCAGGGCGAGGCGCATGCCGCGCCGCGTCTGCTCGAAGCGGGCCACCGCTTTTTTCTCGAAACGCCGCGCTATGATCGCGTCGGCCTGCACGGGCGTCGTGGAGTCGTGTCGATGCGCGCGTTGCACGACGCGTTTGACGGACCCGACGCCACGCAATGGCCGACGGTTGCCGCGCGCCTGCACGCGAGCGGGCTCATCGACGCGGTCGCGTTGCGCTCGGTCCGGCTGCGCCACGCGTTGGGCGGGTTGATCAGCAACAGCGACATGCATCTGGGCAACCTCGCGTTCTGGTTCGACGACACCCTGCCGTTCCGGCTCGCGCCGGCGTATGACATGTTGCCGATGCTGTGGGCGCCGCGCGTGGGCGACGCCACGCCCGCGCCGGAATTCGCGCCCACGCCGCCGCTGCCGGCGGATCGTGAGGTTTGGAGCGAGGCGGCCGCGTTGGCCGAAGATTTCTGGCAACGTGTCGCCACCGATGGGCGCGTGTCGCCCGGGTTCGCCGCCCACGCCCGCGCCGCCGGCGAAACTGTCGCCCGCCTGCGTGTGCATTTCGGGCAATAGTCGCGAAATTTCCCCCATGGCTGGCACGCGGCTGGCAGAAGGTGAGGAGATATGTCCACGTCTCCCAATTCTTTTCCCGTGCGGATGCGTGACGTAGCCCGGGTGGCGGGGCTCTCGGCGGCGACCGTCTCGCGGGCGTTGCGAGACGATCCGCGCATCACCGAGGCGACCCGGCTCGCGGTGAAGGCGGTCGCCAAGCAAATGGGTTACCGGCCGCACCCGCTCGTGCAGGCGTTGATGGTGCAACGCCGGCAGCACAAGGCGCGCACGTTTGAAACGCTCGCGGTGGTGACCAGCCACCCCGAGGTGATGTGGCGGAAGAAGGATGTGTGCCGCTGGTATCTGGGCGGACTCGAAGAAGGCGCGGCGCGGCATGGTTACCGGCTGGAGGTTTTCCCGCTCGACGCCCATCGCGACGATCCGGCCCGGTTGGCCGAGGTGCTCCGGGCGCGGGGGATTCGCGGGGTGATTCTGGCGTTTTCGTGCGACCAGACGGAGGCGGTGGAGTTTCCGGTCGATCACTTCAGCGTGGTCGGGCTGAGCACGTATTTTTCGAAGACCGACGTGGATCGGGTGCACCTCAACGGCTTCGCCAACGTCAAGCTGGCGCTGCGGGAGCTGCGACGGCGTGGCTATGGGCGGCCCGCCTTGGTTGTGCCGGAGCGGAACAATGCGATCGTGGGTGGGTTCTGGACGGCGGCCGTATTGGAAGAACAACGACAACGCCCGGACGCCGAGTGTTGTCCGCCCCTGATCGTGCCCGACGGCACGGCCGCGCGCAGCGAGTTCCTGCGCTGGTTTGGCGCGCACCGACCGGATGCGATCCTGGCCTACAAGCTCCCGGTCGCGGAGTATCTATCGGTCATCGGCGTGCGCGTGCCGCACGAGGTGGGCGTGGCGCATCTGTTTGGAACCGAGGCCGAGCGCAAAAACATGGCCGGTATCAACGGCCAACTCGACCAGGTGGGCGCGGCCGCAGTGGACTTGCTCGTGCAAAAGCTTGGACTGAACGCCGAGGGGAGGCCGGTTTATCCGCGCGATCTCTTCATCACCGGCACGTGGGCGGAAGGGCCGACCGTGCGGAGGTTCAAGGAGCCGGTGTGATGGTGGCGAACTCCCGGCTTTCACCCGCTTGATGAAAATAAAGCGCATGGCCGGTCTCGATACGGCCGACCACCGCGCAGGCGAGGTCGCGCGCGTGAAAACGGGCGATGATCTCGGCGGCGTTTTCCGGCGCGGCGGTGAGCAGGTAGCCGAAGCTGGGAAATGAAAGCAGCCAGCGTTCGAGCTCCACGCCGGGTGGGCGCGGCAAGGCGTCGAGGTCCAGCGTGGCGCCGCAGCGTGAGGTCGCCAGCAGCATGGCGAGGGTGCCGGGGATACCGCCGTTACTGATGTCTTTTCCTGCGGTGACGAGCCCGGCCTCGGCAATCTCCGGCAGCACGGCGAGGTCGCCGCGCAAGCGGGCCGGCGGAGCGTCCACACTGGCGTTCCAGTTGAAAGATCCTTCGCCGCGGTAGCTGCCGCGCAGTTCCACGGCGGTGAGCAACACGTCGCCAGGGCGGGCGGTGAAGCTGCTGATGATGCGCCGAGCCCGACCGATGACGGACGCGGCCAGCAGCGGGGTGCGATCCAGGGGAAGCCGGGCGGTGTGGCCGCCGACCAGAGGCACGCCGTAGGCCGCGCAGGCGGCCTGAAGACCGGCCCAAATCTCGGCGGCGAGAGGCGAGTCTTGATGCGCCCAGAGGACATCGGTGATGGCGAGCGGGCGTCCGCCCATGGCGGCGATGTCGCTCAGGTTGACCATCACGGCGCAGTAGCCGGCAAACCACGGGTCGCGCGCGATGAAACTTTCCATCATGCCCTCGGCGGCGAAAAGAAGGTAGCCGTCGCCGTCGGCGATCACGGCGGTGTCGTCCCCGAGGGCGATGCCGCCGGCCACAGGCAGGGCAGGAGCATAGGCGGTGGCGATGGTGATTTTTTCGCGCACGTGCGGGTGGTTGACGAGCGCGTGAATGAGCGCGGACAACTCCACAGTCGGCACCGGACGAGGCGGTGTGGCGGACGAACAAAGTCCTGCGGTCATGAGTGGCAAAAGACGTCAGGCCACGAGTGCGGCGGCGGGATAACGCTCGAGCCGGGCGGCCATGTGGATGTGTTTGCGCCCAAAGAGCAGGCGCTCGTCGAGCACGTCCCACCCGAGGCGTTGGAAGAAGCGGGCATTCTGTTCCTGCACGTTGGCGAGAAAGCGATCGCAGCCGAGGGCGGCGGCGGTAGAGACGGCCTTGTAGATAAGGCCAGCGCCGAGCGCGCCGAATCCGCGATAAACGGGCTGGTGGTTGCGCAGGCTGACTCCCGGGCTCAGCTCGAGCAGACGGCGGTAACCTGCACTCACGCACAGGCGGCTGCCATACCAGTGGCGCGGTGTGCGCTCGTCGATGCGCACGGCGCCGACCACTTCGTCCACCATTCCGGCGATGAGGGTCGCGCAGATGATGGGGATGCCGGTGTCGTCGAACAGGTCACGGTCATGCTCCTCGAAGACGTGCTGCTCCGTGCAGAACACCTCTTCGCGCAGCTGCCAATAGCCGCGCAACTCGTCGGGCGTGCGCGCGATCTTGAAAATAAAATCAGCCGGGTGATAGGCGGAGAAAGGCTCGATGATCATGTTCGTGCGTTGGGTTGATGCCGACGTGGCGGAAAACAGGATTTGTAGCGCAGATCGCGTGCCGGGTTGGCGATCAGGGAAAGTTCACCGCTCAAGAGCCGAGCGCCCAGACGTTGAGCGCTCGTTCGGCGGGAGGCGTGGGCACGCTCTGACGTTCGGCGATGACATCGGCCAAGTAGCTGGCGTCGCGGGCCACGCCGGAAAAGCGCCCGGAGCCCCAGGTGTAGAGCCAAGGCAGGCCGACAAAATACACGCCGGGAACCGAGGTGACGCCCCGCTGGTGGCTCGGGTAGCCCTTGCCGTCGAACAACGGAATATCGATCCAGCGGTAATCGGTGGGGATGCCCGTGCACCAGATCACCGCGCTGATGTTGGCCGCGGTGTAATCGATGCTCGCGGTCTCGGCGGGCGGAACCCACACGGGTGTGTAACGGGCTTCCGCCGGCGCCTCGATGCCCTGAGCTTCGATGTAGGTGTCGATGGAATCTTTGATGCCTTCGGACACGGCGTCGGCATGATCGAGGTTGGGTGCGAGATCGGACGCGAAGTGCAGACGTCCGTCGGTGATGGATTGCAACGTGCCGTAGAGCTGCATGCCTTCGAGGGCGAATTTGCGCAGGTCGATGTCGCGACCGCCATCGCGACCGGTGACGTAGTGGTTGGTCTTGGCGCGGACGTTTTCGCCGTCGCGGTGTGCGTGCACAAGCATGTCGTAGTAGCCCATGTCGTGGAGCCATTCGACCACGTCCTTGCCGCGATAGAAGCGGGCGGTGCGGGGCGCGCCACCGACGCAGAGATGCACGCGCCGTCCGGCGAGGTGGAGATCCTCGGCGATCTGGCAGCCCGACTGGCCGGTGCCCACCACGAGGATATCGCCGGGTGGTAGCGACTGGGGATTCGTGTAGTGGAGGGAGTGGAGCTGGACGATTGCCTTGGGCAGGCGCTCGCCCATGCGAGGAGTCACCGGTGTGTGGAAACCGCCGGTGGCGACCACGACCTGGCCGGCGGTGAACGTGCCCGCGTCGGTCGTCAGCTCGAAGGCGTGTTCACCAAGGCGTGTCAGGCGGCGGGCACCCACGCCTTCCATGATTGGTGGGTTGAAGGATTTGGCGTAGGCTTCGATGTAGGCGACGATCTCGCCTTTTTTCATGAAGCCTTTGGGGTCGTCGCCCGCATAATCGAATCCGGGCAGGGCGCATTGCCAGTTGGGCGTGACGAGGCAGAAGCTGTCCCACCGCTCCGAGCGCCAGGCTTCGCCGATGCGTTTCTTCTCGAAGACCCGGTGTTTGATGCCGCGTTGCTTGAGGCAGTAACTCATCGAGAGCCCGGCTTGGCCGCCGCCGATGATGATGACGGGGTAATGGTTGTCGGGCGGCGGCAACGGAGAAGCGGACGGCGAGGCGGTCGCGGTGGCTGGCGGTGTAGCGGTGGTCATGACGGGACTACGGAGACGGTTAAAGCGAGAGGATGCGGATGGTGGCGGCGGCTTCGTAGCGGCGGGCGAGCTCCTCGATTTCGGAGAGTTGAGCCAGAGCCGAGGTGCAGGCGTAACCGTAGCGGGCGCGAACGCGTTCGGAGGCTTCGGTGAGGGCGATGCGACTGCGGGCGACAAACGTCTCGACGGTGAGGATTTCATCGCGCTGGAAATGCGAGCGGATGACCGTGGACGGGGAGTAGCATTGCTGGACGCCGCCGTCGGGGAGCTGGATGGAAAAATAAACTTCGGGCATGGCGGCAGGCGGGTTGAACCAAATCACGCGGCGCAGGCGCTGCGTTTTTCAAAGGCAGACAAGGAGGTGCAGGCCGCGCACTTGGTGCAGCCGGCCTTGGCGTTTTCCGAGGTGATGCCGGCTTCGGCCAGCCATTCGCCCACGGGTTGGAGAACGCGCCTCATAAACTCCGCAGTGGGTGGCGCGTGGTGGGCGAGGGGCGTGCCGGTGACCGGCACGAACGGAACGATGAACGGATACACGCCGAGATCGATCAGCACGCGCGCGCCTTCGAGCAGGTCTTCGACGGTATCGCCAAGACCGGCCAACAAATAGGTGCTGACTTGGCCGCGTCCGAACACCGCGACGGAAGCCGCGAAGGCTTCGAGGTAAAAGGCGCGCGGGACCTCCGCCTTGCCGGGCATGATCGTGCGGCGGACATCCTCGTTCCACGCTTCGAGGTGCATGCCGAGCGCGTCCACGCCGGACTCGCGGAGGCGGCCAAACCAGGAGAAGTCGGCCGGCGGCTCGCACTGGGCTTGGATGGGCAGGCCGGTGGCCTGCTTGATGGCGCGGGCGGTCTCGGCGAGAACGGCGGCCCCGCGGTCGTCGGTGGCGGGCGTGCCGGTGGTGAGGACAACGTTGCGCACGCCGTCGAGGCGTTGAGCGGCGGCGGCCACCTCGGCGAGTTGCGCGGGGGTTTTGTGGGCGATGGTGCGGCCGGCGCGCAGTGATTCACCGATGGCGCAGAACTGGCACTTGGTCTTGGTGTTCCCGTAGCGGATACACGTCTGAAGCACCGTGGTGGCCAGCGTGTCGCGCGAGTGGAGCTGGGCGATTTTCCAATACGGAACGCCCTCGGCGGTGCTGAGTCCGTAAAAAGCGGGCTGTGGCGGGAAACTGATCTCGCAGACGATCTCGCCCTCGCGGTGGAGGCGCGAAACGCCGTTCCAATCGGGAGCGTCCGCGAGGTAAGGGGAGTGTGCCGCGGAGCCGGTGTGAACCGGCACCATGATGGTGGTGCCGAGCACGGTTACCGCCTTGTGATCGGTCGGCCCCGCGCCACCCCGGCGACTGGCCGAACCGGCGGCGGGCTCGTTCAGGCGCAGGCCGTGCGATTGCAGCTCGGAGAGGAGGGTTTGTTTTTTAGCGGCCAGCGCCGACGGAAAATCGATCATCGCAAGGTTCCTCGTGTTGGCGGGGTTTGGAGGCCGGAGCGGCGGGTGGAAAGGCGTCCGGGTTCGGGTTTAAAAACGGCTGCTGGCAGGCCTGCGGGGTGCGGTTGTGCAGGAGCGAAAGGAGTTCCGGCCGGGCGTAGTGGCCGACGGAGTCCATCATGCGCTTGCGTTTGGTGATGAGGTTGAAGTCGAGGTCGGCGATGGCCATGCCCTCGCCCTCGGTCACGGGCGCGCACAGGTGTTTGCCTTCGGGGGAGATGATCGCGCTGTTGCAGCCGCCGCGGAGGGCTTTTTGCAGCTTCGGATCGGGCGTGATGGAGACGATCTGTTCATCGGTCAGCCAGCCGGTGGAGTTGACCACGAAGCAGCCGGACTCCAGCGCGTGATGGCGGATGGTCACGTCCATCTGGTCGGCAAAAATCTGGCCGACCATGGAGCCGGGAAACTGGCTGCAATGGATCTCCTCGTGGTCGGCCATGAGCGCGTAACGGGCGAGGGGATTGTAGTGCTCCCAACAGGCGAGCGCGCCGACGCGGCCGACCGCAGTGTCCACGGCGCGCAGGCCGTGGCCGTCGCCCTGGCCCCAGACCATGCGCTCGTGGTAGGTCGGGGTGATCTTGCGGCGTTTGAGCACGAGAGAACCGTCGGCGTCGAAGACCAGCTGAGTGTTAAAAAGCGAGCCGTGGTCGCGCTCGTTGACGCCGAGAACCACAACCATCCCGTGATGGCGGGCGGCGGCGGCGACGGCGGCGGTCACCGGGCCGGGCACAAGGACGGCTTGTTCGTAAAGCTCAAGGTGGGCAGGCCCCATCTGCACCGCCGGCAGCACAAACGAAAAATAAGGGTAGCTGGGAACGAACGTCTCGGGGAAGACGGCCAGTTCGGCACCCCGGGCGGCGGCCTCGCCGATGGCGGCGAGGACTTTTTCGGTTGTGCCGTCGCGGTCGTTTAGGACAGGCGCGATCTGAATCGCGGCGGCGCGGATGGAGGCTTTGGCCATGGGGGGAGGCGGATCAGAGGTTCCAGGAATGGATCATCACGGCGTTGGCTCGCTGGTGGACCAGGATGATGTCGAGCACGTCGAGCGGGTTGATCGGGCGAATGCCGGGGATGAACGCCATCTCGGTCTGGCCGTAGAGGGCCTGCGCGGCGAAACGGCAGGAGTAAACCTTGCCGCCTTCCTGCATGAACTTGGTGAGGCGCTGGTTGACCACGAGGTGACCCGGGAACGCTTCGTCGCCCAAGGTGGGGAAACCGCGTTGGAAGCCGAGGGTCACGCCGGGACCGTAGAGGAGAATGGAAGTCTCGTAGCCTTTGCGGAGAAGGCGGGTGGCGTTGAGCGTGTTGACGAGGCCGATAGAGCCTTCCATGGCGAGGCCGTGAAAGGTGACCAGGGCCTTCTCGCCGGGATTGGCCTTCACGTCCTCGAATACCTTTTCCTCGTAATCGACGAGGACGTCTCCGTTTTTGTAAGGCGCGATATTAACTTTGGGCATGGTGATGTGGATTTGGATTGGTTGAAGAGCGACCACCGGGTCGCGTTACTCAACTCTTAGCACTTAAAGTGCCCCCGGCGTGCCCACGCCGTCACAAGCCGGGAAAATCCTTGCACATTGTTGCACGGCCCGGGGAAACGGCTGATCCGTGCTCGTGCTCAGCGTGATCCCCTTGGGGCAAGGCCGTGCAAACAAACGGGGAGTGGAACGTGATCGCCGCAGGGCCACGCCGAGGGGCGACCGAAAAACGATAGCAAGTTTGTCACTTATTAGGTGACAAAATGGCGGCGATTTGGCGCCGGGGGTGATTTTCCCGCTTCCCATCGTCGGCTTACGTGCTTCTTTTGGCCCTCTCTAAAGTTTTCACCACTGATTTTTCCGTAGATGCCCAATCGCAAAGATCCCAAAGACGGCCAGCCCGAGCTGCCGTTTAATGGCAAACCCCCTGAGTCCAATCCCGCCGAGCCGGCTTCGCTGCCTGTGCCCGCCGCTGGCGACGGCACCGCCCCGGTTGAACTCGTCGCAGCCGAAATCGAGCTACCGAAGACCAACGACCACGCCCCGCTCGCGCGTTCATACCAGAAGTGGTTCTTGGAATACGCCAGCTATGTCATCCTTGACCGCGCCGTCCCGCACATTGACGACGGTCTGAAGCCTGTCCAGCGCCGCATCCTCCATACGTTCTGGGAGCAGGACGACGGCCGTTTCCACAAGGTCGCCAACATCGTCGGCGCCTGCATGCGCTTCCATCCGCACGGCGACGCCTCCATCGGGGCGGCCCTCGTCGGTATCGCCCAGCGCGGCTACCTCGTCGAGCCGCAGGGCAACTTCGGCAATCTTCTCACCGGCGACGACGCGGCCGCGCCCCGTTACATCGAGGCTCGCCTGACGCCCTTCGCCCGCGAGGTGCTCTTCAATCCGAAGACCACCACGTGGCAGGCCAGCTACGATGGCCGCGCCAAGGAGCCCGTCACGCTCCCCGCCAAGTTCCCCATTGTCCTTCTCGATGGCGCAGAGGGTATCGCGGTCGGCCTCTCGACCAAGATTCTTCCCCATAACTTCAACGATCTCTGCCGCGCGGCGATCAATCACCTCCAGGGAAAACGCTTCCGCATCGTTCCTGATTTCCCCTCCGGCGGCATCGCCGATTTTGCCGACTACAACGACGGTGAGCGCGGCGGAAAAGTAAAAGTCCGCGCCAAGATGGAGGCCCGCGGCAAATACCAGATCGCCATCACCGAGCTGCCCTACGGCACCACGACCGTCTCGCTCATCGAATCGATCCTCGCCGCCAACGCCAAGGGCAAGATCAAGGTCAAGCACGTGGACGACAACACGTCCGAGTCGGTCGAGATCATCGTCCACCTGCCGCAGGGTGCCGACGCCGACCAGGTGATGAACCAGCTCTACGTGTTCACCGACTGCCAGGTGTCCATCTCGCCCGCCGCCTGCGTCATCGACACCATCGACGGCCAGGATAAACCCGTCTTCCTCGGCGTCTCTGAAATCCTCCGCCGCTCCGTGGACAAGACCGTGCAGCTCCTCAAGCAGGAGCTCGACATCAAGCTCGGTGAGCTGGAGCAACAGTGGCACTGGGATTCGTTGGAGCGCATTTTCATCGAGGAGCGCATCTACCGCCGCATCGAGCAGTCGAAGACCTGGGAAAGCGTGCTCGCCGAAATCCACGAAGGATTAAAGCCCTTCGTCAAAAAACTCCGCCGCGCCGTGACCGACGACGACGTCACCCGCCTCACTGAGATCCGCATCAAGCGCATCTCCGCCTACAACCGTTTCAAGGCCGACGAGGCGATTAAGGCCATCGAAGACGAGATCAAGACGGTGAAGCACGACCTCGCTCACCTCACGCAATACGCCATCAAGTGGTTTGAAACGCTTCAGGAAAAATACGGCAAGGGCCGCAAGCGCCGCACCACCTGCGACGAGGTCGAGCAGATCAGCGCCGCCGCCGTCGTCACCGCCAACCAGAAACTCTACGTCAACCGCGAGGAAGGCTTCATAGGCCTCAACTGGCGCCAGCACGAGTTCGTCATCGAGTGCACCATCCTCGACGACGTGGTGGCCTTCATGGGCGACGCGACGTGCAAGATGGTTAAGGTCGCCGACAAGGTTTTCATGGGAAAGGATATTCGCCACGTTCACATCGTGCCGAAGGACGGCGACGACCGTTTTTACACGGTCATCACGCAGGACAAGGAGAGCGGAAAGGCCTTCGCCAAACGCTTCCAGCTCGGCGGCATGACCCGCGAAAAACTCTACAACCTCGCCGCGAGCGATGGTTCGAAACTGGTGTTCTTTGACGAAACGAAAAACCAGGAGGCGATGCCGGCCAAAGTTCGCGTGCAGTTGAGCGGCCGCTGCTCGGCGCGCATCAAGGACTTCGAGTTCGACCTCTCCGAGCTCACGGTAGGCAGTCGCGGCGCGAAAGGACTGACCGTCACGCAGTATCCCATCAAGGAAGTGACTCGGGCTTGACGGTTTCCTCTCATTTTAAATTTATGCCTACAAAACCCAACAACCGCACCATCGCCGAATTCTACATCCGTGGCCTCACCGAGGGCTTCATCACCGCAGCCGAGGTGATCGCGTGGGCCGACGAGGTCATCGTCGAAGCCGCGAAAACCGAGGACTGGATGCTGGATATCTCCACGGCAGGTCCAGAGGACCGCATGGCCGTCCTTCACCACCTGCACGCCGTGCAGGGCGTCGTGGACGAGGCCGAGCTGGCGACTCTACTCGCCAGTAAGAAATAACGCAGACGGTTTCTGCCTTGCCAACGGCTTACGGGGCTGACGGTTTGCGTCATGCAAATTTTCATCCGCGCGGCCCGTTTGCTGCCAGTTTTGATGATCGGTTTGGTCGGCGCCTTTTTCGGCGTCGGCTCAAAATTTAGTGTCCAACGGTGATTTCGCCACGGGCACGCTGGCGGGGTGGTAGGCTTCCGGGACGACAACGGCTTCGGGACAGGAAGCGGTGATCGGTAGCTCGGGGACGCTATATCAGACGATCGCAACCACGCCGGGCGATTTTTATAATTTCAGCTTTTCGCTTTACACTACGGATGCGGTTCCCGGTTTAGACTCCACCACTTATTTTAGAGCGCGCTGGGATGGGACCGAAATTGCTTACAACAACATCACCGGCGCTGCGAGCGGCCTGGGACAGACGTTTACAGGGCTGCAGGCGAGCGGCGCGAACACCCAGGTTTATTTCGAGGTGCTTTTTGGAAACTTCGTGGTTTTTCACATCGATGATGTGTCTGTGACGGCTGCGTCCGTGCCCGAACCCTCGGCCTACGCGGCGCTGCTGGGGTGCGTGGCTTTGGGCGTCGTTTGTTTGCGTCGTTGTCTTCGGGCCTGAGCGATCAGGGCGTCGCGGGGGCCGCGGCTGCTGGCGTGGGGGCGGTGGATTTTTCTTTGGCTGCTTTGAGGGATTGTTTTTTGGCGGCGGCGACTTCGGCGAGGGTTTTATCGGAGGCCCAGAAGTAGCAGCCATGCCGATTGTGGTCCCAGCGGACATAGCCGGCGGTGAAGGCCAGGACCACGACGAGGGCGGTGATAAACTTGCGCTGGCGGGCGGCGGCCTTGTCCTCGTAGGGGTCGGTGAGGTCGCGCTTGGCGTTGGCGGGAAGGATGGCGCGCTCGGTGAGCTTGGTGCCGAAGGGGATGTTGATCTTTACGCGGCCGTTGATGGCCCAGCCGTTGCCTTCGAGGATCGGGCCGAGGTTGCGCTGGCGGAGCTTGAGCCAGGCGATGAGCATCGAGGGGCCGGAGATGGCGGCGCAGAGGGCGCCGAGCACGAGCGGGAGCTGCCAGAAGGCGAGTCCAGCGAGGCCGGTGGCGATGGCGCCGAGGGCTCCGCCGATCGCGCCGACGGCCACGCCCATCGCGGCGACGGTGCCGATGTCGATTTTCTTGGGCTCGGGCTTGGCTTTTTTGTCGGCGTTGACAGCGGTGTCGGCGGTGGTGGCGAGCTTGTTGGTGGCCTCGGCGTCGGCGGCGGCGGCGCGTTTGGCGATCTGCTCCTCGATCATCCGGATAAATTTTTTATACGGGGAGAGGAACGCCTGGCGGATGCTGATGGGGTTGTCGGCGATGCTGGTGATGGTGGCGTCCCAGTCCTGGCCCTGACGGTCGTAGAAGACGCCGTTGCGGCCGATGAAGAGGTAATCGCTGTCGCCCTGCGTGAAGCAGGCGGCGATCTTCATGGGTTCGCCGCCGATGCGTTTGCAGTCGCAGTAGGCGATGTAGGCCTTGCTCATGGCCGCGAGCGGGCTGGGGGCGGCGACCTTGATGCAGAACTCGGTGCTGCGGCTGTCGAGGTAGAGGGTGCCGGCCTGGAAAATCGCGGGCTGCTCGGGCGAGTAGAAGTCGAAGAAGTTGACGAAATTGTTGAGCAGCGCGCGGAAGTCGCGGGAGAAGCGGAGGAGTTTTTCGACGGAGGCGATGGCGGTGAACTCGGGGTCGAGGGCCTTGTCCTGAGTGACGAGGGCGGAGAGGGCTGGCTGGAAGGTGGGGGCGGAGGCGAGGATGGCCTTCACGCGGTCGAGGCCGAGTTTTTCGACGGAGGCGCCGGCTTTCGCGGCGGTCCAGGCTTCGTAGGCGGCGACCTTGGTTTTGAGGGCGTTCCACTCGGATTCGGCAAGGGTGGTTTTGTCCGTGCCGAAGACGGGCGTGACGGCGTCGCGATGGAGGGCGGCGAGGGCATCGGCCCAGGCGGGATTGATGGCGGCGAGGAGTGGCACGGGCTGGCCGGCGGCGATGCGGGCGAGGGGGAAACCGGCGACTTCCTGCGCGGTGATGGACATGTCCTGCGCGGCGAGGGCGAGGTAGTCGTTTTCGGAGCGGTTGAGGGCGGCGAGGGCGCGGGCGTCGTAGGCGGCGAGGCGGGTGCGGGAGAAATAGTCGTCCACCTTGGCGCGCACGGCCTGCACGGCGGCGAGGGCGGCGGCGGTGCCTGCGCCGAGGACGAGGACGTCGGGCGAGGAACCTTTTTCGCTCCAGACGGCGAAGGCGGTGGCGTCGGCGAAGAACGAGTCGATGCGGCCTTGGTCGATGCCGCTGCCGCCGCTGCGATCGGTGAGGCCGCCGAGGGCGGCGACGATGTCGGCGATGAGGAGCTTGAGGGTTTCGTCGGGGGCGGAGTCGGGCGTGATGATACCGTCGCCGTTGAATTTGGTGGTGGAGAAGAGGCGGACGGTGTCGATGGCCTCGGCGAGGGAGATCTCGGCGGCGTCGGGCTTGCCGAGGCTGGCGAGGATGCGGCGCGCGGAAGTGAGAACGGCCTTACCTTCGGGGGTGGCGGTGTTGAAGGCGGCGAGGGCGAGGGTGTTGTTGCCCTTGAGGAGGGCGCCGACGTCGGCGAGATGGGGCGCGGCCCAGTCGATGGCGGCGAGAAGCTCGGGGGCGCGGATGCGGCCGTCCTTGTCGGTGTCGATCAACGCGAGGGTTTTTTCGTCGAGTTCGAGGCCTTTGACGGGGCAGGAAAGGGCAACCCAGAGTTTCTGGTCGAGGTGTTTGAGGGCGAGGAGATCCGCGCCGGTTTCAATGGCAACCTGGTCGAGGCCGCCGATGCGAAAAAATTTCCAGACGTGCGATGAGGTGGAGGACATGGCGTTTTTTAACGGGCGGATTGTCGCGGGCGTCCGCTTCGAGGCAACTCACTAAGTGTTTTTTGTGCGCGCGATGCCCGGGGTATTGTTGTTGGTTGGCGGAGGGTTAGGCTCGATTTGAAGGGATCACGTCCATTGAGTGACGGTAACGCCGAGCATAATTATTCATGAAAAAGCTATTGATCATTTCGCCGCATTTTCCACCGATCAATGCTCCGGATATGCAGCGGGTTCGGCTGGCGCTGCCTTATTTTAAGGAGCGCGGATGGGAGGCGACGGTGCTGGCGGTGTCGCCCGAGTCGATCGAAGGAGGGGTCATGGATAAGCATCTGGAGGACACTTATCCCGCCGACATCCGGATAATCCGTGTCACGGGCCTGTCGTCGCGGTTCACCCGTTGGGCGGGCATCGGCAATCTGTGGTGGCGCTGCGGGCGGGCGTTCACGCACGCGGGCGACGAGTTGTTGAAAAACGAGAAGTTTGACCTGGTGTTTATAAGCACGACACAGTTCAGCGCTTTTCAACTCGGGCCGCGCTGGCTGAAAAAGCACGGGGTGCCCTTCGTGCTCGATTACCAGGATCCCTGGATCAACGACTATTACCGGCTCACGGGGGTGCGTCCGCCGGGAGGGCGGATCAAGTTTGCGCTCAGCCAGTGGCAGGCGGCGCGGATCGAGCCGGTCGCCCTGCGCGAGGCGGCGGGGATCATTTCGGTGTCGCATTCCTACGGTGCGATGCTGGCGGATCATTATCCGTGGTTCGCGGCAAACCGGCTCAAGCTGCTGCCGTTCGGGGCATCGCAGGCGGACTTCGATGCGTTGGGGCAATACCAGCCGGTAAAACCGCTGATCGATTTCCGGGACGGCTGCTTTCATCATGTATATGCGGGGCGCTGCGGACCCGACATGACGTTTGCGCTCACGGTGCTTTTTCGCGCCTTCAAACAGTTTCTACAAACCCATCCCGCGCAGGCGCAGAAGATGAGGTTTCACTTTATCGGCACCGATTATTCGCCGCCGCCGCTGGGCCGGGACTGGGTAATGCCGATCGCAAAGACGGAGGGTCTGTTGGATTACGTGAAGGAGCACCGTTACCGCGTGCCGTATTTCGACTCCCTTTATTATCTGCGAAACTCCAGTGCGCTGGTCGCGGTGGGCTCGAACGATCCGACCTACAGCGCGTCAAAGTTTTTCCCCTACGTGCTGGCCCGGCGGCCGATGCTCATGATCTTCCATCGGGACAGTCCGATATTGCGATTTGCGCTGAAGGTGGGGGCGGGGGTCGCCTATGGCTTTTCTGGTCCGGAGGACATCACTTCACTTGCCAATGAAATCCATCGCCTGTGGTTCGTCGAGGGCGGGTGCAACCAGTATTTTTCGTTCGATCATTCCGCCTTCGAGCCATTCTCGGCGGTGCGCATGGTCGATGGGCTGATGGCGGTTTTTGACGATGCGCTGAAAAAACGGTCTGCGGGAGCATGAGTGCCGGGCGAGCCCCAGGCTTTCTCTAGAGCGTCCGCATCAGGGCTTGGAGGGCCCGGTGGTCGTGCCGACCGGCGGGAAAAAGACCGAGGGTTTTTCGGCCGGGGCGGGCGAATTTTTTTCGGGAAGAGCGGCGGTGAGGAGGGAGTTGAAGGTGAGATCGGGATTTTTCTGCGCGAGCATCCATGAGCAGTAACGGAGCACGAGAGGATGCCCGCGGGCATTGCGGCCCAGAGACCATTGGGCGGACTTGAGGACGAGTTCCCTCATGACTTCCGGCGTGGGGGCGGTCGCAGTCGGCGCGGAGGCTTTCAACCGGTCGAGCGCCCCGAGGAAACGATGCATGTGCAACGCAGAGACGATGCGCTCGACCGGGGCAAAGGCGCCGGTCGCGAAAAACCGGCCCCAGAGAAGATCAACCTGCATGGGGTCGTTCAACTCGCCGGTGTCCACATCGGGCCAGGGGCCTTTGCTTAAGCCGGCGAAAGTGGAGTCGTGCCGCCACGCATAGCCGAGGATGAAGAGGAGCAGGGTGCGGTCGGCTTCGCCGGCGTTTTTGAGGCGTTCCAGAAACACTGGCGCCAACCAGGGGTTGGCCTTGAGCACTTCCTCGTAAAATCCGAGGACGGGCGGCCAGGCATCGGTGTTGTTTTTTGGGATGACGATGGCGATTTTGAAGAGCGCGGGCAACGCCAGCGCGGGCGAGGGGTTGAGATAATACGAGGTCATCCACACGCCTGGCTTAAAGTCGGCGGGTAGGACCGGCTCGACGTAAGGAACGACTTGGATCGTCGTGGTTTTGCGGAGCGTGGCGCCGCCCGCCACACGGTCGTGGACCGACACGGCAAACGTGTAGTTGCCGAGCGGATCGCCGGGGTCGGTGCTGAACGAGGCGGTCTGGCTGGCGTAGGCGAAGAGGTTGGCCTCGGGCACCGGCCCGATGCTTAGGCGGAGATCCTTGCCGGCCTGCTGGGTGCGTCCGTCCGGGTAGGTGATGTCGAGATCGTAGAGGACGGCGGCGCGGCGGGCGGCGTTGACCTCGTAGTTTTTGGCGAGCAGGACGAGTTCCACGGTCTGGCCGGGGAAAATGCGCGTGGCGTTTTGGAAATCCGGCCCCGTGTAGTCGGTCGTGTGGGTGTAGAAGTCGTGCGTTGCGTATTGCGTGGTGGCGACGAGCGCGACCTCCAGCGGTTTGGCTGCGGCGGCGTGCGCGGACGGAAGACAAAATACGAGGAGGAGCGCAAAAAAGAGCCGGGAAGGGATCATGATCAAAGGAAGTGAATGCTAGCGAACCTGCCGACGCGGTGTCGATACCGCGAGCGGGCGCCGCTTCAGGGAGCCGGCGGGGTGAGCACGCTGGCGCGGTGGTTGTTGGCCGGGACTTGGTCGATAAAGCCGGGCGGCAACACCAGATCGGTGCGTAGCATGAGGCGGCCTTCGCGCGTAAGCTGTCCGGAATCGACGGGCAGGTTGACCGTCGCGACGGCGTCAGGCGCGAGCGAAGGGACTGCGTAGTTGGAGGAGTTGCCGCCCACGTCGGTGGTGAGCGTCATGGCGGCGGTGGTGGTGGCGCCGCGGTTTTGAATGACGACTGCGACCGAGGAGCTTTCGGTGTCGTAGGAATTGCCCGCGATGGCGATGTCGGCGCGCGCGGGGTCGTTGCGGGCCATCGCCCAGCCGAGGTCAACGACGCCGTGGCCGTAGTCGGGATCGTCGCCGGCGGAGCCGCCGTCGTCGGCGTGGGTTTGCAGGACTTGCACGGCTTGTGGGGCGGTGAGGCCGGGACTTTCCGACATCACGGCGGCGATGGCTCCAGAGACGACCGGCGCGCTGGCCGAGGTGCCGCTGAAGAAGATGCGTTCGCCGTTCACGCCGGCGGTCTGGATGCCGTAGCCGGGGGCGGTGAGGTTGAGCTGCGGGCCGGAGTTGGAAAAACTCATCTGCTGGCCGGTCGCGTCGGTCGAGCCGACGGAGATCACGCGGGGATTGGCGGCGGGCCAGACGAGGCGAGAGGCTTGGTCGTTCCCTGCGGCGGCCACGATGACCGCACCATGGGAATCGGCGTAGGCGATGGCGCGGTCGATCGCCTCTGATGGGGAGTAGCCGCCCAGGCTGATGTTGATGATCTGCGCACCCGCATCGACGGCGGCAATGACGGCCTGCGAGACGGTGAAGGCGTCGCTTTTTCCGTCCGTATCGGTCACGCGGATGCTGAGGATGCCGGCGGCGGGGGCGACGCCGCGGGCGTCGGGCGAGGAGCCGGCGGCGAGCGCGGCGACGGCGGTGCCGTGGAGGCTTTGGTCAACGGGGCCGGTATAACCGAGTCCGATGTCGAGATACGTGAGGCGCCCGCCGCCGAGGGTTGCGTCGGGCAACGTGCCGCTGTCGAGGATGGCGATGGTCACGCCGCGGCCCCAGGCGGAGTTGTCGGTGGTGACGCCGAGGGTAGCGAGAAGGGTGTCGCGCACGGGTGACTGCGGGCGGGTGGAGCGCTCCTCGGGAACGGGCGGAGCTTGGACGAGGGTGTTGGCCGCGACTCCGCCGTAGTCAGCGGCGTGGGCGATGAGCTCGGCGGCGAGGGTGTCGTAGGCGCGCACATGGACGCGGACGATCCAGAGCGGGTCGATATGGCCAAGAACCAAGACGCCGGTCTGGCCGGCGCGGGCGAGGAAGCTGAAGTAGCCGTATTTGTTTTTAAAAATCAAAATGGCCTCGTGGGCGCGGGCGTCGGCGCGGGTGAAGCGGCGGCCGAGTTTTGCGCCGAGAGTGATCGCGGAATCATCAGGCGCGGGCGTGGCGTCGGCCCGGCCGTTGACGGCGACCGGCTGCGAGACGGGAGAGGAAGCGGGGGTGACGACCGGCGGCGGCGTGTCGGCGGGGTGGACATGGATCCACGTGAGCAACAGCACGAGGGCGAGGCCGACGAGGAGCAGGATGACGATCTCGGTCTTGCCTTTCATGGTGGGGTGGCGGGGCGGAGGGGAACTGTGCGGGCGGTGGGCGAGAAGTTCAACCCCTAGACGCGAATACGCGGCGGAAGTTGCGCAGGAAACGGGTTGCGGATTCGCCCGTAACTGGAGGAGGGTGAAGGCGTCTTTGATTTTGTCCATTTACCCAATCCTACCCATGAAACTCCGTCTATTCTTCACCGCCCTGCTTCTCGCCGTCATTACCTGTCCGCTCGCCCGCGCCGAAGGCGGCGGCACCCCGCTGGAAAAGGAAATGAAAACGATGAACAAGGCGTTCAGGCAGCTGAAAAAACAGGTGGCCGACGCCTCGCAGAACGCCTCCTCACTTGAGTTGGTGGCGCAGATGGAAAAGGCCGCGACTGCTTCGACGGATTTGATTCCTGAAAAGGCCGCCGACCTGCCGGAAAAGGACCGCGCGGCGTTCACGGCCGACTACAAGGCGAAGATGCAAGATTTCAGCGCAGTCCTCGCCAAGCTCGAGGTCGCGCTCAAGGCGGGCGACAACGCTGGCGCCGCGAAACTATTGACGGATCTCAACAACCTGCAGCGCGCCAACCACAAGGAATTCCGCAAGCCGCAGGACTGAGGTCGGGCGCGCCCTCGCCGTTTTCAGAGCCGCCAGTCAACCGGCTGGCAGCCGTGCGCAGTGAGCAGACGGTTGGCCTCTGCGAAGTGGTCGTTGGCGGCGAATTTCTTCTCGGGCGGGAGCCGGTTTTGCGCGAGCGGCGACGGGTGTTGATCGCGCAGGATTGCGTGACGGGAGGTGTTGATGTGCGGCTCGGCAGCGGCGATCGCCTTGCCGCCCCAAAGCATAAAAACAACGAAGGGCGCTTCCGCCTGCACGAGGCGAAGCGCGGCCTGGGTGAACGCCTGCCAGCTGAGCTTGGCGTGGCTCATGGGTTCGCCGGGGCGCACGGTGAGGATGGTGTTGAGGAGCAGCACGCCTTGGTGCGCCCACGGTTCGAGATGGCCGGAGGCGGGCGTCCGCCAGTCTGGGAAACTGCGGGCGAGTGAGGCGTAGATGGCTTTGAGCGAGGCGGGAATTTTGGCGGTCGGCGGCACGGAGAAGGACAGGCCGTGGGCGTTGCCGGGTGTGGGATAGGGGTCCTGGCCGAGGATGACGACCTTCACGTCAGCGGGGCGCACGAGGGAGAGGGCGCGGAAGAGATTTTCGCGGGCGGGGAAGACTTCGCCGGCGGCGTAGGCGGCGTCCACGGCGGCGGCGAGGGTGGCGAATTGCTCGCGGGTGTAGCCGTGCTCAAAAATGTCCGACCAGGAGCAAGGGAGCGTTTCGGCGGTCGTCATGGGGCCGTAAGCACACGGCCAAGCGCTGACAGGATCAAGGAGGGAAGCATCTGTCGTCAAATTGGAGCCAACCTAAGCCCTAAAATGATAATATGGCCATGGTGTTCGAGGCATGTTTTTTTCTACGAGATGCCCCTTCCCAATCTCTTCGCTCAATTAGGCTGGTTATCCATCGTTATTCCCCTGGGAAGTCTGCTCCTTTGCCATAAGTTCAGGTCTCGGCCATGGGTGCTTTCTATATGGCTCCCGACAGTCGGCCTGCTTTTGTATTTTGGTTTATGGACGCTCCTTAAAATTGGCGCGTTCGGGGCAGTCCGAGGGCCGGACGCAATCGGAGTTGGAATCGTTCTTCCCATCTTATTTGGGGTGGTTTTGGCGATAGGCGCGGGGATGGCTTTAGCTTTTTTCGCGCGTCCTCGGAAAGAGGCATGGAAGCCAAGTTCAGTTACAGCCGCCATCGCAGTCTGTATGAGTATCTCTATCTTGTGCATGACGAAAGTTGGTTCTGTGATCACCGGAAAATACGTCGAGATAACCGTTGCGCTGACAGATTCTCAGGGTGAGAAGCTGAAAAATATTCCTGTTAAAATCGTCATCTATGAGAATGGCGTTGGAGCTGGTGGCAAAGCCACAGGATGCGATGAAAATGGCAAATTTTCGCTTAAGCTGAGGGCGGGGCAGACAGCTATAGCGGAAATCCACGCGCCTTTCCCTCCGTCCAATATATTGTCTGGGATGCCGACTTTTTGGACCATCCATTTCGAGAACAACCAAGCACCGACAGGGATCGTCGAGTTGAGGCACTCGTGGCAGCGCTCTTTTGGAGGGGGGACTTTAAATGAAGGGTATATGGAGCGAATTGCATGTGCCGGCAGGGTTGAGGTTCCTGTGGTGATTCCAGCGCATTCTGGATTGAATGCGCCAGCGTTGCAGGCACGAATCACGCATGCCATCCAGACGTTCGAGGCGCCTGCTGGGAGCTATCAGAACTGGGGTTACACTTGCCGGAATGTAGAGGCCATAGAGAGTATTCCGTGGCTTATTCAAATCTATCGAAATAATGAAGATAAACGCTCCAGTGTAATCGAGGGACTTTGTCAGATCGCATCAATTCTTGGAGATGTGGAGCGGGCGTCACGAGAACTACATCGCAGGGCTCTTCATCCGCGTGAATATAACCTCAACTACATTGAGGGAGAACTCAGATATGAAGCCATTGAATTTGGGAAATGGGCCGGAACTGATGGCGCTGATCTGATCAAAGGAATTCATCAGGCCCGTGAAAAAATAGCCACTGACTCACGTGTTCTCGCCGATTTCGTCATTTCGGAGATGGGGAATAATAGTGAGGTCGTGCGAATTCTGGGGGAACTTGAGACTGCGGCATATCCAGCACGAGCTGATTTCATAAAAGCGATTGTCTCAATGCCACCAAAGGATCTTCGTTATATCCAAAACTGGGGGCAAACGGTCTGGTTGATTACCCCCGAGCGGGAGCAAGCGGCTACAGCACGAGCCCTTTTTGAATCAGATGACGCAAGGGTTGTTCTTGTAGGTTGTGAGTCTATCCGGAATCGAATGGGGTCATTCGGAGGAGCATTTGCGCTACAAAGATTACAAGCCGTGCTGCCCGGAGCGCAGAACAGGGAGATCGCAGACCGATTAAAAATGTATATCGGTGATTTCCCTAAAAAATAAACGATCAGGAATGATATGAGGCGGTTTATACTCCGCAAACACCCCAATGGTTTTCGGGTTTTAGACCAGTAGGAAAATTAATCAAAAGAACCGAGAGTGTCGGTCGAAGGCGTCGAAATCTTCGTGTGTTTCCAGCGCCAGGTGGTGACCTCGGGCCAGTTGCCGATGGTGAGGGTGATATCGATGACGTCGCCTTCGGCGAAAAATTCGCGGTCGGTGCGGAGGATGCGGTAGCCCCAATTAGTCGCGCGGCCGGGATCAAGCGGGCTGGAGTTGAGGGCAAGGTCGTCGTCCACCATCGCGCGGAAATAGACGACATAGCCGTCGAAACGGCCGGAGCGCGTGATCGTGCGCTTGAAGCGGAGTTCCTTCGGGAGGTCGTCGGCGCGCAGCGTTCGCAGGTCGACGGTCAGCACCGGGGACGGTTCGGAGAGGAGGTAGTCCACGTAGCCGAGGTCGGCGGCGGGGATGTGGTAGTAGTGCGGGTCCTGCGGGCGTTCGCGGTCCATGCAGGAGTAGTCGATGCCGTGGACGTTCATGTCCCAGATGTGAGGAACGAAGCGTGTGTCGCGGATTTTCGCGGGTTCGCAGAACAGCTCGAAGCGGGCGGGGAGGATGAGGCCGCCGGGTTTGAGCAGGCGGTCGCGGAGGTCGGTGATGTTGACCACCATGTCTTCGTCGAAGAGGTAGTCGCCCATCTGCTCGTGGAGGATGACGTCCACGGGGGCGTCGAGCTTGAGGTCCTTGCTGTGGGTGCTGACGAACTCGACGTTTTCGATGCGATTGTGGGCAGCGAGGGTTTTGGCGTGTTCGAGGATGACGGAGTGGTCGATGGCGTAGACCTTGGCGGCACCGCGGCGGGAGGCGAAGGCGGCGAGGATGCCGGTGCCGGTGCCGAGATCGATGACGCGGTCGCCGGGCGTGATGTGGCGGCTGATGGCGGCGTGGTAAAAATCCATGCGCGGCTTGTCGGCGAGCATCTTCTCCTGCTCGTAGAACTGGGCGAAATAGCTGCGGTTGAAATCGCGGTAACGCTCATCCGTGGTCGGCTCGGCGGCGGGCTCGGGTGCGGGGTAAACCCAGGAGTTAAGGCGTTCGCTGAAGAGGAGCTTGGCGGTCAGCTTGCCGCGAAGGCGTCGCAACGATTCGAGAAAAGCAGTCCAGGGACTGCGGGGAGAGGGGCTGGGCATGGATGGCGCGAATCCACAGGGATTAGCGACCTCATTGAAAATGCGTTCTCTGCGTAAAGCCAGAGCAACTCTGGTGGTGTCTGAGGTAGGGCGGGACCGCTGGGCCCGCCGAGTTTGAGCGGCGATTTTCTCAAGCACCCGGAGCGGACGGCCCAGCGGTCCGTCCCTACCTTTTAGAACTGGCTTACGCCACGGCCTGACGCGGGGCGCTCATCGAGGCGGCTTCGGCGATCCGGTCGGCAATCTGGAGGGCGAGAGGCGCGGATTCGCCGGTGGCGGCGCTGATTTCGCCGAGGTGGAGGCGGAGTCCGGTGATGAGCGGGGTGAACAGGGAGGCCTCGGGGGAGCGTTTCACGATGGCCAGCACCCGGCGGGCGTCGGCGGCTCCGGCGAGGCGGATCGCAAAATGGATCATCATGCTGAACGAATTCCGGCAGGTGTCGGCGCGCGCGAGGAAAACTTCAAGTTCGGCGAAGAGGTATTCGTTGGAAGGGCGCGGCAGCATGGGACGTGGGGGGAGTTGGGTGTGAGCGCACAGGGCTCGCCAATAGATTTAGCATGGAGGATGCCAGTGACGCAGGGTGGATGAATTATGGCGGCGAGGAGCGGTGCCTTGACGAGAGAGGGCGGTTGCCGCACGGCATAAGGCACGATGGCTCGAAGTGTTGTCCGCAATCCGACCCCGCGCTGCGCGCGCTGCCAGCATCTCCCCCGGTGGTGCATCTGCGAGGGGCTGCGCACGCTGGAGTGTCCGCTGGCGGTGGATGTGCTCATGCACAGCCGCGAGGTGTGGCGGCCGAGCAGCACGGGGCACCTGATCAAGCGGGTGATGCCCGAGTCGCGGCTGCATGTTTACACCCACAACGCGCCGCTCGACCGTGCGCAGATCGTGCGGCCGGGGAAAACCCTGTGGGTATTGCATCCGCTGGGGGAACCGATGCCGGCGGACGCCGTGCCGGACGACCTGCAACTGCTCCTGCTCGACGGAAGCTGGGGCGAGGCGGCCGACATGAAGAAGGCGGTCGAAGGCTGGGGGCAACGCGTGAGCCTGCCGATGATCGGCAAGAGCCGCTACTGGCTGCGCGCCCAGCAGGAGGCGGGGCAGTTTTCCACGGTGGAGGCGCTGCTTTTCGTGCTGGCGGCACTGGGGCTGAAGGCGGAGCACGACGCGCTGCGGCTGCAACTGGAGCTGCACGTGTTCGCGGGTCTTTCCACGCGGGGGAACAAGACGATGATCGCGGATTATCTGGCGGATTCGCCGCTGCGCGAGGCGATGCCGGAGCTGTTGCGCAAGATGCAGCCGCAGTCGCCGCTGGAAAAACGTGCGATGCAGGAACGGCTGGAGGCTCGTCGCGCCGCCGGGCTGGATGTCGAGCCGGTGCGAAGCGGGGTTGCGACGGGCGGGCAGAGGCCGCAAGGTTAGTCACTTTTCGCCATGCTCACTCCCGGAACGTTTGCCCCGCCCTCGTCGCCACGCGCCACGCGCGTCCTGTTGCTCGGTTCGGGCGAGCTGGGCAAGGAGGTCGTCATCGAGCTGCAACGCCTCGGCTGCGAGGTGATCGCGTGCGACCGCTACGCCGGGGCGCCGGCGATGCAGGTGGCGCACCGCAGCCATGTGTTTTCGATGCTCGACGGCGCGGCGCTCCGGCGCGTGATTGCCGAGGAGAAACCCGACCTCGTCGTGCCGGAGATCGAGGCCATCGCGACCGATGTGCTGGTCGAGTTGGAAGCCGCCGGGCAACGCGTGGTGCCGACGGCACGCGCCGCGAAACTCACGATGAATCGCGAGGGCATCCGTCGCCTCGTGGCGGAGGAACTCAAGCTGCCGACCTCGCCGTATCGCTTTGTCGGCACCGAGGCCGAGGCGTCGTCGGCGGGCGTGGAGCTGGGTTTTCCCTGCGTGCTCAAGCCGCTCATGTCGTCGAGCGGACACGGGCAG
>JANXRL010000121.1 GCA_025352985.1 Verrucomicrobiota bacterium
TGGGGGGGGCGTTCGCTGTTGAAGCTGATCGGGTGGACGGGAGCTTCGGTTGGCACCCAATCAATCGTTGCGTGGTTTTCAGATCTTTTAATCCCATTTTGGGTTATCCCAAGATGGGGTGTAGTCTCGGCGGGTGTTAAAGTCTATGTTCACTTTAGAATACGCTGTGTTTAGAGATTTCCTGCGAGAACTCCGCGCTAATAAAGGGCTCACGCAGGGACAGCTATCGGAGACTTTGGGAATGCCTCAAAGTTATGTGAGCAAATACGAAACGGGCGAGCGAAGGCTTGATGTGATCGAAGTTCACGCGGTTTGTAAATCATTGGGGACGACGTTGACCGCGTTCGTGAGAAAATTGGAATCGCTACTTTCCGCAGTGGATAAGGAGGGCGTTGCATGACGAATTTAGACTCTGGTAGCGCCACAGCGGGAAAGGCTGTATTGCTATTGGTTTCCAATGGCTTTGGCTACATACTGCTGACGGGGAAGCAAAAAAAGACAGGATCGTTTACGGAAAAGCCTTCGATATTATACGAGTTCTGGAGCCTTTAAATTTGGATTCGTTGCAGGAGATCGAGGATAATTTAAGCAAGGTTGTCCTGTGCGAGATTAAGTCCACCAAGAAGGACGTTACGGCTGATTTCAGTGGACACTTTTTTAGCTTAACTGCAGCAGAAGTATTGGTCGCACAAAGTCTCAAATCCCAGTTTTGTTTTATCTTTGTGAATACTGTTTCTGGGGCACATTTGGAGCTTCAGCTGAACGAAGTTTTCGCGAAGGCGCGCGGTATTTATCCCAGCTGGAGTATTTCGTTTTGATGCCTCCTGTAGCTTTATGGGTTAGGCACGAACATCGAGATTAGATGCTGTAACCGATAACGTTTGGAGTCTTTTTAGGAATCGGGGCGTTGTAAGGGGAGTCTGTAAGCTGTGTATGGGCGGCGATTGCGAGCAAGCGACGGGTATGAGGAAATGAATGACTAGGCGTTGATGGAAATTTGGTAGGCCAGAAAACCTCGTGGTGTAATCAGCCTTCGCCGAAGCTTCGACGGGAAGGGGGCCACTCCGTCATAGCGGAGAGGACGCCGGGCTTGTCAGGGCGGGAGAGTCGCTTCCTTGTGGGACGCACATGTCGTCTTCTTCTGTCGCACCTGCTCCGTTCACGCCGCTTACCGGGTTTCCGGGGGCGGATGTCGTGCTGGATCGGTTTTTGACGGTGATCAAGGAGCGAGGGCTTGAACTCTACGCGGAGCAGGAGGAGGCGATCTTGGAACTGTTCGCAGGGCGCAACGTGATCCTCAACACGCCGACGGGTTCGGGGAAATCGCTCGTCGCGGCGGCGTTTCATTTCAAGGCGCTTTGCGCGGGGGAGCGGTCGGTTTATACGTGCCCCATCAAGGCGCTGGTGAACGAGAAGTTTCTTTCGCTTTGCCGCGACTTTGGGCCGGACCACGTGGGCATGATGACGGGCGACGCGAGCGTGAATCCGCATGCGCCGATCTTGTGCTGCACGGCGGAGATTCTTGCCAATCTCGGGCTGGCAGGCGGCGAGCGTGCGACGGCCATCAAGGCTGTGATCATGGACGAGTTTCACTACTACTCGGACGGGGAGCGCGGCTACGCTTGGCAGGCGCCGCTGCTTACGATGCCGCAGAGCCGGTTTTTGCTGATGTCGGCCACGCTGGGCGCGACGGAGTTTTTTGAGAAGGATATGACGCGGCTCACGGGCGCGCCGAGCGTGACGGTGCGCAGCGACCGGCGGCCGGTGCCGTTGGAGTTCGAGTATTGCGAGACGCCGCTCGTCGAGCGGCTGGCGACGGCGTTGGAGGACAACCGTGCGCCAATCTATCTCGTGCATTTCACGCAACGGGCGGCGTCGGAGGCGGCGCAGGCGTTGATGAGCCTTAACGTGTGCTCGAAGGACGAAAAGGCGGCGCTGGCGACGGCGTTGGAAGGCGTGCGGTTCACGAGTCCGTATGGGAAAGAAGTGAAGCGCTGGCTGCGGCACGGTATCGGCGTGCATCACGCGGGGCTGCTGCCGAAGTATCGTATCCTGGTGGAGCAGCTCGCGCAGAAAGGGTTGTTAAAACTCATCTGTGGCACGGACACGTTGGGTGTGGGCATCAACGTGCCGATTCGCACGGTGGTGTTCACGCAGCTTTGGAAATATGACGGCAAGAAGGCGGCTATCCTGAGCGTGCGGGATTTTCGCCAGGTGGCGGGGCGGGCAGGTAGAAAAGGCTACGACGACAAGGGCTACGTGGTCGTGCAGGCGCCGGAGCACATCATCGAAAACAAGCGCGCGGAGGAGAAGGCGACGCGCGATCCGTCGAAGAAAAAAAAGGTGGTGAAGCGTGCCGCGCCGGAGGGCGAAGTGAGCTGGGACGCGAAGACGTTTGAGAAGCTGATGGTGGCGCCGTCGGAGCCGCTGGTGTCGCGGTTCGACGTGTCGCACGGGATGTTGTTGCAGGTGCTCGGACGCGAGACGGATGGGTGCAAGGCGATGCGGCAGATCATCGCGGACTGTCACGAGACGCCGCATAAAAAACGGGCGTTGCGGAAACGGGCGTGGCAGTTGTTCCGGGCGTTGCTGGATCGGAAGATTGTGGAGTGGATCACGCCAGAGCCGTCGGGGCGGAAGCTGCGGGTGAACGTGGCGTTGCAGGATGATTTTTCGCTGCATCAGGCGTTGTCGCTCTACCTGCTCGACACGGTGAAGCTGCTGGACCGGGCGTCGCCGGATTATCCGTATGACGTGCTCACGTTGTGCGAGGCCATCGTGGAGGATCCGGATCAGATTCTGAGGCAGCAGGTGAGCCGGTTGAAGGGCGACGCGGTCGAGCAGATGAAGGCGGAGGGCGTGCCCTACGAGGAGCGCATGGAAAAGCTGGAAACGATCGAGCATCCGAAGCCGTTGCGGGAATTTTTATACGATACGTTCAATGCGTTTGCGGCGGCGCATCCGTGGATCGATCAGGAAAACGTGCGGCCCAAGTCCATCGCGCGGGAGATGTATGAGCGGTATATGTCATTCGCGGATTACGTGCGCGACTACGGGCTGCAACGCGGCGAGGGGCTGCTGCTGCGGCATCTGTCGCAGGTATGGAAAGTTTTGAGCCAGACGGTGCCGGACGAGGCAAAGACGGAGGAGGTCGTGGAAATGGAAACGTATTTCCGCGAGTTGATCCGCGGGATTGATTCGAGTCTGCTGGAGGAGTGGGAGCGGCTGCGGAATCCGGACTATGTGGCGGTGGAATTGGCGGGGGACAAACCGGCGCGGCCGTCGAGCTACGACATCACGCGCGACGCGGCGGGTTTCCGGCGGCTGGTGCGGACGGCGATTTTTGGGTTTTTGCAGGAGGTGGCGGGTCGGGATTGGGAGAGCGCGGCGTCACGGCTGGCGACGGGCGAGGCGAGCGCGGAGGGCGAGGGTTTGATGTCGCCCGAAGCGAAGCGGATCGAAAAGGCGTTTGCGGCCTACTTCGACGCGCGCGGACGGTTCCGGCTCGATCCCGAGGGACGCGCGGCGAAGCACACGCATTTTGACGAATCGGGTGAGGCGGTGGCTCAGGTGCTCGTGGATAAGGACGAGCTTAACGACTGGGAGGTGCGCTTCGTCGTGTCGTTGACCGAGTCGCGCGCGCAGGCGCGGGCGGTGGTGCGGTTTGAAAATACGGGACCTGTGGGGTCGATGTAGGAGCGCATTTATGCGCGATGAATAGCACTGGTATGCGGATGATTCACATCGCGCATAAATGCGCTCCTACGTCGGAGACGGATCAGGTGCCGTAGAGGCGGTCGCCGAAATCGCCGAGGCCGGGTAGTATATATCTCTTGGCGTTGAGTTCGCGGTCGAGAGCGGCGGTGTAGATCGGCACGTCGGGATGGGCGGCTTCGACGGTGCGCACGCCTTCGGGAGAGCTCACGATGCAGGCGAGGTAGAGTTCCGTCGCGCCTTCGGAGCGGAGAACGTCAAGCGCCTGCACGGCGGAACCTCCGGTCGCGAGCATAGGATCGATGACGATCACGCGTTTGCCGGCAAGGGGAGGCAGCTTCTGATAATAGCTGCGGGCGACGGCGGTGACGTGGTCGCGTTCTAGCCCGACGTAGCCAACGCTCACATCGGGAAACAAATCGGTGAACGGCTGCACCATGCCTAGGCCGGCGCGGAGGATGGGGATGACCGCCAGCGGCCGGGCGAGCACGCGCCCGACGGTCGTTTCGAGAGGGGTGTCGATGAGGTGGTCGCGGGTGGCGAGATCACGGGTGGTTTGGAGCGCGAGTAGCAGGCTGATCTGGTAGGTCAGGGTGCGGAATGTCGCTGGGTGGGTCGTGCGGTCGCGCAAGTGGGTGAGGATGTGCGCGCCTAGCGGGTGATTTAGGACGTGCAACATGGAGTCTTTGTTCAAAGCAAATCCCGCTCCACCTTGCGTTCGAGGATGTCCTCCATCCGGCGGCGTAGGTCCTTGAGGTTGCCCTTGGTGCCGGGCATGAGAGCAAGCCAGTGGTAAACTTCCTCGCGCACATAGCGCGGCATCACGGGTTCGGTCGCGACGACCTTGTCGAGGGCGCGGACGCAGGAGGCGGCGATTTGTTCGCACATCGTTTGGGCGTCGGCGGAGCTGTGCTGGGCGGCGAGGCGAACGACCTCGTCGAGCGGCTTGCGGCGGGCGGCTTTTAGGCGGCGCTGCATGGAGTTTTTGTAGAGGCCGATGCTGTTAACGACGACGTTGGCGGTGCGCGGGTAGAAACTCGTCATGAGGTTCCACGGGTCGCCCGCCTGGTCGCCGCCGTTTCGGAAATCGCTGCGGAGGATGACCGAGGGGATGTCCGCAAACTTGGCGAACATGAACTCCACGACCGTGCCGGAATCGAGCTCGGTGCCGTCGTAGTTGAAGAGGCCGAGGTCGCACTCAAGCAGCGTGCGCAGGTCGTGGTCGCGGATGGCGCGGGCGGTGGTGCGGCGCTGCTCGATGTTTTGCGGAAGGACGCAGAGGTATTTGCCGTGGGATTTCTCGTAGATGGCCTCGGCCAGGTAGGCGTTGCCGATGAGATGCTTGAGGCTGAAGAGCTCGCTGGCGAAATAGACGGTGTAGCTCTTCTTTTTCTTGGGTTTCATGCGGTGCTGGAACTGTCAGGGAGCAAGCGGAAGGCCATGCGTTCGCACAATGTCTTTTTCATTTCCCGAGCCAGCCTTTCTTTGCGGGTGCGACCGGTGGAGAAGGAAAGGCGGCGGGGTCGTTGGCGGCCAGCAGCGCCTCTTCGCGGGTGATTTCGCCGGAGTTCAGGAGGAGTTGCAGGTGGTGGTCGAGGGTGTTCATGCCATCCTTCATGCCGGTCTCTATAAGCGACTGGATCTGGTGGATGGCTCCCGTGCGGATCATATTGCCGACGGGGGTGGTGTTTTTGAGCACTTCCATGGCGAGGATGCGACCGCCGCCCACGCGAGAAAGAAGTCGGCCACACATGATACTATGCAGACCCAGGGAGAGCTGGGTGGCAACCTCCTTGGTGCGCTCGGCGGGGAACATGTCGATGATGCGGGTTATGGCGCTGCGGGTGTCACGGGTGTGGAGAGTGGAAAACACAAGGTGCCCGGTTTCCGCCGCAGTGAGCGCGAGGGAGGCGGTTTCAGGGTCGCGCATCTCGCCGACGTAAATGATGTCGGGATCCTCGCGGAGGGCGCTGCGGAGACCTTGGGCAAAGCTGCCGACGTGGCGGTTGATCTCGCGCTGGGAAAAAAGCGCCTGGTCGCTTTTCAGGATGTATTCAATCGGGTCTTCGAGGGTGATTACGCGCACGCGGCTTGTGCGGTTGATCTGCTTGAGTATCGCGGCGATGGTGGTGGATTTTCCTGTGCCGGTCTGTCCGGTGACCAGCACCAGACCCTGACTGAGGCCGCAGATTTCCTGCCAGACGCGGTCGTTGGGGAAGCCGATCTGGTCAATCTCGGGAATATTGGTGGGAAGCACGCGCAACACGGCCGAGAGACCTTCGCGGTCATGAAATACATTGAGGCGGAAATTTGTTTTATGCTCCGGCCATTCCCATGATGCGTCGATGTCGGTGGGCGGATCGGCTTGAATCAGCTCGATCTGTTTGGGGTTCAAAAGCGGGAAAACAAGTTGTTCGCAAATCGATTGGGTGAGAGAAGCGGCGCCGGACATGGGAGCGAGATCGCCGTCGTAGCGGTAAGTGACCGGCTCGCCGGTTTTGAGGTGCAGGTCGGAAAAGCGCGAAAGGCCGTTCAGATGATGGTCGGGGTCCACGAAGCGCGTGAGCAGGTCGTGCATGGACAGAAGTTTGTTGTTCACCGTATAAACGGCGGCGGTATAGTCGTGCATGGTTGGGGCTAATGTAGGCTTGTCGGATTAGACTGCCGCGGCCAGTCGTTAGGCGCCACCGATTAATGCGGCGATTTTGTGAAAACCAGGCATTAAAGATATGGCGTTAAAGACGTTCGGCTATGCACCAATCCCTTCCCGCAGGTTCCGCAACATTTCAATCCAGAGTTCTTTGGGTGAACCTATGACCCAGTTTGCAAATGCGGATACGGCGATTTTTCTTGCACTTACGCAATCTTTCGTCTTTCTCGCGGCTTCATCGTCAGAGAAACGTTAGATGACAGGCACTGGTGAGTCGTCAGTGGGGCATTGGTCCCGGGATGATTTGAAACCCGATAGTCGGGAACGGACTGGCAGCAGACGGGGATCGACGAATCATTATTATGAGTTCCAAACTCTACGTTGGCAACATGTCCTTCAAGACCTCCGAAGACGAGCTCCGCTCAGCTTTCGGTCAATTCGGTAACGTGACCGACGTTTACGTCGCCATGGACAAAATGACTGGCCGCCCCCGCGGTTTCGCTTTTGTCACCTTCAGCTCGCCCGAAGAGGCGAAAGTCGCGGCTGAGAAGCTGAACGGTGCCGATCTCGGCGGCCGCGCGCTCACCGTTAACGAAGCCCGTCCGAAAGAGGAAGGCGCTGGCCGTTCCTTTGGTGGTGGCGGCGGTGGCGGCGGCGGTCGCGGCTTCGGCGGCGGCGGCGGCGAACGCCGTGGCGGTTTCGGTGGTGGCGGCCGCTCTGGCGGCGGCGATCGCCGTTACTAATCTGACTTCGGCCTAAACGGCTGATCTGATTTTCGAGGGCGAAGCGCCTAATCGCGCTTCGCCCTTTTTCATTTTTACGAATTTGCACGTTCAGGAAGCGTCCGTCTGCGGGTTTTTGCTTCCGGGCGGGCCTTGGGCCGTTCGAAGACCGGCCCCTACCGACATCCGGTCGGATTCCTTCTTCGCAACGATTCATTCCCATGCCTTTTAACGCCCTCAATCTTTCCGCGCCCGTGATGCGCGGTGTCGTCGCCGCCGGTTACACCGACCCGACGCCCATCCAGCTCCGCGCCATTCCCGTGGTGCTTTCCGGCCGCGATCTCATCGCTTCCGCCCAGACCGGCACCGGCAAGACCGCCGCTTTCGCCCTTCCCATTCTTTCCAAACTCGGCGCGCACGCCCGCGCGCCCCGCGTGCTCATTCTTGAGCCTACGCGCGAACTCGCCGCACAGGTTGAGACCGCTTTCCGCGACTTTGCCCGTTTCACGGATCTCCGCACGGTCGCCCTTTTCGGCGGCGTCGGCTACGGCGCCCAGCGCAACGAACTCAAAAAAGGCGTTGATGTGATCTCCGCCACGCCCGGCCGCTTGATGGACTATATCAAGGGCGGCGAACTCTCGCTCGGCACCATCGAAATCCTCGTTCTCGACGAAGTGGACCGCATGCTTGACATGGGCTTCCTGCCCGTCGTCAAAGACATCATCGCCCGCTGCCCGAAGGCCCGCCAGACGCTGTTTTTCTCAGCCACCGTCCCGCCCGAGATCGCCGCCGTCGCCTCGTTTGCGCTGAAGAACCCCGAGCGCGTCGAGTGCGGCGTCAATCGCTCCGTCAATCAGTCCGTCAACCACGCGCTCTATCCGGTCGCTTGGGCGCAAAAGTTCGACCTCCTCGTCGCGCTTCTCGAAAAAACCGACTTTCAAAGCGTGCTCATTTTCAGCCGCACCAAGCATGGCGCCGATAAAATCGCCAGCCGTCTCAAGTCCGCCAAGCACACGGTCGCTGTGCTGCACGCGAACCGTTCGCAGAACCAACGCATCGAGGCGCTCGCCGGTTTTAAGAGTGGTAAATACGAGGTGATGGTTGCCACCGATATCGCCGCGCGCGGCATCGATGTCGCCGGCGTCACGCATGTCATCAACTACGATGTGCCCGAGAATCCCGAGGATTACGTTCACCGTATCGGTCGCACCGGCCGTGCGATGGCGGTGGGTGATGCGTTCACGCTCGTCTCGCCGGAAAACGCTGACAATATCCGAGACATCCAGCGCTTCATCGGCGCGAAGATTCCCGAACTGCGCCTCGAAGGTTTCCCCTATCAGCCCTTTGTGGTAAATCCCTCCTATCCCAAAAAAGGCCAGAATAACCAGCGTCGCAGTGGCGGTGCAGGTGGCGGCGGTGGTCGTCCGCAACAGGGCCGTTCGTTTGGCGGCGGCAGTGGCGGCAGTGGCGGCGGTGCGGGGGGCGGCCGGCAGGGCGGCGGAGGTGATCGTAGCGGTGGCGGCGGCTTTCGTGGTCGCCGTTAATGTGGCTGAATTGATGAAGAAGCTTTGACCGCTCGGCCGTCTCATGGAGAACTGGCCGACGTGTTATCCTTTCGATTCATGGGCTCCGTTTATCTGATGCTCCGGGCACTTCTGCTCGTTGCTCCGCTTGCACTGCATGCACAGCGCGAGAAATTCCCGATGGAGGATTTAGAGGTTATCGCGAAACACTGGCCAACGTTGGAGTGCACGGCCACGGGATTGCGCACACTGATAATCAACCCAGGAAAAGGTGCGATCCCGAAGCCAGGCGACCATGTCATGGTGCGCTACAAGGGGACGTTATTAGACGGGAGAGTGTTCGACCAGAATATCAATCGTGATCCGTTCACGTTTCATGTCGGACGTCATGAAGTGATCGAGGGCTGGGATGAGGGCCTTCAACTGATGAAGGTCGGCGAAAAGCGCCTACTGGTCGTCCCTAGCGAGCTTGCCTACGGAGCGCGTGGGCGGCCGCCGGTTATTCCTCGCAGTGCCACGTTGGTTTTTGAGGTCGAATTGCTCGAAATTAAACCGCCGCTCGTGCCTGTTAGGGGTAAATAAGCCCCGTATCCCTTTTTCAGGTTAAAATTTGGTTTCTCCTGACATAAAAGCTGCTATCCCAAGGTCATTCTATGAGTGACGAGTCACAGTCTCCTCCCTTGCGTCTTCGACCGCGCGCCCGAAGCGAAGAGGCTGCGCCGCCTCCGCCAATTGTTCCGGTCAAGTCCATGCCACAGGTAGAACCTACTCCGCCGCCGTCTTTTTCGCCAACGCCTGCCGAGTCCGAGCCTTCGATACGTTTGCGTCTGAAGCCTAAGCTCACGGTTGAAGCCGAGCCTGAAATGGTTGCGCCGTCACCCTTGCCCGGGTCAGTTCCATTACCCGCGAAAGTGCAGTCTGCACCTGTCCAGCTTTCCGGGGACACTTCGGCGGATGCCAACGACATCCCCCGATTGAAGTTAAAGCCGCTTCAGGCCAGTGCCAATCCCGTTGAGATTTCGCCGGTGATTACAGCCCCGGCGCCTCTGAATCCAGATTTGGATGTCGTGATCCCCGCGCCGCCGCCCCTGCCTCCTCCTGTTTTTGCGGAGGCGGTTGATGCACCTCGTCCCTCTGTGCCGCTTTTGAAGCCACTTGCGGTGATTAAAATTGATGACCAAATAGACTCTGTTGTTTTGGCGGAGGCTTTGGTGGCGCCTCTTGGGGAGCCGTTTAAGCCCCCGGCGCGGACGTCCCGATTGAGCACCGGCCGCGTTTTTACGGTCGTGGGCGCACTCCTGATTGTGATGGGTGGCATCTACTACGCTTACCGTGTTTTTTCGTCGGCTCCGCATCCCGCGCCTGTGGTTGCCGCCCCGATTGCTCCTGTTCACGCACCTGTCGTGGTGACACCGCCTGCGCCTGTCGCGAAAGCTCCGGCCATACAGGAAAAGATTGTTACGCAAGTTCCCGCCGCGCCTGTTCCAGAATACAAACATCCCGAGCCTGCGCCAGTGGTAAAACCGCAGCCTGCGCCGGTTCGCGCGAGCCCTCTGCCTAGCACGGATTTTCTTGTTTGGGTCGAGACGGTTAAGATATCGGGTGTGTTTCCTCCTCGGGCGATTGTGAATGGATTGCTCGTTCGCCCCGGAGACACGATTGATCCGGTCCGCGGCGTGATTTTCGACCATCTCGATGTTGAGCAGAGGAAGTTCTACTTCCGTGATCGCACCGGTGCGGTGACGAGCAAGTCTTACTAGGCTTTTCCTTTGCTTTACTTCGATGCCTGATCACCAGGTGTCCACGGGACCCTTTGGCACCGGAATCGATTCGCGGGTAAAAACGGGATCGTCCGGATCGCGCATGAACGAGGCTACCATCGGGCCTGGCTGGTATTGCGGACGCAGTTCACCGTGCTCGTCGCAGAATTGGGTTCGCCACTCCAGATACTCCGTGACCGCTATCTCGAAATCCGCGCGCGAGGTTATGGTGATGATCTTTACCTTGAATGGCCGAGCGGGGCCAAAACGCTTTGCATACCATGGCGCGACTTTTCGGAAATGTTTCGCGCCGTTTTCTTCTCCGTAGAATTCGCAATACCGTTCGAAGTGCCGGCGCATCACGCGCACACGCTCCGCAAACGCCGGTTCCGGCAGCAGCTCTCCCGTGCGCAGATGGTGGTCTGATCGGCGGAAAATCCATGGATCGTAAAACGCGCCCCGCCCGATGGAGACGCCCGCGCAGCCCGTCTCTTCGAGCATGTGTTTGACGGCTTCGGGCGTAGTCACATCGCCGTTCCCGATCACGGGAATCGTCTTTACCGCCTGCACCACGGAGCGGATGCCAGCCAGATTGACCTGTCCGGCGAAACCCTGCGCACGCGTGCGGCCGTGAACAAAAATCGCCGCTACGCCCACGTCTTCGAGCACGCGCGCGAGTTCAGGCGCGGTGAGATTATCGTCATCCCAGCCCAGGCGCATTTTGGCGGTCACGGGAATTTTCACCGCGTTGATCATGCCGCGCACGAGGGCGGCCGTCTTGTCGAGCTCGGTCATCATGGCGGAGCCGCCGCCGATTTTGACGACCTTCTTCACGGGGCAGCCCATGTTGATATCGACAGACTGCGCGCCCATCGCCTCGCACATTACGGCGGCGTCGCGCATCTCCTCCGGCACTGAGCCGAAAAGCTGGATCGCCAGCGGACGATCTTCCGCGCAGCTCTCAACGAGTTTCAGGGCGGTGCGGTTGCGCTCGATCAGCGAGCGGGCGTTGACGAGATCGGTCGTGGCCCAGCCGAGTCCGCCCAGCTCTCGCAGCGTCAGCCGCATCGGCAGGTTGGTGTAACCTGCCAGCGGCGAGAGAAAAAGGTTGGACGAAAGAGTGTGCGGGCCGATGCGCATGGCGTAACTAGTCGTAAGTGCGCTGGTGCCATCCGGCAAGCGACGACCGGCGATGCACCGCACTGAGCTTGCAATTTATCTGCCAAGCGAAAGCTTCTGTTTCATGAGCGACGACGTGACCGACAAAACCCCGCCATCGCTGCTCGTGGTCGATGATGATGCGAATATTCGTCAAATCATGAGGCTCCTTCTTGAGGCCGCCGGTTATCACGTGCATTGCGCCGCCGACGGAAAAGAGGCTATGAAATTTGTCGAAGCCCAGTCGTTTGATCTCATTCTGACCGACATACTCATGCCCGGCAGTGACGGACTGGAGCTTTTGTCTGCCATGAAAAAGAGCCGTTTGACCACCCGTGTTGTGGTGATGTCGGGTGGCGGGATGATTGGTGTCGCCGATTACCTCAAGCTGGCGAACAAGCTTGGAGCCCATGGGGTGCTCGAAAAACCGTTCACTAGTGAGACGCTGCTCGCGACCGTGGCGAATCTCCTGAAAAAGCGGACTGATTAACGCGCCGTGAGCGCAACTTTAATCCGATGCAAAGCCTCGGCCAACGTGGCGCGCGGACAGCCGAAATTAATACGCACGTGACGTCCGCGCGGCGAGCCGAAGAACGCGCCGTCACTCAGGCCCACTCCATGTTTTTCAAAGTGTCCGACGGGATCTATGAGGCCGAGCGCGGAGACGTTTAACCAGGCCAAATAAGTGGCTTCAATGGGGGCTTCAATGCTGATGCCCGGTAGCTCGCGGCGAATGAAATCGAGCAGGAAATCGCGGTTGCCGCGCAGATAGGCGAGCAGGTTCTGACGCCAGGCTTCGCTGTCGCGGTAAGCGGCCTCGCACGCCGCGAAGCCGAGTGTGGTGACCTCTGCCACGATGCCGGCGGTCGCGCGCACAAAGTGGGCGCGCAGCGTGGAGTCCGGGATGATCGCGAACGAAGTGCCGAGGCCGGGGACGTTGTAAGTCTTGCTCGGCGCCATGAGCGTGATGGTGCGCGCGGCATGATCGGGCGCGACGAGTGCGGTGGGCAGGTGCGGCAGAGTCGGATCAAGGATCAGGTCGCAGTGGATCTCGTCGGAGCAAAGGATGAGGTTATGGCGGGCGCAGAACTCCGCAAGACGCGCCAGTTCTTCACGGCGGAAGACACGGGCGAGCGGGTTGTGAGGGTTGCACAGGAAGAACAGTCTCGTGCGCGGGGTGACGGCCTTTTCCAGCGCTTCCCAGTCGATCTCCCAGCGGTGTGCGGCGGTGTTGAGCGCAAATGGCACGGTGACAGAGACGCGTCCGCTGTTCTTCGGCGCGGTCATGAACGGCGGATAAACCGGTGTGAGGCAGAGCACTTCCTCGCCGGGCTGGGCGAAGGCCTGCGAGGTGACGTTGAGTCCGCACACGAGGCCGGGAAGCCAGACGAGCCATGTCGGGTCAATGGTCCAGCCGTAGCGCAGAGCGAGGGCATCGACCACAGCGGACGCGGTGGCTTTTGTGGGGCGGGCGTAGCCGAAGACGCCGTGCTCCACGCGTTCGTGCAGCGCGGCCAGAATCGCGGGAGACGAGCGGAAATCCATGTCGGCCACCCAAAGCGGGAGAATATCCTGCCCGGCATATTTCTGCCATTTTTGGGAATCGGTTCCGAGGCGCTGCGGGACGGTGTCGAAGTCAAAGCTCATTGATAGGTTTGCGGACGAATACTCAGCATTGAGCGAATTCGCCGCAGAGCGCGACGGTTTTTCCCAGTTGAGACGTCACACCGGAGGACAAAATTTCCCAGTGGCCCTGAGGCGGGTTAATTTTAAGTAGCTGTTTTACGGTGGTTTATCGTGTGCCTGTTGTCCGGCATCGAGTGTGCAATGCTGGAGGCGAGTTAGATTTTTTATCCAACCCTAAAAAGAAGAATTACCATCATGAGAATCGTTCGTTATAATTATCCGTCTTATCGAGGCGTCGCTTCCTCTCGCAGCCCGTGGTCCGGACTCGAGGGTGAAATCGACCGGCTGTTTGAATCCGCGCTTGGCGACTTCGCCGACGCTTCGTCCGTCGGCCGTTGCTCGGTCAATCTTTACGAGGACAAGGACAACACCTACGTCCGCGCCGAGCTGCCGGGTGTTGATCGCGCCGACATAGGCGTCGAGCTGGTGGACGGTTATCTTAATATCCGCGCCACGCGCAAAAACTGCGAGGGTGGGCGAGAGGAGTCTTTTGCGCTTAACCGTTCGGTGTGCGTGCCGGATGCCGCCGTGCAGACCGAGAAAATCAACGCCGCCTATGAAAACGGCGTTCTTACCGTGACGCTGCCCAAGCGCGAGGAGATGAAGCCACGCAAGGTCACCGTTGCGGTCAATTAATCATTCAAACCCAAACTCAGGAGATAATCGCCATGTCACTGTTAACTTCCCTTGTTCCCTCGTTCACCCGCTCCCCGTCTCCAGCCGCGCCGCGCGAATCCGTGCAGACCGTCAAACCCGTCTATGATCTCGCCGAAACCGACGAAGGCTACGCGCTGACCGTCCATCTGCCGGGCGTCGCCAAGGACGGGCTTGAGATCTCGGCCGAGTCGAGTGAGATCACTGTCATCGGTTTTCGCGCGTGGAAACAGCCCGAGTCTTGGACCGCGCTTTATCGCGAGTCGTCTGACGCTGCCTTCAAACTTGTGCTCACGCACGACAACGTCGTGGACATCGACAAGATCAAGGCTGAGCTCCGCGACGGCGTGTTGCGCGTCGCGTTGCCGAAGGCCGAGGCGCTCAGGCCGCGTAAGATCGCGGTGCGTTGAGCGAATCTCCTGCAAGCAGGCTCGTGCATTGGAAGGCCTCGGGTTGATCCCCGGGCCTTTTACTTTGCGCCCAGCGAATGACTGGACGATGGTATTTTGTCTCGACGGTTTCCCATGAGAACCTTGCTGCCTACTTCCGTCACTGATGATACCCAAGGGCCGGTGTTATTTTTCGATGCGGAGTGCGGGTTGTGCAACCGGTGTGTGCGGTTGTTGTTGCGGATCGACCGGCGGGCGCGGCTGCGTTTCGCGCCGCTGCAGGGGCCGACTGCTCAGGCTTATTTGTGCACACATGGTCTGCCAACGGATGATTTTGACAGCATGGTGCTGGTGCCGGACTGGGCGTGGCGCGCTCAGGGCGGACATCTGTTGCGCACCGATGCGGTGCTCGCGGCGCTTCGCGCAGCCGGCGGGATCGGACGGGTTTTCGGCTGGCTGCGCGTGCTGCCGGCGGGGTGGCGCGATCCGTTTTATCGAGGAATCGCGCGCTGCCGTTACGCGATATTTGGCCGATGGGTGCCGCGGCCGTTGTCGCGTCGCGAGTGGGGGACGCGGTTTTTGCCGTGAATGGCGCGGTTAGCGTTTTTTGGACGGTTTTTTTCTGGTGACCGGCACGACGATTACGGGGCAGGGTGCCTTTTGAAGCACGGCGTGCGTTGTGCTGCCGACGAGCAGATCGTAGAAGGCGGTGTGTCCGTGTGTGCCGAGGATGATGTAGTCGGCGTCCAGGGCAATGGATTGGCTGATAATGTTGGGCGCGGCCTGTCCGTTGACGAGAAGGGTGTCGGCCACGAGGCCCCTGGCGGTGAGCAATTTTTTGAGATGCTCAAGTTGACGGACGGCGGCCTTTTCGTTGATCGCGAGGGTTTCGTGCAGGACTTCGATGCCTATGCCGTAGTCGGTGGTGATGAGTGGCACCTGCAGGCTGTGGAGAAGCAGGATGTGGGCGCCTAGAGGTGAGGCGAGGTCAACGGCCGCTTGCACGACGTCTCGAGTAGCCGGGGAAAAATCGACAGGGGCGAGGATGGTTTTCATGTGGATGGTTTTTTCGCATGAACCAATGTTGGAGCGGTAGATTTATCTAATCCTTATCCACGGGTTGGGAGAGACCGTCAAAGGTGACGGTGCTGATTTTGAGGGTGTTTCCTTCTATAACATCAAACACGACTTCGAATTTGCCGGTGCGCCAGACGTAGTCGTTTTTAAGGGAGTCCCACTTGGAAAAAGATGCGACGCCGGTTACGCGGATATGTTGCCAGCCGGCGGGTCTTTCGGTGGTGCGGATTTTGCAGTCGAGGGCGGTAATGCGGGAAAATGTTTTTTGGAGGGAGAAGCGAAGTTCGTCGGGGGCTTGGGTGGCGGCTTCTTTTTTGAGGGCGTCGTCTCCTGTGAGGGCGGGCGCGGAGGAAATTGCCGTAAGAGACGGTGCCGGTGACGGGGGAGCGGGCACGGAAGCGGTGGCGGGCGTGCGCACGGTGGTCGTGACGGTTTCGGGCACGACGCGCACGCGGTCGGTGTTGTAGTCGGCGAGGATGAGAGTTTGGAAGTCTCGGGGAAACTGGGCGAGCGGGATGGCGCTAAGGGACTGGCCGCTGGAGACGTTGACTGTGCGGGTTTCCGCAGAGTAGCTGAGTGGCGTCACGTTAATGATCGCACGTCAGTCCTTCAGGGTGAGCTGAGGAAGTTTTTCGCCTAGGACTCGGGCATGCAGGGTGAAGGGTGCAGTAAAAGTCAGGACGAGGATCAGCAGGGGTGTTTTCATGATCTGAGAAGCTGGTCTATGCAACTTTGACCCCGTCGAGCGCAAAAGGTGTCGAAGTCGGACTTCGTGTCCGCCGGTTTGCCAGTGGCGGGGGCAGGATCAGAAGCCGGCGTTCACCTCGTGCTGGTGGCCGGGCTCCAGGGTGATCGTGCCTGCCGAGGTGCACTCGGTCTGATCGTTTTTGTAGAGCTTGGCGCGGATGGGCGCGGTGGCCTCGGCGGTTTCCCAACGCCATTTGCCGATGGACACAAACTGGAGGGCGACGCCTTTGTCCCAGCTTAGGCCGGGGCCTTCGCCGCGGATGAAGAGTTTGTTGCCGATGCCGATGTAGGCGGTGGCGACAAGGCGGGTGAAGCCGTCGGAGGTGATGGCGCTTTCGTTTTCCGATGCTTCGACCGAAAGGCCCAGATCGAAACCTGAATCGTCGGCTGGCTTGGGTTGCCGGGGTGCGCGTGGTTTGGGTGGTTCGGAGACGGGCACGTCTTCGGCGGAAGGATCGGCGGGAGCGGAGAGCGTTTCTTCTGTGGCGGGAATGGCGGCAGGTGCAGGGTCCGGTTCGATGATCGGTTCTTTGGCGGCAGGTTTTTCTTCGTGGGGCGGTGGGGTGGGCGTTTCCTTGGTGAGGGTTTCCTCGGTTGTGGCGGCTTCTTCGTTGGCGTGTTTGGTGCGTTTACGGCGGGGAGATTCGGCGGCGAGGTGTTCGTCTTGGGCGGCGGCGCGGGTCGCGGCGGCGGTGAGATGCATCTCGAAATCGGCGCGCGCGGCGGTGGCGGCTTCGGTTATCTGCCGTCTGACGTTGGCGGCGGCTTTTTCGGAGTGGGCCGCAAACAAGGCGAGTGCGTCGTTCACGGCGGCGAGGTGCTGGCGCGTGGCGGCTTCGAGTTTGGCGAGATCGGCGGCGGCTCGGGTGATGCGCTCGGCGGCTGTGTCGATACGGGCGGCCTCGTCCTTGGCCGCGGCGGAGGCGGACTTTGCGGTTTCGTTGAGTTGTTTTTGAAGGCCTTTGACATGATCCTGAAGCTGCGCGGGCAGTTGCTCGACGAGTTTGAGGTTGCCGGCGGAGGCTTCGGCGATGCCGTGCAGGCTGGCGGCGGCGATGCTAAGTTGCTCGGCGGATTCCGCCGTGATGCGGGCAAGGGCGGCGATCTGGTTTTGACGTTCGGAAAGCTCGGCATCCTGACGCTTGGCATAGTTAACGACAAAGGGGAGGGCGGCGAGGGCGGCGCCGGTGATCACGCAGAGTGAGATGGCGAGGAGCGGCCACGGGCCGATGGGGGCGGCGCAGGTGCGTCCGATGAAAACGGCGGTCGCGATAAGGGCAGTATCGCCAACTAGAAAGGGAGCGAGGGGCAATTTCGGAGCTTCGTGAGGGAGATTCATAGAGTGAGCACCGCGACGGAGTGTTTGTGGCGTGAGAGGCGTGGTTTCTCAAGGCGTAAGATAAATGGCGTCCGGTTCTCATGCCGTTTTTTCATTTTGTCCGGCTCGTTTTAGGCTACGCTGAGTTCACCGAAAAATGAATTTCGCGCACTTCATGCGGATCGAGCGGGAGGTAAACGGGGGCACGCGGTATTACGTCGTCCATACCCATGACCCCAAGTTTTCTATAGAATTGGTGCCGGACCGCGATGCTCCCGACCATATCGGAAAGGGTGTGATCAAGGCGCTGCGCTTGCCGAATTCTTGGTCGGGCAACTATGCGCAATGTGGGAAGCTGGTCGCTGCGGCGCAGGAGTTTTTTCGCGAGTCGTTTGCCGAGCCCGTGTCAAAGGGTGAGACGCGGCGGTTTCAGGTTTGAGGAAATTTTTCGCCGATGGCAGTGATGAGCCGTGTCCAATCGGAGGGGTTGGGTCTTCTTTGCGGCCCGGGGAGATCTGGCGGTGATCAGTCATCCAGGCTGATGTCCAGCCGTGGAGCGCCCAGCGTGGGGTGAGCCAGTCAAGGGCCGATTCGAGTTGTGCGTCTGTGAGCGGGGTCTCGTAGGTGTCGCCCGAGAATGAGACACCGAGTAGGAAGTCGTTGCAGCGGGTGCGGCCTTGGAAAACCGATATGCCGGCATGCCAGGCGATGTGTTCGTCGGCCACGAGGCGGGCGCGGGCGCCGTCGGGGGCGATGAGGATGTGATAACTGACTTGGCTTTCGGGGCGCAGCATGTGCGCGAGAGTTTCCTCGAACGGCATCACGCTGTGGTGAAAGCATATGCCCAGCCGTTCGTGCGCAGGCGTGGCGGTGAAGTTGGGAGAGAGGCGCGGCAGCTCGTTGAAGGGCATAGGGACGAGCTTGCGATGGAGTTTATAGTTTGCTCCATGCCTCGCCCAGAATGGAGACGATCATGCCGATCCGAACGGCTCCTTCGAGGGTGAGAATCACGAGAATCCACTTGAGGGGAGAATTTCTGCGCAGCGAGTATCCCAACAGGGACACTCCAAGCATGCATACGATCTGGATGCGGGCGGATTCGGGAATGAGCATGAGGATCATCCACGACCAGTAGAGAAAGATGCCCGCGCTCCAGGTGAAGGCCACGGGCTCGCGGGGACCGCGGGATCGCGGGTCGGCCCCTTGCTCGATCTGTTTTATCCCGAGATAGCGTTCAGCCACGAACAGCTGCCATGCTTCAAAGACGATCCACAGCGGCGAAAGATAAAGCAGGAGGTCCATGGTTTGAAGGCGCTGGAATTTTATAAGCGCCGCCACTGCCGGGCCAATGCTGAAAATAGGCGGCCCGCGCGGTTGGCTTCCGCGATTGCCTAGCGGTGTGCCGTGCATAAGGTTTCGGATGTATGAATCTCCTCGTCGGCTGCACGCTTTCGTATGACGTGCTCACGCCTGGCGCGAACTTCACTTTCAACATCCTCGCCAATCGCGATTCGTATCAACACTTGGGGGAGGAAACCATCAGCGTTTTACCCGCCGTAGCGTTGGAGCGCACGGCCACATCGAAGGGGAACCGGGTGTTTCGTGTTGAGGCACCGACCGGGCCGTTCCGGGTCAAGTATCGGGCCACCGTCGAGGTGTCGCGTCCGTTTGCGCCGTCCGAGGTGAAGCAGGATAATCCGGGGCGGCTGCCTCTCGCCACGCTGACCTACATGTTGCCCAGCCGTTACTGCGAGAGCGACCGGTTCACGCAGATCGCCTGGGATTTGTTCGGGAAAATCTCTAACCGGGTCGAGCAGGTGCGTGAGATATGCCGGTGGGTGGACGCCAATCTCGCTTATACGCCGGGCGCGACGGATTCGCGGATTTCGACTTGGGCGCTTGGCAGTTGAAGAAAGGCGTCTGCCGCGACTACGCGCACCTTTCCATCGTGCTGTGCCGGGCACTTTCAATCCCGGCGAGGTATGCGGGCGGGTATGCGATCGGGTTGGAGCCGATGGATTTTCATGCCTGTGTTGAGGCTTACCTGGTAGGGCAGTGGTATCTGTTTGATCCGAGTGACGGCATCGCACCCGATCAGATCGTGGTGATCGCGCGCGGGCGCGACGCGGCGAACTGTGCGCTTACGACGATCTTCGGACGTGTGAATGCCGGCCCGGTGAAGGTCGAATGTATGTCCGTGCCGCCTGCGGTGTCGGCACCGGTTGTCTTGGAGCAGCCGGCGACCGAGTGAGCGCGAGCGCTTTATTTGGTGACTGGGATCAGACGCGACACACGGTCGGGCAATAGCACGTAGAGTGCGCCGTCGGGCCCGGTGATGGCATCGCGCAGGCGGCCGATGCCTTTGAAGATGATCTCTTGATGCACGACTTTGCCGTCCAAGATTTCGATGCGACGAAGTTCCTGGGCGGCAAGGGAGGCGGCGAAGAGGTTACCTTTCCATTTAGGGAAAAGAGTTCCCTCGTAAACATTCAGGCTGCTCACGGCAATGGAGGGAACCCAATAGGTTGCTGGTGGCTCGATGCCTTCCTGAGTCGTCACGGAGGGGATGACTTGGCCGGAGGCGTTTTTCCACGAGAAGGGTTGGCCGTTGTAGTCGATGCCGTAAGTGGTGATGGGCCAGCCGTAATTAAGGCCCTTGCGGATGAGATTGAGCTCATCGCCGCCGCGCGGGCCGTGCTCGGTTTCCCAGAGTTCGCCGGCCGCCTTGTCGTAGGCGAGGCCCTGCGGGTTGCGATGGCCGTAGCTCCAGATGGATTTATCGGCACCCGGAGTGCCGACGAAAGGATTGTCGGAGGGTATGGTGCCGTCGTCGTTCAGGCGGTGGATTTTGCCGTTGGGACGCGCGAGGTCCTGAGCGTTTTCCTTGGCGCCGCGTTCACCTATGGAAAAGAAGACATGGCCTTGACCGTCAAACGTTATGCGACCGCCGAAGTGCACGCCGCCGGCGGGCCGGTAGGTGGCGAGCGGTGCTTGAAAGATGGTTTCTTGGTCCACGAGCGCGCCATCGTGGAGGCGGCCGCGGATGATGCGGGTAAGCGCCAGATTACGGCCTTCGAGGCTTTTTTGTGGATCGGCGAAGGCTAGATATATCCAGCCGTTGTGCGCGAAATCAGGATGAAGCACGACGTCAAACAGGCCGGCCTGGCCATTGGTATCGACGGATGGAACGCCTTTAACCGGCTGTTCGAGGAGCTTGCCGTTTTCAATGATGCGCAACGTGCCTTTTTTCTCGGTTACGAGCATCCGTCCATCAGGGAGAAAAGCGATAGACCAGGGTTCGGCCAGATTCTTGGCCACAGTTTCGAGACGATAGAAATACAGTTCGCTCTGGGCGGTGATGGCGTCGGCAGGTTTGGCAAACACGGTGTGGTTGCGTTCGTATGCCGCAGTTTGCTCGCTGATATAAACAATGAGTCCACGAATCTCCGCATCGGAGAGGGTGGCGCTCCAAGCAGGCATCCCGGCCTGAGGGTATCCCTCGCGAATGCTTTGGGTGAGGCTGGTGTCGTCGCCGCCGTGTTTCCATTTGCCGACGGCGAGAGAGGGGCCGGATCCACCTTCAAAGGAGATGCCGTGACAGTTGGCGCAGATCTCCGCGTAGATTTTTTTGACGTCACGCGTCTGGCCGATGCCTGAGGCGGTTGTGAGGAGGGTCGCCAAGAGGAGTGGGAGCAATCGGGCAGGGGAGGGCATGACGGGAAGATTGTGTTGATCGCTACGAGTGAGGGCAAGGTGGCGTATAGAAATCATGAATGATGTCAGGAGGCGGCGTAGCGTTGACCACGACGGGCGGTCCCGTCCAAGCTGCCGATTGGTTTGGCCCCTGTGGTGGAATGGTAGACACTTGAGACTTAAAATCTCCTGTCCGTAAGGACGTGCCGGTTCGAGTCCGGCCGGGGGCACCACCGCGACCTTGCGCGGTCGGCGCGGGAGTGTTTTGTTGGTTTGGTGAAAATCGGATTTTTTGGCGGGAGTTTTGATCCTGTGCATTTCGGGCATCTCATGGCGGCTCAGGATGCGCTGGAACGCGGGGGATTGGACCGATTGATTTTTGTGCCTGCAGCGCAGGCGCCTTTGAAGCCAAGTGTGGTGCAGGCGTCGGACGAGCATCGGCTGGCGATGTTGCGAACGGCTTTGGACGGAGACGGACGTTTCGGGGTGTCCGACCATGAGCTGAGGCGCAGTGGGGTGAGTTACACGGTTGATACAGTTAGGCATTTCCGAGCGGAATTTCCGGGAGATGAGCTTCATTGGGTCATCGGGGCTGATCAGTTACCGGGGTTGCATCGGTGGAGGGAGGTGGCCGAGCTTGCGAGGTTGATTGAGTTTATCGTGCTGGCGCGACCCAGACATGAGGGCGCGGAGCGTGCGGATATTCCAGGCTTGAGGATGCGCCGCTGCGAAGGGCATTTGCTGGAAATCAGTTCGACGGAGATCAGAGAGCGGGCTGGGAGAGGGCTCAGTCTAGAGTATTTTATGCCGCACAAGACGATTGAGTATATCCGTGAAACTCACCTCTATGTCTAAAAATGTCCACCAAGTCCTCTAGTAATTCCGTCCTTCCCTTGCTCAAGCAGATCGTTTCGGCCCTCGAAGAAAAGAAAGCCGGCGATCTCCGTGTGCTCAATGTTTCCGCGAAATCCACGATCACCGACTACCTCGTGCTTGCCACCGGCACCTCGGAGCCGCATTTGCGGGCATTGCGCATCGAACTCGAGAAAGTCCTTGATGCGGAGAAAGTTCCGATTGCTGGCATGGATGCGGGCACCTATGGCAGCGGTTGGACCGTGGTGGATGCCTATCAGATCATGATGCATCTCTTTACGCCTGAACAGCGTGCCAATTACGCGCTCGAAAAGCTTTGGAGGGATGCTGAAGACATTAATTTGGCAAAGCTCCACGCGGAGCCCAAGCCAGCGGGCAATGTGGCTGCCTTGAAAAAAGCCGAGAAGTTGCCTAGAAAAAAGACCGTTACTAAGAAGTCTGAGGCCGCGCCTAAAACTCGGAAGCCTTCTTCAAAAAAGAAAGCTAAGTGATGGATGCAAGGATCGAGTGAGTTTTAGGTCACAGCCGATTACAATTTATTCTCTTTAGGCATCGTGCCGAGCGAAGTGCAACAGGAGGCCTAAAGGCATGAAGCTGGCGTCAACTGCTTGCAGTTTGGCCTCGGCGAAGCCGGAAGACCATGTGTGTGTAAGAAAAACTACCGGCAGCTGACGCCGTGTGAACGGC